>CAZTAS010000342.1:0-5236 GCA_964611635.1 uncultured Thermodesulfobacteriota bacterium
GGTTGATAATGGGTATTTGTTTCTCGGCATCTCCAGCGATGGCCGCCATTTGGCCGCCGGCGCGCGCAGGGACGGTGAGAAAATCGCGCGAATGCGGGAATCCTGGAAAGGCAAATCGTGAGCCGCAGGGTTCGATTATCAGCGGATTCTTCGCCTCTTGAGTGCCTCTGCATCCGAGCATATAAAACCAGCTTTGAGACCAGGAGGTGGGTTGATGGTAACCGCCATAGTGCTGATAAATGCGGATCGAAAGATGATCAATGAGACCGCGCAGGAGTTGGTCAAGATGGAAGGGATCTCGGAGGTTTACTCAGTCGCCGGTCAGTGGGACCTGGTGGCCATTGTCCGCGTGAAGAACAACGATCTTCTCGCCGAGATCATCACCAGTCATATGCTGCCGCTGCCCGGGATTCTCAAGACAGAAACTTTGATTGCATTTCGAGCCCTATCGCGATTTGACCTCGAGCGGCTGTTCAGCATCGGGCTCGAGAAACGAGATTAATCTGCCGAATCTCCGCCCCATATTTGCCCATCCACTCTGACGAACGGCCGTTGAGCTTGACGAATTTCGCCGGAAGAAATGGTAAAATCCCCGCAGCGGTGAAGGGAAAAAGGCTCTGATTGCCTGATGAAGATAGCTCCCGCAGTGATCCCTGGCAGGTTCATCCGGCGGGACAATCGGTTCCTTGCATTGGTGGAGGTGAAACCAGTAACGCTGGAGCGGGAAAGGGTGGCAATGTTTCCTGACGCGCCATCTATGCGCGGAAGAAGGCACATGAAGGAACTTATAGCAATGGATTTCATTTTTATGCTCACCAGAGATGATCAGACAGTGGAAGATTGTATTGAAGTATTTGATTACATCAAACCCCTTGGCCTAAAGCACATAGGCTTCAAGGATGTAGGCGTAGAGCTGGAAACATTAAATGAGCTCAACCGACGTATCAAGGCTGCGGGTTGCAGCAGTTATATGGAAGTAGTAAGCACCGATCCGGAAGCGTGTCTAAAATCAGCGCACGCCGCCGTGAAAATTGGAGTTGATTACCTTCTCGGCGGTTTTGATGCAGAAAATATGTACAGGATTATAAAAGGCACCGGGATCAACTTCTACCCTTTCATTGGCCGCCCGGAAGGACACCCCACACGTCTTGGAGGAACTCCCGATGAGATAGCCGAGGATTGTCGCCGTTTCGAAAAACAGGGATACGCTGGGGTGGACCTGCTGGCTTATCGCGCCTACGAGGCTGAGCCGCTGGATTTAGTGCTTGCCGCTCGCGAAGCCACCAGCGGCTATCTCATCGTTGCGGGCAGTGTGCAATCTCCCGAACATATACGGGACCTGGCTGCCGCTGGCGCCGATGCCTTCACCATAGGATCCGCCGTTTTCAACGGTTCATTCTCGCCTCGAAAAGGGTCGTTGCGCTCGCAGTTGCTCGATGTCCTTGCCGCCTTGTAAAAAGCAATAAAGGAGACTTTTCCGCAAACTTTCAGTCTGAAAAACTTGCCTTTGGCCGGAAAGGCTTTGCGCTTCTGAGCAGAAACAAGTAGCTCCTCAAATGCAAATTGTGGAATGCCTGTAAAATGCTTTTCGGATTCCCTCAAACATTCGGGACTTTGGGAATCGATAATTGAAATACAGAAATTACGTCAATAAGTCATATAATTTTTGTTATGACTCTCCAAGATTCTGGGAATTTCCTTGACAAGCATTCAAACAAAATGATATATAAATTATGGTTCATTGAAAAAAGGGCAGCTAGGGGAGGTTTACTGAGAGTCCTCGGGACGACCCTTAGAACCTGATCCGGGTAATACCGGCGTAGGGAAGCGGCCCAAAATCGTTTGAGAAATCAATCTCTTGCGCTTTTGAGCACTTGAAAGGGCTTTGAGAGCATCGAAAAATGGCCGAATTCCAGCACCGGAATTCGGTTTTTTATTGCAATAAATACTTGATCATGGAACGAGTAGTTATCATTGCCAACGGGAACATCAGGAACGACGATTTTCACAAAAAGCTGCTCCGTGCGGACGATTACATCATCTGTGTTAACGGTGGCATAAGGCATGCCGTGAGGTTGGGGCTGCGCCCTCAGCTTCTCATTGGTGACCTGGACTCTCTGGATGAGGATATGCGGTCACTACTGGCCAGCGGGCAGATGCGCCTCAAGACTCATCCGGCTGAGAAAGATTTTACCGACACCCACCTGGCCATTGATGAAGCACTGCAGATGAAGCCAAGCGAGATACTTCTGCTTGGATGCATAGGCAATAGAATTGATCACACGATGGCCAACCTGAGTCTGCTTCTACGGTGCCATCGAGCAGGCATACCCGCACGATTGGTGGACGAACTGAACGAGGTGATCCTCATTTCAGGGGAGACGATCAGCCTTCAAGGGCAACCCGGTGAGCGTTTCTCTTTGTTGCCTCTCTCAGATTATGCGTCGGGCATCACAATCCGGGGGACAAAATATCAACTGAATAATGAAACCCTTGAGCAGGGGGAATCCCGCGGTATCAGCAACGAATTCTCCGGATCAGAGGCTTCCATCTGTATCGGGACCGGCTATCTTCTGGTGATTAAAAGCCGGGGAGAGTGAAAATCGGCCTACCTGCTGAAACAAGGAGAAGTGAATGAAAGTAGCGGCTTGCGCTCAAAAGGCCAGCACCTGGGCGCAGTGGAAAGCATATGCCTCACAGATGGGACCGGCATGGGTGATCGGGGCTTTGGCCTGCGGCCCGGCGACTCTGGCCTCTGTATCCAAGGCCGGGGCCAGTTTCGGATACGCCCTTCTGTGGGTCGTAATCCTCAGCGCGCTGTTTGGCACCACCGCGCAGTACCTGGCCGCCAAGATCGGTGTTATAGGCCGTCAGGGGCTCATCTCCATGGTAAAAAAGGAGATCGGCCCCGTCTGGGCATGGATCCTGTTAGCGGACGGTGTGGCTGTGACCTGGATTGCCGCCATCATTATCATGAAAGCCCTGGCCGGGGTGACAGCCATCCTAGTGGGTGCGGACGCTCGTATAATAGGCGTTTTCTATGCCGTAATCATACCCTCCCTCCTCGTCATGGGAGGATACAATCGGATAGAGCGGGCCTGCAAGGCCCTTGTAGCCTTTGTTGTCCTCTGCTTCATTGTTAACCTGGCCATCGTGCGGCCGGATATTGTGGAAATCCTTAAAGGGCTCATTCCCACCCTTCCGGGGGGATACCATTCGGCACTTTTCGCCGCTGGAATAATGGGAGGGGCAGTTCACATTACCATCATCTGCCTTCACACATACACCGTCAACGCTCGGGGCTGGAAGCCCGAGGATTTGCGGTTAGCCCGCTTCGACACGATTCTGTCCATGTTCGTGGCCTTCGGCATATACAGCCTGGCCATCTTCCTTTCCACCGCTGCCGGCCTTCATCCCCACGGCGTCTCGGCCAACACGCCCATAGAAGTGGCCATGAGCTTGAACCGCCTCCTTGGAAGTTATGCCAAGTGGATCTTTCTTCTGGGTCTCTGGGGAGCTGCCCTCTCAACTCTGGGACCGATTATTTTAAGCATTGGGTACATGGTTGCCGACAAGGCGGGATGGGGCCTTAAAATGAGAGATCGACGTATTGCCGCTGTGCTGGCAATAGCGTCCCTGGGGACCATCATGGGGCCCTTCCTCAAGGGAGCCTTCATGCACCTTCTGGTGGTGGTAATGGCCCTGGGGCTAACGGGGACCCTTCTGGCCCTGGTGATTGTCCTGTACATGTTAAACAGCCAGCGAATAAGCGGGGAACTGCGGAATGGCGTCTGGGAGAATTTACTGGGCTTCCTCACCCTTTCCGTGTCCACGGTTCTGGTGGTACAATGGGTTGTCCGCAATATCATTGCACTCTTGTTATGATGTGCCGATATTGATGAAATTCAAAACCCTTAACTTTCATAGTCTAAGGTGAATCAACAGGAGACACCCGATGGAAGAGGATAACGTCTACAGGAAACTGGAAGAACTAAGCGATTACGCGATGGAGATAGGGGCCACACGTGCCAAGATCGTAGAGGCCCGCGACCTGGTTGTCAAGGAGAGCGCCCGTGCCCGCTGCTATATACCCACGTGCAAGTGGTATGGCTCCAGCATCCATTGCCCGCCCCACAACCCGCTTACTCCCGATATCACCCGCCGTATTGTGTCCGAATACATGTATGGGATACTGTTCCAGCTTGAGACCGACGTGGAGAACTTCGCGGGCGATGACTGGGTCAGGCGGCATCTCCCCACGGAGCTGCGCCATAAGGAGATGGTGTCGCAGATCTCCAGCCGTGCTTTTCATATGGGGTTTCCGATGGCCATGGGATTTGCCGCGGGCGAATGTTCGCTTTGCCTTCCGGAGAGACCATGCGCTGTTCTGGAGGGCAAACCTTGTGTCCACCCACTTCGGGCGCACCCAGCCATGGAGGCTTGCGGGTTTGACGTATTCGCAATCGCTCGAAAAGTCGGGTGGAAGATTGTGCCCATCGGTCAGGCATCCAGGGTGGAGCACGTGCCCTGCGCAAGCCTCGTGGGATTAGTTCTGGTGGTGTGAGAATGAAACTACCCGCCGCTGATGCCATCGTGGGCCGGAGGATTCTGATCGTCGGGGACGTCAACACGGGCAAGACAAGCGCTACGCTGGATCTTTTGAAGGCTATGCTGCACGCGGACCAGCGTGACATCGTTGTTCTGGACTTTGCGCCGGAGACGACCCGGGGTATCGGCGGCAAGCTGTGCCTGGATGGCTTCGAGAACGTCCAGTACCTCACCGCGGATATAATCCCCCCCCGCTTAACGGGAAAGACGCCGGAGGAAGTGGAAAAATATGCCCGCATCAACGCAGAGCGAATCGAGGAAATTTTCGAGATTGCCCTGTGCCGCTCCCGCGAGGTAGTGGTCATCAACGACATCTCCCTCTACCTGCAGGGCGAGGAAGTGGAGAAGCTCTTGCGCTGGCTCGGCCATGCCCGGACGGCGGTGATCAACGGCTATTACGGCCAGAGCTTCGATAAGACCGAGTTTTCCAGGCGGGAGCGCGCTCGGATGGAAACATTGATGAATTTTTGCGACGAGATAATACAATTATAAACCCGAAAAATGCAGTTAATTAAATCAATTAGCCTCAACACATCATGGATATTTATTGTGGCATGGGCATCTTGCCCATGATTGTCCACGGGCTGGAAGCCCGTGCCACGCAATGAAAAAGTGCGTGCCCATATTC
>CAZTAS010000343.1:0-5235 GCA_964611635.1 uncultured Thermodesulfobacteriota bacterium
CACAGGGCTCAAAATTCCAAAGTTTGCCCTCTCTGAAGTGCGGAATGTAGGTTATGAAAATATCAAGGTACAATAATAACTGCCAGATATGGAAGTTGGAAAAAGAAACAATTTTTGAACTCCCCATCAAAGGTGTCGAATGCCAACACGCCTATTTCATTTTGAATGAACAGGGTGAGCTCAAGATAATTACAGGGTATTCTTGGAACGGTTGTAGCCCAAAGATAGAAATATTTGGAATGGTATTCGGGACTCCTGAAGGTGCCCTGCCAGGAGGAGAGGAAGAGAAATTCATCACGACCAATTTAAGGGCCATAGGCCTTGACCATCTGGATTGGGATAAACCGAAAACTTATTTCGCATCCTTGGTTCATGATTGTCTTTATCAGATTAGCGCGATGTGCGTAGATCAAATGGACCGTAGGGTAGTGGATAAATTCTTCCTTAAAATCCTGTGGGCGTATCGTTTCTTTCCAGCAAGGCTTTATTACTTGGCAGTCAGGTTATTCGGGAATCTTTTTTGGCAGAAGGATTTCTAGCCATTGCGGTTGACGCCAACACCGGCGAATATAGACTCGTAGTGAGGTTTGGCTTGAGCTATTGGCAAGAAACCACAGGTTTTGACAGGCCTGTAATTTTGAGGTATTCTCAATATATCGCAACTCTAAAGGGCTAAAGGCGGGCCACAAGATATAGGATCCCTTTTATTTTGTCTGGATCAGGACAATCGGTTGCAATCCGAACAGATCTTTTGATATTTTAGAGTGAAAAATACCATTGGTATGCTTGAATATGACGCGATTTAACTATCATGCAAGTAGTCTTGACAGTTAGGTTTGCCTAAAAGCGACTACTGGAAGAAGAAGTTATGGGGCAGAAAATCATTTTTCCAACCCCACCTTCATAGAAAGAATGTTCGGTTTTTTTATTATGAAAGATTCAGCTTTGAGAATAAGTTATTTGTCATGTGAAGTTAAATTGTATTCTTCAAATGTGTGTGTCTGACATTGTAAAACCAAATCATTGATTTCATCTTTATGTTTTTCAATCTCACCAAATATTTCGGGAGAAATTGCGGCTGCTATCTCGTCCCTGATAATATCAAAAGCGACATCAATGGATTGATTTTTTCGGTAAGGCCTTTCCTCCATTAAAGCGGATATTATATCTGAGTAAGCCAAAATTTTTACACCTATATCCAGGCTTGCGTCTTCTAATGCATACGGATATCCGGTTCCATCGGCTTTTTCATGGTGTCTTTCGGTCCAGCTAACAATTTCACTAAACCATTCAGAGGTATTTAATTCATTCAATATTTGTCCTGTATAATAAGTATGTAGTTTAATTAGATTAAATTCCTCGTCGGTAAGTGGTCCATTTTTTTCGATTAATCCCGGATCGATTCCTATTTTACCAATATCGTGAAGGTACCCAGCTATCATTAATTTCTTGCATTTTTCTTCAGAAAGTCCAAAATACCTACCGATTAACGAAGACAGATGCGCTACGGTATATGAATGTGAGGCTGTAAATCTACTTCTGAAGTCGATTATTCTCGATATTGTCAATGCAAACTCCAGGATATTGTCAATTGTGAGGTCAAAATCTATAGCGAAATTGATTTTTCTGAAAAGTTGGTCCATATCCAGGTTATTGATTTCGATCCAGAATATATCTGCCTTTGATGCCTTAAGGAATGCATCAAAAACATCCGGATGAAAGATTCTGCCTACCTTTTCATAAATTTTATCTGTGACTTTACTCTTTTGGTTTAGAATAAATTCATCAGGGGAAATCAGGATGTCAACCCTGTCGGCAAGATGGATGATGTGGCTTTGAAATAATATTTCCTCCTCTTCCACCTTCAATGCATCTTGATATTTGATGTGATGATGCCTGATAATTTGGGCAGTGCTCTTGAAAGCATCAAACGATACCAACATACGATAGCCCATTATACAATGGGGACTTGGATTTATTACATCCTCTTTAACGAGCATATCTCTTTCTTGGACAGACAATGCACCAACATCATGAAGGGCTGCAGCGATAATAAGTTGGAATAGGTCATCTTCGTTTAAATCTAATTGGTTTCCAATATAATATGAAATCACAGCAGTTCTTCTGTGATGGGATTTAAGCAGATAATTAAAACTATCAATAGCCTTAATCATCGGTACAGCTAATTCTTTTAATGATAATGACATTTTTTCCATTATTATCTCCCCCCTTCTATCTTGGACATTAAGAGGATAATACATCATAAAGTCTGAAAACGCAAAATATACTAAGGATTTATTCTGAATCGTTCCTGTTCAATAATGGTATAAAAGCTGACCAGCATTGATTCCCCAAAAAACAGGACTGGAAAAAGCAATGTTGGGACGGCGCCGGAGTTAAGACTAATTATCCTAAGCATGACATTCGAAGCACCTGTGAAAGTCAACAATACTGTGAGTAAGCTTTACCACATTTTCAGATGTGCTCCTTATAGCATATCTTGTGGTCGCAAAGTTGTTGCAAAAACCTGTACTATCTCCAACACACATGACGTTTTGGTGAACCTGTAGTATCTGCTATTTATCCCAACTTGAGGCCTCATTGCAATACTGCCAAGATATAGTTGGTCTGAGAGTATGGATCTAAGCTCAGACGAGACAATTTCAAGAGTGACATTTTTGGATGAAACCTGAAATTGTCTTGCTTTCAAGGTTTATTTGGGTAATGAAAAGTCATGCAGTCATTAGGGTTTCTATCGCCAGTAATAATCATTTTCGAAATTCTCAGGGAAGGATTCTAGCAAGAGCCCATTAATTGTGAAATTTCCTTATACGAATAATGATCTTTAAGTGTTGAATCATTTTTGATCACCGAGAGACCTGTATAGGGTAATGATAATATGCACAACGAGATTAGCATAACACGTCAGTTTCATTCGATTTATTCCCACGGATTTATCCGGGCTACGGTCTGCATACCCTTTCTTAGAGTTGCCGATCCTCAATTCAATATGGAGCGTACGCTAAGGTTAGCCCAAAAAGCATCAAATATGCATGCAACCATAGCCCTCTTTCCGGAACTCGGCATCTCTGCTTACTCAAATGAAGATCTGTTCCACCAGGATACGCTTCTGGATGCTACAAAATCGGCTCTGGCGTCTCTTGTAAAGGAGAGTAAGACCCTATCACCGATTATCATTGTGGGCGCTCCCCTTAGATTTGAAGGAAGATTGTTCAACTGCGCAGTAATAATCTATCGAGGTCAAGTGCTTGGAATCGTGCCCAAGAGCTATCTGCCCAATTACCGTGAGTTCTATGAGAAACGGCAGTTCTGTGCTGCACGCGATGCGATAAGTCGAGAAGTTTCTTTCATGGACAGATTTATCCCTTTTGGTAACGATCTCGTTTTTGAGGCGATAAATTATGAAGGTCTCACGCTGCACGTGGAATTGTGTGAGGATTTATGGGCACCAATTCCACCAAGTACTTTCGGGGCACTCTCTGGCGCAACCGTCCTAGCAAACCTATCCGCAAGTAACATCACAGTTGGAAAAACAGACTATCGGAGACTCCTTTGTGCATCTCAATCAGCCAAGTGTATTGCAGCTTACCTGTACTCAGTTGCAGGCCCGGGGGAGTCCACCACTGACTTGGCTTGGGACGGCTATGCTTTGATATATGAAAACAATGATCATCTGGCCGAGTCTCAACGCTTCTTGGATAAAGAGCAGGTCATTGCTGCAGACGTGGACTTGGAGAGACTTTTACAGGATCGCATGCGTATGACCAGTTTCAATGACTCCACCGGCGACTGGAAAGAGAGACTCAACCTGAGCAGGAGGATTCCTTTTGAATTCAAGATTCCTGATGGCAAGATACCCCTCATGCGAAAGATAGAACGGTTTCCTTATGTGCCTGCTGATCCTGCCTTACGTGATGAACGCTGCTATGAGGTTTATAATATACAGGTTCATGGTTTGATGAAGCGTTTGGAATCTACCGGGATTAAGAATGTCGTCATTGGTATATCAGGGGGGCTCGATTCGACACAAGCCCTCATCGTTTGTGCCAGAACCATGGATCGGTTAGGGCTGCCTAGAGAAAACATACTTGGGTATACGATGCCCGGGTTTGCTACCAGCAATACGACAAATCGAAATGCCAATAGCCTCATGCGTGCGCTTGGCATTACGGCCAAAGAATTGGATATCCGACCTTCCTGTAAACAGATGTTTCAGGATATCGGACACCCTTACGCTGAGGGAGAAAATGTTTATGATGTTACATTCGAGAATGTACAGGCGGGTGAGAGGACTTCCCATCTTTTCAGATTAGCCAATTTTCATAAGGCTATTGTTGTGGGCACCGGAGATTTAAGTGAGCTTGCTCTGGGCTGGACAACCTATGGCGTTGGCGATCAGATGTCACACTATAACGTCAATAGTTCGGTTCCCAAAACCTTGATCCAATACTTGATCCGCTGGATCATTAAGACAAACCAGTTTGATGCAAAGACTGGATCAATCCTTCAATCTATACTAGAGACCGAGATATCACCTGAACTCGTCCCCGGTGGCAAAGGTGAAAGGGATCGTCCAGGCCAAATCACTGAATCCGAGATTGGTCCTTACGAGCTCCAGGATTTTAACCTATATTATCTAACTCGTTTTGGATTTCGTCCAAGTAAGGTAGCGTTTCTATGTTACCATGCCTGGGGGGCTAAAACAAAAGGGATTTGGCCGGACTTGATACCCGACTCAAAGCGCAAAGATTACGATTTGAATGTCATCAAGAAGTGGCTTGAGATTTTTCTATACCGTTTCTTCAAGATCAGCCAGTTTAAGCGATCTGCAATTCCGAACGGACCAAAGGTCGGCTCCGGCGGGTCACTTTCACCAAGGGGTGATTGGAGGGCTCCCAGTGACTCGGAAGCAACTGTATGGCTGGATGAACTCCGCCGAAACGTGCCCGATCAGTATTAGAGTTCCAAGGCTTAAGGCTCTGTAAGTTTGGGGATGCTCCACATATTTACAGTTTTAAAGAAATAAATCAAAATTGCTACAGTGGAAGATCCCGCTTCTAAACGATCCATTCGGGGTACGATGAAATTTAGGAATAACTATCCTATTCTCGAGTTTCGACCAGCTTTCACGTATCAACCATATCAGAAGTAATCATTAGCGTAGCGGAAAGGGGGACGTTGTTTCTTAATTGACGAACGGTATCCAATATTTGA
>CAZTAS010000344.1:0-5188 GCA_964611635.1 uncultured Thermodesulfobacteriota bacterium
TTCTTTTTCATCAAAGAGGAAAACCTGATTGTCCACAAACTTTCAAGAGCTAAAGTACGCAAATTCCGGATGAACCAGATTTGCATGAACGGTTCCACAATATATCCATAGACTCTGCTTAAAACTATATGTTCCATCTCTTTAATGACCTAATTGCGAATCTTGGTCTTCCAGAGTTGTAAGAGGTTCTGTGCCTGCAAGTAGCTGAGATTCTAATAATTATTGAAAAATAGATCTAACTAAGGAGGTACACCATGCGAGTTGACGAGGCAAGGTGCTTTTGCTGTAAAGCCTGTATCCCCTATTGTCCTGTGGAAGCCATCTCCATGGGATCCAAGCAGATCGCGGTAATAGATGAGGAGCTTTGTGTGGAATGTGGTAACTGCCAGCGGGCCACCGAGAACATCTGTGGGGCGTTTTATCGCCCTGCGGAATCCTTGCAGTGGCCAAGAGTCCTGCGGGCGGCCCTCAGCGACACCGCTTTTGTATCGACCATTCCTCATGTAAAATCCCGCGGGGGTACTAAAAAGAAAGCAAACGATGTAGAAGGCGTTTTTTGGCCTGGCGACATTGGGGTACAGGTAGAGCTGGGCCGGCCCAACTCCGGGGTGTCGTTCAGGGATGTTGAGAAACTCTCAAAGGTCCTTGCGAAATTGGGCATGCAGTTTGACCCGTCAGTTCCCATCACTAACCTCATGGATGATGCCTCACAGGGGACCTTTCCTGAGGAAGTGTTGAATCAGAGGGCGCTTACCGTTTACCTATCCTTCACGACAGACGAGACGGGGTTCGATCGCGCCATGGAGGTCATTTTAAACATGTCCCAGAATCTGGGAACTTTAATGGTGGTCTCGTTGCATCGAAAAGCAGAATCTGGACAGGAATTGTTCCCTACAGCTACACTTAATAGACTAGGGCTTTCACTTCGGCCGAACGGGAAGGTTAACCTAGGTCTGGGTAGACCCGCTTTTGTCTTTTCAGGAAGGAGGAATCCATGACACATTCAGCTCACCGCGTGGGCCAACCGGACAGTCTCAAGGGCGACTTTAATCTTATGGCCATAGCTTCAGCCTCCAGTAAGCTCGACGATGCAGAGGCTGTTGCGCGGCTGAGGGAATTCTTTCGCATTGTCCAGAGAGTTGGAGCAGTAAATATGGGAGTGTCAAAACAGGGAAGTCTCTTTCATAAAACCCCCGATGAACTGGAGCGTGCAATCACGTCCAGCCCCACAGTGCACGGGACTTTCGACAGCGAGGAAAAGCTATGTCAGGCCATTAAAGAAGTGAAAAAAGCGGACCTTGGCATCTCAGTGACGGCCCAGGGGCTTTTGGATGGAGTGGAGCGTTGCTGCCGTAAAACCGGTCTTTCCTTCCACACATTGACGCTCTCCATCGGCGTGTTGGGCCCCCGAGAGATGATCCCTGAGCCTGAAATCCTAGCCATAAGCACCATGTGTGGCCACGGCTTCGTTACGTTTAATTTGGCGCGAAAGGCTCTGGATGATGTGGCCGCGGGCCGTCGGGACGTGAACAAGGTCTGCGAAGAACTTGCTCGTCGTTGCTTGTGCGGCATTTTTAACCCCATTCGGGCCCGCGAGATATTGTTGTCAAAAAAGAGCAGGTGAACGAAGCACATCACCTCATCGGTTCTCAATATGAGAGGGCAAAAAAATGGTGCACTGGTCTTACGGCACCGCCAGAGACCGCCCATCTGCGGGTAGAAGCCGGATCAGAGGCGTTCCAAGCACACTATTGGCAGCAGGGCCGTTGATTCTCAAAAAGGCAATAGCATGTCCGCGCGTGTTCTGCCGATGTGCTGATAAACACTGCTAAACGGAGGGTCTGAGCCGTTTCCCTTGGAAACTTTTCCATGGTAATGGCAAGGATTGAGATAAGGAGGAATCAACCATTTCAAGAGGAGGTAAAAGAGATGAAACGAATGACATTGGCTCTATGTTTGGTAGCGGCAGCCTGCGCGGTGCTTTCTATCATGGCTGCACCTGCAATGGCCGAGTATCCAGAAAAGCCCATCACCATTCTTTGCATGTCCAAGCCCGGCTCTACAATGGACCTCATGGGCCGCAAAATAGCCAAGATCAGCGAGAAATTCGTGGGCCAGCCCATGAGCGTGGTGACCAAGGCAGGGGGCGGGGGCACAGTGGCCTTGGCTCACCTGCTGAAGCAAAAGCCCGATGGATACAACATCCTTACGATCGGAATCGGCTATGCATTTATAATGGCGAGGGGCAAGACGAAAATGAAGCCTGACGACTTCGCACCTATTTGCCGTCTGGCTCAGAATGTCTCAATGATGGCGGTTAATGCCCAGCGGCCGTACGACACTTGGCAGAAATTCGTGGAATACG
This sequence comes from uncultured Thermodesulfobacteriota bacterium, assembly GCA_964611635.1. GTDB lineage: Bacteria > Desulfobacterota > JAFDED01 > JAFDED01 > JAFDED01 > JAFDED01. The sequence goes on from CAZTAS010000344.1 coordinate 2,366, forward strand.
CAAAGAAGCATCCCAACACGATCAAGATGGCCCATGCCGGAGTTGGCCAGGCGCACCACGTATTCTGGCTGCGGGTCAAGAAGGCGGCAGGAATTGAGCTTAGAGATGTCCCATACCACGGAGGAGGTCCCGCCGTCACCTCATGCGTGGGCGGACACAACGATGCCGTGGTCAACAACCCCAGCATCATAAAGCCCCACATGGACACGGGAAAATTGAAGGGCATCTACGTGTACGGAAGAAAACGGGTGGACATCATCCCGGATGTCCCCACACTCAAGGAGCTGGGTGTCGACATAGAGGAATATATCTGGCGCGGTATGATAACGCGAGCCGGAGTGCCCAGGGATCGGATCGAGCATATTGCACGGGCATTCAAAGAAATGACCAAGGATCCTGAGTGGATACAGTTCATCAAGAAATTCGTCTGGGAGCCGGAGTACATGGGTCCCGATGAGTTCACAAAGTTGATCAATCAAGATATAAAAAAAGGCCGTGAGACCCTGATCGATGTGGGGCTTGTCAAAAATTGAGGCAAAGACCGATGTTACCTTGCCGCCGGACTTCCGGTGGCAAGGTGGCTTTCAATTGAACATTTCCCCAAATTTTATAATACCTGATACCTATAACATTGGAAAGAATTATTGTTTTTTTGGGAGATTAAAGATATGCGGATTGGAAGCGTTGTATTGGCGATTATCTTCATGTTTGTGGGTGGATTCTTATATTATATCACCCTGGTGTTTCCTCCACACTTCGATGGCCAACAAAAGATACCCGGGCCTGCGTATTTCCCTCGGATGCCAATTTATTGCCTGTGGGCCCTCTGCCTGTTGTTATTATTCCGTCTCTGGCAGGGTAAAGAGGTTCTACGACTGGAATGGAAGAACATCCACCTGCTGGTCATATCCGCTATTGCCATGATTCTTTGCGCATCAATCATCGAACACGTCGGATTTCTCCTTGTCATGTCCGTTTACATGGTTTTCCAGATGCGCCTCTTGTTTTACAAGCGATGGGGGCCCATCATGATTATTTCGGCCGCGAGCACTCTTTTTGTGTATGTGATTTTTTACAGAATTTTAAATGTACCCTTACCTCTGGGAGTTATAGAGACCTTTAGATAATCATTTAAATCTCGGAGCTCGATTATGCTGGCAAACTTTGCAATGGGATTAGAAGTTGTTCTATCCTGGCACCATATGATCCTCATTCCCATCGGTGTGATTTTAGGCATCTTGGTGGGGGCCATGCCGGGCCTGACCACAACTATAGGTGTAGCCCTTCTGGTTCCATTCACGTATGGCATGGACCCGGCGGCAAGCCTGCTGTTGTTAGTATCCCTGTATTGCGGAGGGGAGTATGGTGGATCCATCACCGCCATCAGCATCAACACTCCCGGAACCGCTGCCGCGGCGGCAACTGCTATCGACGGGTATGCGTGCACTAAAATGGGCATACCTGGCAAAGCTTTGGGCACATCCATTATCGCCTCCACCTGCGGCGGGCTGATCGGCACCGTTTTTCTTATCCTGCTGGCCTTTCCCATCGCTGAAATGGCGTTGAAATTTGGCCCGCCGGAGTATTTCGCCCTGGGAGTCTTCGGCATGACCGCCGTTGCCACCCTGTCGGGTAAATTTTGGATCAAGGGCTTCATCGGCGCCCTGATCGGACTGATACTGCGCACCATTGGATTAGATCATTTCACCGCCCATGAGCGGTTCACATTCGGGATCTTTGAGCTGATGGAGGGCATATCATTTATCCCGGCTCTGATCGGATGCTTCGCCATGAGCGAGGTATTCATGATGATCGAGGAGATATCTCCCCTCAAGCAGACCTTCGAGCGCTTCTCCAGCAAGCTTCCCAGCTGGGCAGAGCTTAAAGACATGGCTTCAACCATAGTAGCTGGTTCCTTTATAGGCACGTTCATCGGCGCGATCCCGGGTGCAGGCGCCTCCATCGCCTGCTGGATCGCCCTGGATCAGGTCAAGCGCTTTTCCAAAGACGGGCCCAAGTTCGGAACGGGAATCCTGAAGGGCGTAGCTGCGCCTGAGTCGGCCAACAACGCTAGTGTGGGGGGAGCGCTGATCCCACTGCTGACGCTGGGCATTCCGGGGGGGGCGACGACCGCGGTTCTCATGGGAGCCTTCATGATGCAGGGCCTGGAGCCGGGGCCAAAGCTCTTCGTCAACAACCCGGATCTGGTCTACGGCATGTTCGTGGGCCTGTTTGTGGCAAACCTCTGGATGCTGGCATTCGGCCTGGTGGGGGCCAGGCTCTGGGTGAGGTTCACCGAGGCGCCTAAGAGTCTGCTGGTGCCTATGATCGTGCTTATTTCGTTTCTCGGCTCCTATGCGGTCTCCAATAACATTTTCGATGTGGGACTCATGTTGGTTTTTGGCATAGGGGGCTACATACTACGGAAGTTTGGTTTCCCTGTGGTTGTCATTGTGCTCGCCCTGGTGCTGGGCAATATAGTCGAGGAAAATTTCCGGCGGGCCATGATCCAGTCCGACGGAAGTTACTACATTTTTTTCGATCATTCCATTAGTTTAGTCCTGCTGATTCTCTCCGTGGTTTTCTTTTTCTACCCTTTCGTGCAGGAGTGGCTGGTAAAGAAAAAGAAAATCGAGCACATTGCCTAATATGAGATGCTTCAAATGCTTGAAACCTCTATATATTGCGTATGAACCCTTTAACAATACAATTTTACTTACTGCTATCTATACGTAACAAAAATGGTGATTGACTCTTGATGGGCTGAGGGTCATTATCTGCCTGTTTTTTCTATTGAATTAAAGAAAGGAGGCAGAGATGGCC
>CAZTAS010000345.1:0-5177 GCA_964611635.1 uncultured Thermodesulfobacteriota bacterium
GAGATCCTAAACCGCCAGCTTATTCTTTTTTCAAAGAGCTAAAGTGTTACAAAATTTCAAATATCTTTGGCTAGTTTTTAATTACATAAGTGAGGATAAGATGACGGGAGAACGAGAAAAAATAATGCTTATCGGTATCGGAGAGCTGGGAGGCATTGTACTGGAATATATTTGCAGGGTTCCCAACATTTGTGAAATTGTGGTAGCCGACTCCAATGCCGACTGGGGGTTCAGAAAAACCAACAGCGCTATCGAAGGGGCGTCTTACATGGGGTTGTACCCGAGTATTAAGTTTCATCACATTGATTTGCGAAACATAGAACAAACAGCCGAAATTCTGAAAAAGATCAATCCCACCATCGTGTTCAATGGAACCACCTTGCAGTCGTGGTGGGTTGTAAATGAACTCCCCTCTGATGTCAACGCCAAAATATACAAGCACAGGTGCGGACTTGGACCATGGGCTACCATGCATCTTGCGCTCACCGGCAAGCTGATGAAGGCCATAAAAATGGCTGGCATCGACACCTATGTTGTCAACTCGTCATACCCCGATGTAATCAATCCAAGCCTGGCCAGGATTGGTCTTGCTCTTACCATAGGTATAGGGAATATGGATTTGATTATTCCATACATCCAGAAAGCCGCTTCAGAACTATTGAATGTGCCTATGAGAAATGTTGGAGTAGAATTGATCGCTCACCATTACCATGCGTATTATTGGTGTCGATATGGGAGAGGAAGTGAAGCCCCTTTTTATCTGAAAGTTTACGCAGGCCATGAAGATGTGACGGAAAGATTGGGCGATATGACACACTTTGTTGCCGAACTTCCCAAACGTTGTATTAGGCCTGCCGGACGTCATGGCCAGTTCGTGGTGGCCGGCTCGTGCTTGAAAAATATCTTGGCTATCTTCAACGATACTAGTGAGCTCACTCACTCCCCAGGCCCTCAAGGACTGGAAGGAGGCTATCCGGTGAGATTAAGCCGGAAGGGTGCCGAGCTCGTGCTGCCAAAAGGTATGACCATCGAACAAGCCAGAGAGCTTAACCTGAAAGCTCAGCAGTACGAGGGCGTTCGGGAAATCAAAGACAACGGAGATGTTGTGCTTATGGATGAAGCCTATACAACGTTTAAAGAAATGCTCAATGTCGATTGTAAGGTTATCACCATCGAAGATTCATACGAGCAAGCCATGGAATTAAAGAAAAAATTCCATGAATTTGCCCGAAAACATGGTGTCAATGTGTAAATAGATAAAATTCGAATTTATCCCATGGATTAGGTGCTGAGGGGGGAGGGCGATTCGCTGCTCTCTATATTATAAACCCATAATTGTCCATAAGGGAGGAGAGATCATGAAAAAGAGAATTTTGTGCGGTCTTTTAGCAGTACTATTTGTTGGTGCTGTGCCCTATGGTGTGGGCCTCGCATCGGCTCAAACCAGGCTCCTGATTGGGACAGGTGGCTTGGCTGGAGTCTACTACCCAATGGGAGGAGCAATTGCCAAGATTATTACAAATAAGGTGGAAGGGATTGAAGCCACGGTCCAGACAAGTGCAGCCGGGATGGAGAACCTCCGACTCCTCAGTTTGAAAGAAATCGATATGGGCCTTGTGCAGAACAGCGATGCGTACAATGCTTTCAACGGCAAGATGTTCTTCAAGGATAAGCCCATCAAGAACATTCGAGGCATCGCGGTGCTGTACCCCCAGCCGATCCAGATCGTCGTCAGGGCCAACTCGGACATCACGTCTTTTTATGACCTGAAAGGGAAGCGGGTGGGAGTCGGTGCCCCGGGTAGTGGTGAAGAGACGACATTTCGGAGGCTTATGTCGGTGCACAATATGACCTATGATGACATCGACGAAAAGCTGATCTCTCTTGCAGAACAGGCCGCCCAGTTCAAGGACCGCCACATCGATGCCATGTGGTATGTTTCCGGTGTTCCCACCTCCGGTATCCTGGATGTATCCTCCGTGCTTCCTATCAAGCTGGTTCCTGTCAAGGGGAAGGAGCGGGACGAACTCATAAAGATGGATCCCTATTTCATCAAGTCAGTGGTGAAGAAAGGGAGCTATCCAGGCCTGACCGACGATGTGGAGACCATTGCCTCCCCGGCTTACCTCGTATGTCTGGAATCGCTTAAGGAAGATGATGTATACCGGATGACGAAAGCCATTTTCGAGAACCTCAAAGACTTGGCTGCGGCCCACAAGCAGGGAGAAAATGTTCGCCTAGAGACAGCCCTCATTGGCTCAACCATTCCTCTTCACCCGGGTGCCGGGAAGTACTATAAAGAGAAAGGAGTGCTGAAATAAATTGAGGGCTTAGATTTTAAGTTTCCATTGTATCATGAAGTTACCGGAAATGCGCCGCTCTCGCCTTTTCTTGGGAATAGTTGGAGCAGGGTTCCTCTTCGTAGCAATGGGGCGGGTTCTCCTGCCGGGGCTTGTTTTGGAGGTTCGGGACACCAGGGCAGGAGACCTGCTCCTCAATCTTGCTGTGAAAAAAGGGGATCGTTTTCTCCTTCGTTATACCCACTCTACGGCAAAGACCGTTGTCGAGGAACATTTTCAGATTGCTGGATCTCACGACATTGTTCTCACCCGTATGGTCTATTCTTCTTGTGGAGCGGGAATACCCGACATTCCGCCTGCGAGGGCTTATTTCAAGATCGGATCCGATGGACGCTTTGTAATGGACGGTTTAGACCGCCATTTTTCATCACTCAATAACATTCGTGTTGCTTACTTTTATCCATTTGTTCTTGAACTTGAAGGAAAACGCCATCCTCTGTCGGATAATGCCCGAGGACGACTGGTGGATATACTTGTGCAACACTGGGTGAGTTCGGCATTGGAAAGGTTTATCGGAGATAATGAGAAATGAGCGAGCAAGGTGAGAGGAAACTTCAAACAACCGGCAGTCCGCAAACATTCGAGGTTGGCAGCCGACACTTGGAGCACACTGGTAGTTTAAAAGTGGTTGTGGGCATACTTGGTGCTCTGCTCACACTGTTCGAGGTTTATACAGCCCAGTTCGGCCTTCTGGTTGCTAACAAACAGCGTTCTGTGCTGCTTGCTTTTGGTCTTGCTCTCGCATTCCTGCTTTACCCCAGCCGTTTCAGGAAAAGCAGCAAGATAGGCCTCTTTGATGTGCTCTTAGCTATCTGCAGTTTCATCACCGCTATCTATATAATTGTCGTCTTCGACCAATTGGCTTTGAGGCAGGGATGGCCCACACGGACCGATTTCATTATGGGTCTATTGACCATCATCTTCGTCGCCCTCGCAGGTTTCAGAGTGAGCGGATGGATACTTACATCTATCTGCCTTTTTTTCCTTACATATTGTTATTGGGGCAGGTGGATCCCTGGGAGGTTTGGGCATCGGGGCTTCTCTATCATCAGCATCGTCAGGCACATGTACCTCAGCACAGAAGGAATCTTTGGCCTTCCCCTGGGGGTGGTCTCTGATTTTATTTTTCTCTTTATCTTCTTTGGAGTAGTCCTTACCTCCACGGGCGTGGGCAAGGTATTCATCGACCTTGCACTGGCCGCATTGGGAAGCAGCCGGGGTGGGCCAGCAAAAGTGGGCGTGCTGGCAAGTGGTTTATTTGGCACAATTAATGGAAGCTCAGTAGCTAATGTGGTTGGAACGGGTACTTTCACCATTCCACTCATGAAATCCATCGGCTATAGTCCGCAATTTGCTGCGGCTACGGAGGCTTGTGCATCTTGCGGCGGGCAACTTATGCCCCCCATCATGGGAGCCGCTGCGTTCATCATGGCGGAGTTTATCGGGGTGAGCTACCTTACAGTGGCGCTGGCGGCGGCTCTTCCAGGGCTCCTATACTATGTGGGCGTTCTTGTATCGGTTCATTTCGAGGCTGTCCGGAATGACTTGAAAGGCCTCCCAAAGGAGCAGCTCCCTTCTCTCAGGAAGATTCTTTTGAAGGATGGCTTCATGCTCTCGCCTATACCCATTATTATTCTATTTCTAGTGAGGGGTTATACACCTACTATGGCAGCTCTCTGGGCAATCTATATTTCACTCCTGCTGCCTTTGTTGAGAAAAGAATATCGTTACAATTTGAAAGAGCTTTATTCTATGGTGGGCAAAGGCGCCACCGCAGCTCTTGAGTTAATCATTATTTGCTCCATGATAGGTTTTATTATTGGATCATCAACATTGACCGGCTTCGGCTTGAAACTGGCCGGCGCAATTATCGATCTTGCAGCAGGTTACCTTCTTCCCGTCCTTTTCTTAACAATGATAGCCAGCATCATTCTTGGGGCAGGGATCCCCACCACTGGGAATTATATCATGATGGCACTCATGACCGCACCGGCCTTGAAGCTTATGAATGTTGAGCCTATTAATGCTCACCTTTTCGTGTTCTACTTTGGGATTATCTCGGACCTCACGCCCCCGGTAGCCTTGGCGGCATTGGTGGCGGCAGGACTGGCTGGTGCCCCCTTCTGGCAGACCGCCCTTACCTCAACAAAGCTGGCGGTAGCCGGTTTCATCGTTCCATATTTGTTTGTCCTGAACCCCAATTTGCTCATTAAGGTTGAGAACTTCTCGTTCTTGTATACATGTCTTACCGTGATCACGGCTATTATCGGCGTTATAGCCCTTGCGGCCACAGTTCAGAATTTTTTTTACATCCAGTTGAAAATTTACGAGAGGATACCTCTAATTATCGCAGCCTTCCTTCTGATCTTACCTATCCATACCAAAAGTCTGCTTGGCTTCCTTGTTCTGGCCTTAGTTGTTATGCTGCAAGTTCGAAGAGCAAGATCAGGTAATTTTCAAAAAAGCATATCCTTAGGTAAGGGCAGCCTGGAGGCTGACTCGCTGACATGATACTGACCTGTAAAAGTTACCGGAGGTAAATGGAGCTGGTTTCAAAATTCAAGTTCCCATTTTAATTAACTCGCTTTCGATTATTGAAAAAGCTCAGCTTGTGGCGTGAACCATAAATGAGATGGGAAGAGAGCATTACTGAAAATGGTCAAAGCATACAAATCCCCCCGGTGAGAGAAAGACCGCCCAAAGCTCCATCATTAATATAAGCAGTGTCAGAAATTTCTCTGCTATTTTGTCCGAATGTCTATCCCTAAAATAGACATTGAACGTTTGAAAAACGAGAAAGCCCTCTTGGATTAAGGA
>CAZTAS010000346.1:0-5160 GCA_964611635.1 uncultured Thermodesulfobacteriota bacterium
CCTTGAGATCAGCGATTTTTATCGGCTTTGCAAAAAAATCATCCACACTCTTCCGAAATGCTTCAACCGCTGCGTCCAGGCTCGCATACGCGGTGATCATGATCACTTTGATTTCCGGGGCCTCCCTTTTTATTGTGTTCAAAACCTCCATGCCGTCAATGTCTTTCATCTTCAAATCGGTGATGACTACATCGAATTTTTCTTCTTTCAATCTGGCAAGGGCTGGCCTTGCATCCAAGAAGGCCTCCACTGCAAAGCCATCTTGCCCAAAAGAACTTTTTAACATCTTCCCCACAATGTTCTCGTCATCAATTACCATGATCCTCTGGCCGTCCATTTTTGCCCCCCTTTTCTGCATAAACAGGTAATTCTATAATGAAAGTTGTCCCTTCTCCCACTTTACTTCTCACACTTATCCTTCCTTTGTGCTTCTTAATGACGCCATAACTGATAGACAAACCCAGCCCCGTCCCTTCCGTACCTTTCGTACTGAAGAACGGATCAAAGATATTGGGTAAAAATTCAGCGGGAATTCCTTTTCCCGTGTCCTCAATCTCTATTAAAATATGCTCTTTGCCTTCTGCAAGAGTCGTCCGAAGGAAAACCGTGCCTCCTCCAGACATGGCGTGAATGGCATTGCTGAGCAAATTCACCAATACTTCACCAATCTTATTCTCGTCAATGAAAACAGGGGGAAGATTTTCTTGAAGCTCCAGGCTGGTCTCAATTTCCGACACGTCGAGCATATTCTGTACCAGCTTAAGGGAACTCTTCATGACCTTATTGATATCACAAATCTTGAAATCTGTCTCCTTCGGTCTCGAAAAATCCAAAAGGTCCTGGACAATTCTCCTTATCCTTTCACTTTCCTCCAGGACTGTCTTCATATAATCAATTCTGTCTTCTTTCGAAAGATGATCAAAGAGTTCCAGGTAGGTCTGAGCGATCATTGAAATATTATTGAGCGGATTTCCCAGTTCGTGCGCTACACCGGCAGTAAGGGTTCCCAAGGATGCCAGTTTTCTCGATTGGATAAGTTGTTCATGGCCGGTCTTCAGTTCTTCACACATTGCATTAATGGCCGCCATCGCCGTACCCAACTCATTATTCGGTATCTTCTCTTCAATTTTCACAAAGTTTCCTTCAGATATGGAATTTGCCGTCCTCTCTATGCGCTGAAGGTTCTTGAGCATTCTCGAGAAAAAAAAATAATTGCTCATGATGGCGACAAAAATTACAAGGCCGAAAAAAGATAGTAATGTGCTTTTTGAAGCAGAAATAATCTTACTAACTTCTTGTCTCTCAGCCCTTACCATACCCTCAGAAAACAATCTTAATGCCCTTCCGACCTGCCGGACGGCATTTTCTGCCAGTCTTGTGTTTTTGGTCCCGACATCCGTTTTACCTACTTTTCCGACCGTTTCCTCGTATCGTTTAAGGTTCAATTGAAGCCTGCCGAAATTTTCCTCCCCGATGGCCCTGATTATATTTGGCCTCATACTTTCAATCGCCATATAGCTCTGCCGGATTTGCCTCTTGATGCTTGGAAGCGCCGAACTGTCTTTATAAAGGAAATAGTTCTTTTCTGAAAGTCTCATTTCGAGAAAAGATGCGTTGAGAGTGTCCGCTATCTCGACAAACTGCAATTTAGTGAGAAGAAGCTCGAATTCATGGTAAGAAAAGGCAGCAACCAGGATGATGGAAATAATGCCAAGCGTATTGGCGAGTACGATTTTATGTACCAGCTTCATGATTATGCCTGACTAAACGGGAGACCAATTTCCTTTAAAAATCCGATGCCACACCTGAGGCAGCGGCTGTTGTTCATGGGCCTTTTCGTCATGGTCAATAGACGGGTATCACGTTTACGCGGACATCTCTTACGCCAGGCATTTCCATGAGGATACTACGAATATCCTCCGTGAGCGCTTCCTCTTGCTGTAAACTCCGCTTTATATGCACTGTAACCGTTCCATCCTCAGCAGAGACTTCGACATCAGAGTAAAAGTTCATCAAATCCGACTTGACCTTTGCGGCCAGACTTTCATTCGCAAGAACCCTCCTCGACTCTGCGTTCGTCTGAAAAGAAGGAAGCATTACGGTAGTGACAATTTTCTCAACCGCATCATCGATTGTAAGTCTTCCAATGACTAATCCAAGATCATACATGCTGAAATCCCATGGATCCTTGCCGTAAAAATACATTGCCCATTTTTTCCGTTCTTTATCAAATTTCTCAATAATCTTCAATGCTTCTTTCCTGGAAACATCCTCCCTTTTCATTATTTCCTTCACGCGCTCTTCAATGGTGGCAGAGATCATAACCCTCAGGACATTTGGAATCCCTTCCAGCAGGAAATGACCTGCAAGGGCATGATAAACCACATTATCCCTTTCCGCAATTTCCAAAAGCGCGGAACGAATGTACGCAACATATTTCTTTCTCCCATAACTGAAACGATCAAGGAGCGTAGGGGCGTTTTCAACAGCCCGTCGCAGCCAGTTCTCCGGAATATCAAATTCCTGTGAAGCCAGACTGATCACCTCTTCGGAGATACACCGATAATTCAGATCCCGCGCCACTCTTTCAGCGATATTTTTGCCGTGACTGTAAGAAGCCCTGGCGATGGCGATGATAGACATGTTGGCCCCCTTCATTTACAAGATCAAAAAAGCAACTCCCAAAGATGGAGAATCTCAGGGTCCTGCCCCTGCGTTTTTTTATCCAATGGGAATCAGACCCAAGACCCCTGACAACACGATGATCCCACAAATCAGGGCCAACAACCCATATAAACGCTCTGATTGTTTGAAAAGAACCGCTGAGGAAACAAAAAGTGCGGGCACCACCGAAAAAACCGACAGAGAAATCCCAAGGGCGGTCAAACCGTCGCCGGTTGTCAAGTGGGAAAAATACCAGTGTCCCATGGGGAGCGAACCTGTGATTCCCTGCCAAAGCTGGTCAGGAGAGTCGCCTTTCCATACCGAAGAAAGCCAGTAAGACACAGGCACAAAATTATCTCTGGTTATGAAGGCCAAAACAGAGCCTATAATGACGATCAAAGAGCCAATCATCACCCCCCAGTAGATGATTCCCCCATAGATCAAACCAGCAAAAGGAGGTTTTAGTCTATTGTCTGTCATAATTTCCTCTCCATAAAATCATTTATCCCAAAATGGGAATATGTATCCCAAATGCCCCTTCAATCCCGCGGCCTATCAGCTTTACCGAGGACAGAATGAGAATAAAAATCAAGATCTTTCTCACAAAACCGGCCCTGATCCTGATGAGGAGATGAGCCCCCAGGATTCCGCCCACAACATGCCCCAGCATCCACGGGGCTGCGAGAATGGCAATAAGTGCACCGTATGTTATATATGTCCAGATGGCGGTGGCGTCGCTGATGGCAAGAAGGACTCCGCTGCAAGCGGCCGCGATCTTGACCGGTGCCATCATGACGAGATTGAGTGTTGCGGTGAGGAACGCGCCCCCTCCCATGCCGAAAAAGCCCCCTATGAAACCAAGAAAGATAAAGATGAGCCCTCCTGGAAGGGCCCTGACCAGTTGGTAAGAAACCACCTTTCCTAGTGATCCCTCCCAGTAAGATCCCCTCAGTCCAAGCTTTATGGAAAAGGGATCAATGCGCTCAGGCTCAGGATACTCTGTTTTACCCCCGCCGGTGAACAGGAAATAGGCGATAACAAGCATGAGAATTCCAAGTGACAATCGAACCATGCCGTCGCCTACCGCACCCAACGCATCGTGTAAATATATGGCGCAAACGCTCCCCGCAAGGGCACCAATCGTGATGGGCACTCCGCAAAAGAACACAATCCGCAGGTTGGCAAGCCTGCTCTTCATAAAAGGTCCTGAAGAGATCAAGCCGCCGTACATGGCCACCACCAGACCCGTCGCTCTGATGACAAGACTGTCCATGGAGGTAAAACCGAGCATGATGGGCGTGAATATAACCCCTCCTCCTATCCCCGCGATAACCGCGATAATGGCGATAGCGGTGCTGATAAGAAAAGACGCGATGATGATAAGCCACATAGCTACCGGGCTCAGAACCTGGGTCCCTTGAACCTTTGAAAATACCGCCATTATGATATAGCCGCCGACTAACAACATAATGAGAATGGTTAATTCCGGAACACTGGTCACGAGATGTCCCAGCACACCCTTTCTCTTGCCCCTTATCGTCCGCTCTTCATGCTCGTCGTTTTTCTCTACAGCAGCCAAGGTCAACTCTGCATCCCCCATATAAAACGCCTCCCCGGTTTGGTAGTAAAAAGAAGAAGGTATTCCTGCATTTGATCTAATAACAAATTGAGATTATTGACCGAAAGAGAAATGGCGAAACAGGCCTATCCATTGCCATCACTCCAAAATATCCTTGGGCTTCACGCCCACCCTCACTTCCTTCACCCCTTCTACTGATTTGGCAATCGCTTCAATATCCTTGATAAGTCCTTCCCCTTCAACGAGCAATGCCGCTGTATGTATTTGCACTGTGCCCTTGGAGGCTACAACATCAACATCAGACTTAAGATCCATGAGAGCCGCCTTCACTTCGGCAGCGATGGCAAGGTCTTCGATGGCCTGCTGTGATGCAGGAGTTGTCTTGAAGGTATCGAGGACCACTGCCTTACAGATCACATCGGCGGCATCATCAGTAGTCATCTTTCGTATGTGGACGACCAGGTCATAGAGGCTGGGGTCCGATGTATTAATGCCATAGAGATATTCGCTCCATTTTCTCCGCTCTTCATCATCCTGCTTGATAATGCGAAGGGCATCCTTCCTCGGAATGCCTTCCCGTTCCACTTCGATTCTGACTCGTTCATCAAGATCAGCAATGACTCTCACCTTCAGCACATGCCGAACATCTTTCACAAAAAAGTGGCCGGCTAGCCCACAATAGACCACATTATCCTTCCTGAAGTGCTGAAGAAGAGCTGACCGTATAAAGGTAATGAACTTATCTTTTTTATAGCCGATCCGATCGAGGATCGATGGCGCATCATGAATTGCCCTGATCAACTTGATCTCAGGAACATTAAATTCCTTTGAAGCCTCGAGAAGCACCTCGCGTGAGATACATTCGTATCCAAGTCTTTCACTCACCTTCTCTGCTACCTCTTTGCCTTTGCTGTACG
>CAZTAS010000347.1:0-5095 GCA_964611635.1 uncultured Thermodesulfobacteriota bacterium
TTTTGAGCAAGGTGTAGCACCCCTCTCTAATTTACACAAGTTATTTTACGTTACCTTTGTGAAAGCTTGATTTGCCTTCAATCTCTTGATTCGATATATTATAAAAAGGATATGTGGCTCAAAGATGATCGGTGCTGGAATATGGAGGCGATATGAGCGGCGATTTTTCTACTTTCTTGCTGGGCCTTGGCTGCGGGGTTGTGTTGGGATGGGCCTCGGCCATTGTGATAGACCGCACGGTGGGGTTCGTCCTGGGCGGGAGGCAGGAAAGGCGTCTTCAGCGCCAGATTCGCGAGCTTGAAGCTCGAATCCAGAAAAAAGACGAGTTGATCCGGAAGGCTGTCAAGGCGGTAAAAGAATCGGAAAATCCATCGTGAACGGTTACCCTGTTTTTTTGTATTCAATCACGTGATAAAAAGGAGTTATGCATGGACAGGATCAAAAAAACCTTTGTCCAGGGGGGTCTTGGTTACCTTGGAGGTATACTGGTGGAGCACGGCCTGGAGGCGCTTACGGGCGCTGATTTCGTCAACGGCGTTTTCGAGATTGCCGGCGCCGTGCTGGGAGTTGCCAACGCTAATCGGGATCTGATTCAGCAATTACACGATACCATTGTCCGCAGCTTCGGGAAGGAGCCCGTGGAACTTACCGAAGAAGAATGGAAAACCTATAAGCAGCGTTACCCGCACGCGGCCGCTTACCTTGAGCGGGCATTACAGATCTGATCATGCTGCACTTACCCCTCCGGATAGGTCTGGTTTTGTTAGCCCGATGCGGCCTGAGTGCCGCAAAATCAAGGGGCTGGTTTCCCCAGCGAAGGAGTTATGCATGGACAGGATCAAAAAAACCTTTGTCCAGGGGGGCCTTGGTTACCTGGGAGGTATACTGGTGGAGCACGGCCTGGAGGCGCTTACGGGCGCTGATTTCGTCAACGGCGTTTTCGAGATTGCCGGCGCCGTGCTGGGAGTTGCCAACGCTAATCGGGATCTGATTCAGCAATTACACGATACCATTGTCCGCAGCTTCGGGAAGGAGCCCGTGGAACTTACCGAAGAAGAATGGAAAACCTATAAGCAGCGTTACCCGCACGCGGCCGCTTACCTTGGGCGGGCATTACAGATCTGATTATGCTGCACTTACCCCTCCGGATAGGCCTGGTTTTGTTAGCCCGATGCGGCCTGAGTGCCGCAAAATCAAGGGGCTGGCTTCCCCAGCGCCTGTACTTTAGAGCTATCATAGGGCTGCTGAGAAAGGACGATCTGGACGGGGCTGTATCCGCTTTTGTCAGGCTTTATCGCCGGCGCGCGGTGACGAAGGAAGGCCTGGTGGTTCGGGACATCATTCGGGCCGAAATCGATGTTCGCCGCCAGATCCTGGAAAGCCGCCTGGATCAACTGCAGGCGGAGGAGCAAAAATTCCCGCAGCCCATTCGACGATTCATGCGGCGCTGCCTTGATCCTAGGAGCATTCTAATTGATAATTATCGCCTTGATCAAATGCGGGATGAGCAGAAAGCGCTGGAGGAAGGCCTGCTTGTTCTGGAGCGCAAACGAAAATTGCTGGATGACCTTCCCGTAAAGGACGAAGCCCATCCTGCCTGCGCCTCGTGCCCGGCGCCTCCGGCCTGAAAAATGAGTTATGAAGTGTCTAAGTCCGCCCGGACTCCGGTACCGCGGCCAGAGGGTGTTGAAAGACACAAAATGAAAAAGAGGCCAATGGATAACACTACTGGTGGAGCCTCTGGAGAGCTTTCCCCCATTATGTACCTGACGAAAGTGTTTCAGTTCAGCTCATCTCATCGGATGGCAAGCCCTCACCTCAGTGAGGAGGAAAACCTTCGCCACTACGGCAAATGCGCCACTCCCGGCGGCCACGGCCACAATTATCGCCTTGAGGTGACAGTGGCAGGGCCAGTGGACTCCCGCACGGGCTGCGTGATAAATGTGGAGTTGCTGGCCCGTATGGTCCAAGAACAGGTTGTTGACATCCTGGATCACCGGAACATCAATGAAATTCCGCACTTTCGCCAGATTGTCCCCTCTATGGAAAATATCGCCCACTGGATCTGGAAAGAGCTCAAGGGGCGAACTCACCCCGCCATGCTGCATCGCATCAGGCTGTTCGAGACAGAGAGCAATTTCGTTGAGTACCGCGGCGAGTAATTCTGATACCAAATTGCATTCATTTCAATAACATAAAGCCCAATGTCCGAATGTAAAAGCTTTATGAAGGAGTCTGGGGGATGACCCTTTTACAAAAGGGTTCCCCCAGGTCACAAGGCGGTTATGCTTTCAACCGGTCAATTTCCACGAGACACTGCCGCAGCACTTCCCTGTTCTTGGGCTGCATGGGCACCAGGGGGAGGCGCAGCGGGCCTGCGGGCAATCCCATCATATTCATTGCCTCCTTGACCGGGACCGGATTTGTCTCGATGAATAGGGCCTTTACCGTAGGCAGCATCCGGTAATGGATTTCCCGGGCTTTCTCAATATTCCCCTCCTTTACTACCAGGCGCACCATCTCGGTGAACTCCCGCCCTATTACGTTTCCCACGGCGCAGATGGTCCCGTGTCCTCCCAGGGCCATCATGGGGAATGTGATGGCGTCCTCGCCCGAGAGCACATAGAATTTCTTGGGACGATTCATGGTTGCTCGCAGGATGGTCATGGTCTGATTGATGTCGTTGGCGGCGTCCTTGAGTCCGATGATGTTGTCGTTCTCGGAGAGCTTGATGAGTGTTTCCGGCTCGATGTTTCTTCCGGTGCGGCCCGGGATATTGTAGATAATCGTAGGGAGGCGGGAAGCCCTGGCGATGGCCTCGAAGTGGGCAATGAGGCCGCTCTGGGTGGGTTTGTTATAATAGGGACAGACCTGCAGAGTGGCGTCGGCCCCCACTTCTTCTGCATGCCGGGTCATGAATATAGCTTCATCCGTGCTGTTGGAGCCCGTTCCAGCGATGATGGGAACGCGGCCTCTGGTATGCTTGATAACGATGTCGATCACCCGGTTGTGCTCCTCGTGGGAGAGGGTGGGAGACTCGCCGGTGGTTCCGCAGGGCACCAACCCATCCACTTTCTCCTCATCGATAAAATAATCCACCAGGCGTCGAAGTCCGTCCTCGTCTATGGACAGATCATCCTTGAAAGGCGTCACCAGAGGGATATGGCATCCTGACCAATCTATCTGGCTCATAATTGACCTCCTTCTTTTTTGTCTAGCCTCGGTAAACAAAAAGCCACGGATCGTAATCCCGTGGCTTTAAGATCGATGCTGTGAGTAATGACAATCTTAAGAGGGCGCGGAGGGGTAACGACCCTGTCAGTCGGGCTTAACCGAATTTTGCTTCCCCCGCTTTATACGCGCCATAGCGCCACCTCTCCTGCCAAACACCCTGATTTAAAGTGAATCATTGAATATCATATAAAAACAATGTTTGTCAAGGATTTTTTCCCGTTTCTTATATCTCAGCATGATGAGGCGTATTGCATTTCTTTTCCCATAAAGGGAAGTTCATTGATTCAGGCTCAAACAATGATTTCGAGGAGTGCACACTATTTTCTCGGGTATTGGAGAAAATCCTTGGTCCGTGGTGTCCATGGCCTTGTATGATATGTTCGAAAACAATGACCCGGGGGACATTCCAGCAAGCCAGCGGTATAACCAGACCGACAACATTACTCAGGCTGAAATGGCTATCTGTCTTATCTCTGGGGATAAGCTCCATGCTTCAAGAATGCTCTTCCCATTGCCCTGACATTATCCGCTTTTACGTAATATGGCAGGGAGTTTGCGCTGGCCAGGATATAGCGGCCCCTCCTGCCGATGGTCTAGATCCGTCTCTTCACCTTATCCTCGGCCTCTCGATACAGCGTTTCATCATTGGGGTCAGGAAGCTCCATGATCTTCAGGTCATCCTTTGTCTTGATCAATCCATCGACCACCTGTCCATGGCCCTCGATATTCTGCATTATGGCAGAGCGTGGGGGAGATAGGTCATAGCTGATATTATCCAGAGGAAGAAGCTCCTCGGCCAATGGAGGAATGCGAATCATCCCCGGCTTTTCGATCTTTTGGCTGTAAGTGGCCTGGAAAAAATCGCGGTGGCCGCAGAGACTCTCCACCATCTCATTGGAGATGAAATTTTCAATCCATGCAATCCGGTAGGAATTTTCCCTTCAAGAACAGCGAGGACTCAATCTCTCGACGTCATCGACACGGTTCAACCCCTGATGTGGTTATCCACCAAAGATCAGTTTGCCCGGCCACGTTACCACCCATGGGACAAGGATTGTAATGAAAACAACAGTAACCAGTATGAGATAGAAAGGGATCAACTCACGGAGCAATCGGGCGGCGGGCAAGCCCGAAATGCTGGATACCAGATAAAGGTTTATCCCTACAGGGGGTGTTAACGTCCCTAATAACAAGGCCAAAGTCACCATCACGAAAAAGTGGACCATGTTATAACCGGCTTCTTGAACCAGGGGTAAAAGCACCGGGACCACCAACATCAGGGCTGGGGTAGTGCTGAGGAAGCATCCCAGCAAAAACAAGCCCAGCGCGATGATCACCATGATCACCAATGGATTCTGACTGAGCCCCATGAGAAAAGCAATCACCTTCTGGGGGATCTGTTCCCGGGTCAAGATGAAATTATAAAAGCGAGCCAGTGCGATGATGAACATGATGACCCCGGTGTGGAGCGTCACATCAAGACATATTTTTGGCAATTTTTTGAAATCAATGGAGCGATAAACCAGCCAACCCACCATGAACCCGTAAACCACTGCAATCCCTGCCGCCTCGATGGGGGTAAAAATCCCGGAGAAGATTCCACCGAGAATGATGACAATGGTCATCAAACCGAGAATGGCATCTTTGAAGGCGTACCATCGCTCCCGCCATGATGCCTTAGGGTGGGTTGGATACCTTCTTCGGATCGCCATGGCATAACAAAAGGCCATGAGGAGGAGGCCGAAAAGGATCCCGGGAATCATGCCGCCCAGGAACATGCGGCCGACACTAACGGAAGCCAATGCCGCACAGATAATCATAGGAACTGATGGAGGGATAATGGGGCCGATCACGGCAGAAC
>CAZTAS010000348.1:0-5092 GCA_964611635.1 uncultured Thermodesulfobacteriota bacterium
AAAGCCCCCAAATGTATGTTCTGATCCACTCTGAGAGGTCCTAAAATATGCCTCCGCTCTGGGACATAGGTAATTCCTAACCGGACAACTTCTGCAGCATTCTTTCCGGTTATGTCTGTTCCATCGAACTCAATATTCCCCGACTCTGGGCAGAGGGCTCCAACAACTGTTTTTAAAGCAGTGGTCTTGCCAGCGCCGTTGGCCCCCACAATGGCGACCAATTCTCCCTCCCCTACCTCAAACGAGACCTCGTGGAGAGCAGGAATTCTTCCATAGTGAACCTTAATCTTGTTTACCCTTAGCATATCCTTCCCCAAGGTATGCCTCGATCACGTTATCTTCCCTGGCCACCTCCTCAGGGATTCCCTCGGCGATTTTTCTGCCTGCTGAGATTACGATCACCCTCGCCGAGATTGTCATGACAAATTCCATGACATGTTCGGTCAAAAGAAGGGTAAGGTCCTTCTCTTCTTTTATCTTTTGTATAGTCTGAATGATCTCTTGAGTTTCCAGAGGATTTAGACCTGCGGCGACTTCGTCCAACATTAAGAACTTAGGTTTAGTAGCCAGAGCTCGAGCCAATTCAATTCTTTTTTGAATAGCTATTGGAAGTTCTGAAGGATATGCATTTGCCTCCCGTGCCAGACCTGCTAATTTCAATATATCCTGGGCCTCCCCCTTGGCGATCTGTCGATCACTCGTTCGATTGAAAGCTCCAATCATAGCGTTCTCTTCAACTGTCAGATTTGGCATTAGCTTCATACTCTGAAAAGTCCGAGCTATACCTATTTTAGCCACACGGTGCGCTGGCCAGCCGGTAATGTCCTTCCCTCCGAAACAGATTTTTCCGCTGCTGGGTTTATAATAACCTGCAATGCAATTAAACAAAGTGGTCTTGCCGGCTCCATTAGGACCGATGAGACCCACAATCTCACCTTGCTCAAGTTTCAAAGAGATGTCAGCATTGGCCACCACTCCTCCGAATTCTTTCACCAGATTGTGAACCTCCAGCAACATTTCCTGTTTCATTTCCTCTTCTTAATCCTTTCAACGATACCCCAAATCCCTTTTGGTTCGCGGGCAGCGATCACCATTATTATGAAAGCATATATCATGAAATCTATGCCATAACGTCCCCCTCCCGCCAGCCACGCCCCCAGGTACATATCCAGGGGGATGAGAATTGCCGCCCCGATGATTGGCCCCCATATAGAGCCGGCACCTCCCACCATAACTGTCATCGCGATCAGGATAGATAGATCCAAAGGCATAACCAATTCGGGATCGATATATAAATAATAGGCGGTAATAAAGCTACCACCTATTGCTCCCAGAGCGGCAGTAATACAGTAGGCTTTCACTTTGGTTCCGGTGACATTGATTCCCAAACTTGCCGCTGCATCCTCATTGTCTCTAACAGCCTGAAGCTCATAGCCTAGCTTCGACTTCCTGAACCAATTCATGAACAAGAATTCACCGATGAATAGACCGAAAATAAAGTAATGATAACCGGCCGAGCCAAACTGCATATACGTGAAGTCAGGAACAGGTTGTATCGGTATTTCCACACCCCGTGCCCCGCCCGTCCAGTCCCAAAAGATAAAGAGCTCCTTCCACACCAAAGCAACGCATAGAGTGGCGATGGCAAAGTAATGGCCTCTCAGGCGGAACATGGGATAGGCGACAGCAAAAGACTCCGCGGTCGCAAATATCATCCCTGGTATGATAGTTAGCCAAAATGAGGTATGCCAATGGAGCATCATGAGTGCAGTGGCATAAGCTCCAAACCCTACGTTTTTGGCCTGTCCGAGGTCCACTTGGCCCCCATAGCCGCCGATGAGGTTCCAACCCAAGCCAAACAAGGCGAAGAGCAGGAACTTAGCCATCACTGCCCTGGCATAGGCCAACCCGACTACCAATGGGAAAACGAGGATGATTATAATAAAAATAAGAAAACCAATTCTTTCAGAGAAGGGGCGGTCTCCCAAGGAGAAAATATCCCTTAATATCCGACCCATTTTACCACCCGAAGAGACCCCGAGGTCTAAACACTACTGTCAGGAAATAAGTTATGTAAATGAATGTGAACTTCAGTTCGCTCAAGTAATGTCCACCCAGAACCTGTATTAGGCCGATAATCAGACCGGCGAGGAAGGCCCCTGAAATGCTTCCAAATCCTCCCAAGGCAACGGTAGCAAAGGCAATTAGAACAAAAAGCATTCCTACGGTGGGGGTTACATAATAGAAATGGGCTATTAATGCGCCGGCTATCCCTACGGTGGCCCCGCCAATCCCCCATGCTAGGGCACTCATCTTTTCAGTGTCAATGCCCATATACCTCGCCGCTTCTGCGTCAAGAGACGTGGCCCGCAAAGCCCTCCCTAGCTTGGTTCGGTTTATCATCCAATAGACCAACGCAAAGAGCACCAGACAGAGCCCTGCCGGTACCACCTTGCTGGCATCAATCATAACCCAGCCCAAAGAGAGTGTTTTCCCCACTAAGATTCCATGGGTAATAGAACGGACATCGGGACCAAAGACAAACATCGCCAGATAGCGGAGAAATAACATCAATCCAAACGTCCCAAAGAGCTGGGCCACTATAGGTCCGCGAAGAATACGTTGAATGAGGAGATGATAACTAAGAATACCGAGCAAAAACCCCATTGCTGCTGCAAAGGGCAAGGAAGCAAGAGGATCGAGGGGAAGATAAGAGGATGTCAAGAAAGCAACATACATTCCCACCATCAGGAATTCCCCATGGGCGAAATTAACAATGTTCATGACTCCGAAGATAAGGGATAGACCCAGAGAGATAAAGGCAAAAACAAGCCCCATTAGTATGCCGAATATTACTATAGTGAAAGTCTTAAATAAGTTGACATTGGATTAACCATAAAGAAGAAATTTCATTGGATTGCCTCATTTTTTATTGTCATTCCCGCGAAAGCGGGAATCCAGTGCTCAGACTCGAAACCCCGGATGCCACTGGAAAAGCGAAGCTTGCCACTGCAGGTTGGTTTACGGGCAACCTTCGCTTCTCTTCGGTTTGCCCGTAGCACCCGTGATAGAATCCATTCTCAGTACCGACAAGCCTCCTGGATTCCTGCTTACGCAGGAATGACATCAATGTTTACTTGTATCTTGGTTACCTGTAATTCCAACTTTCTTTAGACGTTTACTATAATTGACTTGCCAGTTCCATTTTTATTTTGGCCCGTTAAAAAACAAAAGGGAGCAGCATAGCCAGCTTTCGCCGGCTGTGCTGCTCGCTTTCATAGTGCCAAAGTTCAATCGCCTTTACTTCCAGCCAGGGAAGGGATAGATCAGGTCAGCGGTAGCAAATTCAAAGGGATAGACGACTTGCAGTTTGCCACCCGGCCATCCCTGATACTGATTGATTACCCCAGAGCCAAGCTCATTTTGATGCGTATCGCCCGGGAAAGGTGAACCAAACCTTACGCCCTTCCAGGGCATGACAAGTTGCTCTGGCGAGATATGCAGTTCGTTAATCGCCTTTTGGATTGCCTTCGGGTCAGTTGATGCCGCATCGTTTAAGGCATGGGCCCAAACCTGAACCCCAACAAAATCTCTCGCGGAACTGCCGGAGAAGTCATAGCCTGTTCTTTCCTTGTACATTTTATTAAGCTGAGTTGCCACCGGTTTAACATGTCCCAGCTCAGGTGAGAAAAGGTCGCGAGTTAGGATACCGTTCACATCAGCCCTCAGCGTCTTGTAAAAGTCGGGAATAATAAATCCTGCGTCCTGTCCCCAAATCAGGTGTGGAGCCGCGCGCATCTCCTTCAGGGTCTTGATGAAAAGGATAGCATCCGCAATATAGGGAGCAAATAGGTAACAGCTAGCCTTAGAGGCTATCAGCCTTCTCGTCTCGCTGGTTAGGTCTAGTGCTTTATGCGGATACTTAAAGGCCTCTACAATTTTGTATCCGTGTTTGGCAGCGAACTTCTTAATTTCTGCCAAGGCAGCCGAACCCCATTCAGTATTCTCCGCAGCAACAGCCAAAGTGTTGATCTTCTCTTTAGGGATAGGCCCTACGCCTCGCGCCTGACCTTTGACCAGACCATCTAAGAAGTTAAACAGATCGGCAGTAAACCATGTTTCATGGGGAGTAACTCTCCAAAACCACTTGAGGCCTCTCTTGGTAAGTGCCGGAGAGGTCGAATCCGGGTTGACGAAAGGAATACCTGCCCGTTCGGCTTGCACAGATACCGTCTTACTTACTGAGCTATTATAACACCCCAGGAGGCCTATAACCTTTTCATCCTCTATGAGTCTCTTCGCCTGATCAGCTCCCCATCCTGGGTCCGCCCTAGAGTCCGCATAGACAAGTTTGATTTTGGCTCCGCCGAGATTTGGAATTCCTTCCCGCTGACCGATCGAGATTTTGAGCTCTGGATATTTGCCATTGACAATATCAGCGGCCAAGTCAGTTCCTTCCTTCAAGCTTTTTCCCGTAGGAGCAAGGGGTCCGGACAGTGGAAGAATAACACCGATCTTGATCTCCTTCGCTGCAGCCATGACTGTAAACGGAAACGCTAAAACACACATTAACAAGATAACCAATAACGTTCTGACCATGACTTTTCCCTCCTTTTTTGTTATAGTGAAAGTCTTAAATAAGTTGACATTGGATTAACCATAAAGAAGAAATTTCATTGGATTGCCTCATTTTTTATTGTCATTCCCGCGAAAGCGGGAATCCAGTGCTCAGACTCGAAACCCCGGATGCCACTGGAAAAGCGAAGCTTGCCACTGCAGGTTGGTTTACGGGCAACCTTCGCTTCTCTTCGGTTTGCCCGTAGCACCCGTGATAGAATCCATTCTCAGTACCGACAAGCCTCCTGGATTCCTGCTTACGCAGGAATGACATCAATGTTTACTTTTATCTTGGTTACCTGTAATTCCAACTTTCTTTAGACGTTTACTATAGATATATATTTCTAACAGAATCACCTTAGATCAAACTTTAAACATTATATTTGCCTCGATATCGGAAGTTAACCATAAACAAACCCCCAAAAATAGACATTGATCTTGGCACAGCTTCTTTTTGATCCCTTTTGGGCATTTT
>CAZTAS010000349.1:0-5069 GCA_964611635.1 uncultured Thermodesulfobacteriota bacterium
TTACGTTTGCTGCCGAGGCTTTGCGTGCGGATGTGGTGTACCCGATTGCTGAGGCAGCTGTATGAAATTCTTGGTTGCAGAAAAATGGCTATATAGAGCCCTGTCTTGAGACAAAAAGTAATAGCGAAGGGATATGTATAAATCCTTATCAAATTTTAAGTCAGTTACTTGTAGCGCTATTTGGACCTGGATCGCTAACAACGGATGCAACAACAATGTGTCAACTGAAACTCGGACCCATAAATTGTGATGCATACATTTTCCAGTCTTGTTAAATTCAGGCCGATGTGAGATGGAACCTTATGCACGAAGGTAGCATTTGGGGAGGCATCGAAACTTAACAGATAGCATATCAAGTGTTGCTTCGGGCTATTTTCATGTATTGATTTGCCAGTCTTCTTAAATTTTGATGAATTTAGCCGATATGGACCTCAAGACAAATGCAAAAACTTCTTTTCTGCAACCGGATAGGCGGCAAATTGATTGCCCCCATATGTTGTGGTAGTAAGATTTTTCGCTTAAAATTCAGGAAGCTGAGGGCGCTTACAGATACCGTAGGCATATCTCAGTTTTTGGGTACACTTGATTCTTTGAGGTATGCTTCCGAAACCCCCGTATTTTGACTTTTCTTGTTTTCTGGTTTATTCTGACATCCACGCCGGAGACCCACTTCTATTCCGGGTTTCAAATACCATTTGTATGCTGAAAAAGGGCAATATTTCAGCATCATGCAAGAATGTCTAAATTGACCAAACAATTTTCCATCATTTACCATTCAAACCAGCTTTCCTTTCAACTCATTGGAGGGTGTTAAAAATGAAGTGCCCCAGATGCCAGCATGAAAATCCTCAGGAAAACAAGTTTTGCCGTAAGTGCGGTAATAAGCTTTTGTTGAGTTGTTCAAAGTGCGGTGCAGAAGTACTTCCTGAGGATTTATTCTGTGGCAAATGTGGACAAGAGTTACACAAAGTAAAAGAGATAGCGGAGGTAGAGCCTAAAACTGGTGGTGAGCGAAAATACGTCACTGCCCTTTTTTCCGATCTTTCTGGATACACTGCAATGTCAGAGAGACTTGACCCAGAGGAAGTCAAAGAGATCACCAGTCGTATTTTTCGTGAAGTTTCCCGGGTAATAAACAAGTATGAGGGATTTATTGAAAAGTATGTCGGCGATGCAGTCATGGCACTTTTTGGTGTGCCAGCGGCCCATGAAGATGATCCGGTGCGGGCGATCAGGGCTGCCAGAGAAATACACGAGCTAGTCGATTCCATAAGCCCCGAAGTGGAAAAAAGAATTGGGCAATCTATTAAAATGCATTCTGGCATCAATACTGGCCTCGTAGTCACTGGTGAAGTGGACGTGGAAAAAGGCACTCATGGCGTGGCAGGGGATACCATTAATCTTGCCTCTCGGCTAAGTGGCATAGCCAATGAGGGCGAAATTCTGGTTGGACCGGACACCTATCGACAGGTCGAGGGGCACTTTACGTTTGAAAGCTTGGAACCAACCTCGATCAAGGGCAAGGCTGAACCGATCCAGGTTCATAAGGTTTTGTCTGCAAAAGAGAAACCAGTTACTATACACCGTCTTTCTGGCTTGAGGGCTGATCTCATCGGTAGAAAGGCAGAAATCGCCCAGCTTGCTGAAGCCATTGACAATCTCCGTGAAGCGGGCGTGGGTAAGATTTTCTCTATCTGCGGCGATGCAGGCACAGGAAAGAGCCGGCTTGTTGAGGAGTTTAAGAGCATATTGGATCTTGAAGATATTCAATGGATAGAAGGGCATGCTTATGCCTATTCTCAAAACATACCCTATTTCCCAGTAATTGATCTGCTGAATAATGTATTTCAGATTGAAGAAGGCGATTCCACTGAAATCGTGAAAGAAAAAGTCGAATCAAGGATTGAAAATCTTGTTGGGAAAAAGGAGAGTATTGCTCCTTATGTGGGTAGTCTTTACTCGCTCAGCTATCCTGAGATCGAAGATGTTAGCCCTGAGTTCTGGAGATCCCGTCTTCAAGAGGCAGTCCAGACAATTCTTTCAGCCCTCGCCCAAAGGGCCCCAACCATTTTCTTTTTAGAGGACCTTCACTGGGCTGATCCTTCTTTTGCAGAGCTTCTTCGCAATGCCCTTCTGGGAATTCGGCAACCTGCTATAGTCCTTTGTGTTTACAGGCCTACATTCAGTCTTTTCTCGAGTCACCAGTTAGGTGGAATCAGTAAATTCTACCAGGAGATCCGGCTTCAGGATCTTTCGTCTTCAGAGGCACAAGATATGCTGGAATCTTTACTGAAGACTGAGACTGTTCCCTCTGACTTGAAGCAATTCGTCCAGGAAAAGGTAGAGGGAAATCCTTTTTACCTGGAAGAGCTGGTTAATTCATTGATCGAATCTGAGACGCTGGTCCAAGACAATGGCAACTGGAAAATCACAAGCACCATCAGCGAGTCTGAAATATCACCGACGATCCACGGTGTTATTTCCGGGAGGCTTGACCGTTTGGAGAAAGAGACGAAGCGCATTCTCCAAGAAGCATCGGTCATCGGCAGAACATTTTTTTATGAGATCCTCAAAAGGATTACGGAACTCGAAGAGCGCATTGATCGGGGTCTAAGTTCGTTGGAGCGACTTGACCTGATTAGAACTAGGTCCATTGAGCCAGACCTGGAGTATATGTTCAAGCATCCCCTTACTCAGGAGGTAGTTTATAAAGGTCTTCTGAAAAAAGACCGGCGAGAAATACATGATCGTATTGCCCTAATAATGGAAGAGCTGTTTCAAGAAAGGCTCCCTGAGTTCTATGAGACGCTGGCCTTCCATTTCACCCAAGGCAAATCTTTGCAAAAAGCTGTCGAGTATTTGATGAAATCGGGGGAGAAAAGCTTGAAAAGATATGCCGTTGAGGAATCGCATAAATATTACGCTGAGGCTTTTGATCTTCTTGCCAAAAAACCAGACAAGTCGAAGGACGATGAGGGACTTATCATTGATCTGATCCTAGACTGGGCCTTGGTCTATTACTACCGGGGAGATTTCAAGGGACTAACGAATTTGTTCAGTGACCATAAAGACCTGGCGGATTCACTACCTGTTGAGGAACGACTGGGGATGTTTTATGCATGGTATGGCTGGACTCTGGAGTGTCGGGGTATGTCAAGAGACTCGCAGCAGTATCTTCACAAGGCCTTACAGGTCGGTGAGAAGATAGGGAACCAGAAAGTCATCGGCTATGCATGTACCTGGCTCACATGGACCTGTGCGGATTTGGGTCTCTTTGATGAAGCCATCACTTTTGGGGAAAGGGCTCAGAAGATATACAGGCTTATTGAATCCGATCACTACCTCTATTTCAAGTCGCTTGGAGGTCTGGGACTGACTTACTTCCACATGGGAGAAAGTAAGAAGACCTCAATAATAGGAAAGGAACTTTTAGACTTTGGGCGACGACACTCAAATGTCCGAAGTATGACGATGGGCCAAGGATTTGTTGGTTTTAGTTATTTCTATAAGGGCGACCTCCCCTCATTCATCGAACAGTGCCAGAGAGCGGCTCGTTTGGCAGCAGACCCTATGTATTACCAGGTTTGTCAGTTTTTTCTCGGGTTAGGCTATCTCTCTAACGGCCAGATATCGGAAGCCAAGAAAACTTTAGACGAAGTTGTGACCTTCAGCGAAAAGTTTGGGGATGAAATACTTGGAGCACCGGCTCGGGCATTCCTCGGTGTCGTTTTGATTGCTAAAGGAAATATGAGCCAGGGCTTAAGGTTTCTGGAAGAGGGGCTGACGGTGTTTCTTGCGAATGAGAGACGCTTCCATTACGCTCAAACTGAGTACCTTCTAGGTAAGGTCTATATGCAGATAGTTCAGGGGGAGGGAGAGTTAAGTTTATCAACAGTGATTAAGAATATTGGTTTTGTTGTGAAAAATGCGCCCTTTGCTAGTCGCCAAGCCGAGAAACATATTAACGCAGCGATTGAGGCTGCAAAAGAAATCGGGGCCAAAGGCATTTTAGGAGGGGCCTATTACGACTTGGGTCTCTTACACAAGGCGAAGAAAAGAATCGACAAGGCTCGACAATGTATTTCGGAAGCCATTAAAGTATTTGAACAGTGTGATGCTGAAAATTTCCTAAAACAGGCAAAGGAGTCCTTAGCTTCTTTGTGATAAAAAAAGCTCATCAGCTATCAAAAAATATTTATATTATCTATATATTGTGTTCCTAATTCTTGCCCTAGAACGATAGCTCACTTCTATGATAATCGAAGATGCCGTTTTCCAAGGATTATTATCCTATAGTTGAGCAGCGAATGACGCGAGAGACTAAATGATTCTGAAACCATCTATGAGAGGACGTCATCTCTCAGCTACGTGGGTTAGGGAGTTGGCTTGAAACCAAAGATCCATTTGCCGGACCTCGTCATCTACCCGATTTCTGGGATAACTCGTGAGTTGAGAATACATTATGATAACTCAGGTGAGAGACGGGTTGACATAAGCCACGATACCGCATCCAGCCCATATTTAAAAATGCCTTCCGAGCAAGCCTCAGGGACCCCAAGATGTTGTGGCCGACCCTCCGGGGGGATTTCGCCGTATGATGCTGGACTATATTATTGGCAAGTGGAAATTAGGCCCTCAAATTGTGAAAGATACGTTTTCCAGTCTTCTATTTTTCGCTCTATGAAAAATGAATGATTAGTCTTTGCATATTGGAAGACGCGCTGATTCAACAATACCTATACGAACTTGAGTTTTGAAAAGCCCATATATGCTACACTGGTAGATATAATCTTCACTTTCCGGGCTAAGACACTGTGGCTCTCAGCCCGGGTTACTTTTCATTTAACCATGAATGCTGTCAATCCACCTCATGGCCTCGATATCACTTACTTTTCCCAGATATCTCTGAGTTGTCGAAAGATTGGAATGCCTGAGAATGATCTTGCTGACAATCTCCAGCGGTGTTCCGGCACGGGATGCAAAGGTCGCGGCATGCCTTCTCAGGTCGTGCGGTCTTAACCCATCTTTCCGCTTCGAACCGCTTTTTTAGGGCATTTTGCTCTATTTTA
>CAZTAS010000350.1:0-4972 GCA_964611635.1 uncultured Thermodesulfobacteriota bacterium
TTGTGTTAACTCTAAGAGGGTTTGTTATGCTGAGCTAACTCAATAGCCATTATATCTAATATTAGCCAGCGGTTGACTTCTATCACATATCGTAATACTTTTCAAGCGGCATGAAATATACAATTATGGGACAAAAAGTATTGACCTGTTATGCCGTTCTGGATTATATTTTTACCGCCTGGTGATAATGTAGTAGCCTTATTACTTGCTCCAGCATTGAGAGGTTGATTGTTCATCGCAGAGTGGATATTCTATTTGGCTTGTAAAGGATTTAACCATGCCATTTGTCATGATTGAAGGAACACGAATTCATTTCGCTGCTGACCCAGATCCCCCTGAGCCTGGAGAGATAACGCTGGTCCTGATTCACGGTTCGGGAGGGAGTCATGAGATCTGGTCCCATCAACTGGAGAGCATGAGCGGTGTATTAAATGTAATTGCACCGGATCTGCCGGGCCATGGTCTATCTGAAGGCGGGGGAGAGCAAGAGATATCCTGTTATGTTGACTGGATCAGGCGTTTTACCAAAACACTGGGGCCGGTGCCTCTTGTTGTGGGAGGGCACTCAATGGGCGGAGCCGTTGCCATGGAATTCTGCCGACGCCCGCCCCGCAGGTTGGTGGGCGCTGTTTTCATCGGAACAGGAGCTAGGCTGAGAGTGCAGCCCGATATTTTCAGGTTTTTGGAAGAAGAAGATCGGGATGGATTCGAGAGCATTGTGCGCCAATACGGGTTCAGCCCGAAGACAGACCAAAGTGTGAAGAATGCGAACTTCAGGATCAGCCGAAAGACTGATCCTCGGGTGACCATCGGAGACTTTCGCGCTTGTGACTTATTTGACTGCATGGAGAACCTGAGAGAGATTCGCGTGCCGAGCCTGGTCCTCGTTGGTGCTGACGACCGGATGACTCCTCCCAAATATGCTCAATATCTCAATGACAATCTGTCAGACAGTCGCCTGGAAATTATCACGAATGCAGGCCACATGGTAATGCTGGAACAGCCAGGGGAATTGAACCGCAAACTGGAAGAATTTATTGCGGAACTCATGTCCCCACGGAGCCTTTAAACTTTTATCCACTCACATGGCCTCTCTGCGATCACAACTTAAGGGTAGTCCAAAATGATTATCGGTGCTGTATTTCTTTCTAATCTATTGGCAGCAATCTATCCCAGGGCGTAGTGTTGCCCTTTTCGGAGTGGCTTCTATCAGCTTAATTTTACTCGATAAAAGGCTCAGCCCCTTGCAATCGGACCGAGCCTCATAATCCGTGGCTGAGCGTGGATAAGGGGATACAGTGCTGGGATTAAAAGCTCAAACAGCAGAATGCACAGGTGCTGTCAATTCGGCGCCCGATTCCGCAAGAAACTCCTCAATCATTTCCCTGGAGCGCTCTTCAGGCATCTGGATAGGGGGATGTTTCATGGTGTATGAGGAAATGGGATGGAGAATGCCCCTGCAACCTCTGTCCATTGCAATCTTCATATATCGGATGGCATCGATGGCCACGCCGCCGCTATTGGGGGAGTCTTCCACCGACAAACGCAACTCTAAGTTCATAGGAATACCAGCAAATCCCTTTCCTTCCATCCGGATAAAACAAACCTTGTTATCCTTTTGCCAGGGGACATAATCGCTGGGTCCGATGTGGATATTCTCAGGATGAAGCGGTATGGAAAGCTGAGATTGAACTGCGTCGGTTTTTGATATTTTCTTGTTCTTAAGTCGGCTGCGCTCTAGCATGTTGAGAAAATCAGTATTTCCGCCTGTATTGAGCTGATAGGTCCTTTCAAGATGGATACCCCGCTCTTCAAACAATCGGGTGAGAGTCCGGTGAATCACTGTTGCTCCTATCTGGGACTTGACGTCATCCCCCACTATGACTTTACCCGCTGCCTCAAACTTTCTGGCCCATTCCTCATTAGATGCGACAAAAACGGGCATGCAATTAAGGAAACTTACCCCTGCGTCAAGTGCACATTGGGCATAGAAGCGCGTGGCCTCCTCGGATCCAACAGGAAGATAATTAATTAGGATATGTGCATTGCTCGCTCGTAGTTCCTCCAAAACGTCGCAAGGTTTTTCATTAGCCACAACAAACGTCCGGGCTGGATCGTAATCATGCATGTGCGCGGCCACCCCATCCATTATCGGGCCCATTTTTACAATAACCCCAGTGGCTGGAATATCAGTCCAGATCGGGGTGGTGCAGTTGGGGGGAGCAAAAATGGCCTCCTCTATCGCCTTTCCCACTTTACGGGCATCAATGTCGAAGGCTGCCACTACCCTGATAGCTTCCGGTAAATACCCACCCATATTTTCATGCATAAGACCAAGAGTGTTACCGGAATTGATCCGATAATATTCAATGCCTTGAAGTAAGGAACTTGCACAGTTTCCGATACCGGCTATGGCTACATTAATCTTTCCCATACATACTCCTCCCTTCTCCAGCAGCAACACCCAAATTCACAACAACTTTGCTGGAACATCATTTCATAAGTTTCGTATTAAAATTGCGTCAATCGGTCATCTCACATGACATGCTGAAAGGCTTTCTTCATCCACTCCTTAAAGAGAAAAACGGGGATTTTATTATATTATTTTCAACAACTTGTCAAGGATTCACTCGAAAGCACCATTTTCCAAGATAAGTGCTCGCGGGTAGGTAATCCTTATGCTCAGCGCACAATCCCTCCCGGAATTTTCTACCCATCCATGTGTTAAGTAAAAACCGAGAGCGTGAAAAATTTAACCTTTTCACTCAACTATAGCCAATATTTAATACTAAGTTGCATTCAGAAAGGTATTATTTACTTCCCCTCACCCTGCCCTCTCCCCTCGAGGGGAAAGGGTTTGGGTGAGGGGTGAATGATAATGATTTGGAACCCCAGAAACAATGGGTGCTGCGCCTTAAATTACTGAATCGAACGCAACTTTGTATAAATAGTTAATGTTGGCGTAATCTGATGCTTGTCCACAGCGCTTATCGACTGAAAGGCGATGGCGTTGGGCCACCCTTTTTCTCTGGGCCACGGGGTCCAAAAACCCCACCTGCCGGAGGTGGTCTCCTCCTTAGCCTGTATTGTCCTTCCACCCATTTACCCTTTTTATCATAATGACCGTGGACCCATTCCTTATTCGGCGGCGGATGCCCTGCGGGTAACCAGTAACCGCGGCGCCATTTCCCATCAGGGCCTTTTCTCCCCGGCACCCATCTGAAACCCCGCCGATTCGATGGCCGGCAAAAACCTGGAGCCATCTTCCCATTAGGTTTCACGTGAGGCTGTACCCAAACCTGGCCCCTGGGGCAACTACGGATTTTGGGGAAATCCTGCTTTGCCTGAACAAATGATATTCGTGCAGAAAGCACCAGAATCACACTCAATATTACGATCAGCGACAATTTAAAAACTCGCATCAAATAACCTCCTTCTCAATAGCGGTCACTTAAGCCCAAACAGGCTTACGGCCTACTGGGATACCTGGATACAATGAAAAGATTTGATTCATTTTTCTCGAAATAGTTTATTTGGAATGCCCGCGTCTGTCAAAGAAAAAATTTAAATCTCCTGCTCTCAGGCAACCTGCAGGAGCAGCAGATCATAATACCCACCCGAGTCGATACCCGCAAGAGAATACTGAATTTTGGTCATCTCCTAAGTCCCCATTTCTTCTGGTAAGATGGCCGTACTGGCACAGAAGGTAATTCTTAAGGCTGATACCTCAACATACTGCGTGTGGCTGTTCGATGGTCATCAGGAGTGCCGAGGGGAACGACCAGTGGGTTTGCTGGAGGTATTCCACCTAATATTGTTTTCAGCATTATGCGGATTAATCCTGCTGGGTGGAGCCGGGCTTCATCACCAGGCATTTCGAGATGGTCCGGCTCTCCACTGCTTTTCGGAAAGCCTCCACGTCCTGAACAATTCGGTCCCACGTATCATAGTGCATGGGAATCACCGCCCGGGGGCGAAGCAACTGGACAGCCCTCAGGCCATCCTCTGGTCCCATGGTGAACCGATCTCCAATAGGCAGCAGGGCATAGTCCAGCACAAAGCGCTCCGCTATGAGTACCATGTCGCCGTAAAGGCATGTGTCGCCCGCATGGTAAATCACTCTTTCGCCGAACTGGATCACAAAGCCGCAGGGGTTGCCTGCGTAAATACGCTCCTCGCCTACGGTAATGGAAGATGAATGCCAGGCCGGCACCACTGATACTGCGGCAAAGTCGAATTTTAATGTGCCTCCATAGTGCACAGGATCGATCTTTGCTCCCTGCTTGGCGCAATAGTGACATACTTCAGGTGTTGAGATAATGGTTGCGCCGCTCTCATTTGCGATTTCCACAGCGTCCCCAAGGTGGTCGTGGTGTCCATGGGTCACAAGAATCAAATCTGGCCGCAGAACCTCGGGAACATATTTAATCAAAGGATTTCCCTTTAGCCATGGATCGATCAGGATACTGGATTTTCCGGACTCCAGCTCGAAACAGGAATGACCGTAATATGTAATCTTCATCATAAGCTCCTTTCTTATTGGTTGATATTATTCATGAATTATGCAAGAATCACTATTTTGTCATAAGCGGAACCTCTCTGTATCCCCCGGGGATCAGGTCCAGCGGGGTCAGATTACTCATAGCTTCAATTATTTTTTATTTGAGGAAATGCTTGCAGGGTTGACCAGCCCCATGATGGAATTATCGAACCCTGTATCGCGCATGTCATTAATGAGACGAAGTATTGATCAAAGATTTTGGAGCTCTTGCAGTTAGTTCCCCGATATAATAATCGAAATTCAGTTCTCATGAGCGAACCAGCGCTTGCACCAACTCTGAGATATCCGATGTTTCTTCCATTTTTTGGACCATGCTCAGAGCGCGCTCCGCCCCCTCGGAGCCCAGGACGGGAGCAGCGCATTCACGGAACTTTTCGGCAAGCTCCTCCCAACGGGTGATGCCAGGGGACT
>CAZTAS010000351.1:0-4952 GCA_964611635.1 uncultured Thermodesulfobacteriota bacterium
TTTTAACTAATCCGATCAGCAACGTTATTACGCGGTCATCCCATACCCAGGGTGTACGTTTGGCCGCCAGTTTCAGAACACCTAGCAAAGCCAACACCAGGGGTGCGATCCACCACCAATTACTTAATATGAAGACCAGAATTTCCATTTCTTATTGACCTAAAATTGAGTTTCTTTGGGAAGTACGATCTCGGCCTTCCAGGCAAATACCGCACATCCACGGCGCCGCCGACCTGGCAATGGATGATCATAGGCCAACCACTATGATGACCCACGCCCTCCAGCATCAAAACCAATGTGGCATTGATCAGCTCACCACTGCCTGGATGATTAGTGGGGCTGTGGCACGTTCTTGAATTTGACGAACGATTTACTCGCGTCCTCAGCATCCTGGATATAGAAGATAGTGAAGAAGAATGCCGAAATGGTATCTTCTCAATAAATAGCGGGAGTGAGATGGAAGGTCTCATTGCCTGGATTCCGGCTTTCGCCGGAATCCAGTCAGAATGGGCTGCAAGACGGCCAATTTGACGCCATACTCAGGGAAGGACTTTTGGATGCCCCCGTATCAGAGCCTGTCCCGGACCGGATCCGGGATACGGGGCAGGCTTATCAAGTCCGGCATGACGGAATGTGAAATATGTCGGTCTCTGTAAGTTTCGTTGTACGATTAGATGGTTGTGAATTGATTGGAGAGGGAGTTTGGCCAAAATTCCTGCTTTACATCTCCCATAAATATGTACCAAGAGATTTGCCCATGGCACACGGAGGTGTGACAATATTTAATCCTTCAGGCATCATGAGAAGGGTGATATGGGTCACAAGTGGTTGACAAACCGGTTAAATCGCTTATTTTTCTAATCATCACTGAGGGCCATAACCGGTTAAAACAAAAAGTGGGGCTGTAGCTCAGATGGGAGAGCGCATGACTGGCAGATGTGCCGGGGGGGATGGCGATAGGGTAAGTAATTGATATTATTAGATGCCGCTTTTCAAAAAACGGCATAATTGGCAGTAAATAGAGTCCCAACAGTAGAAAACAGTAGACGAAAATCTTACAAACCACCCGAACACATCTCATAAAGTATCCCTTCTTTTTATGCCTCTGCATCATCCTTTCGATTGATCATCATAAATAAATCTGATATTCTTAGATATTCGCAAATTTGGACCCTTTAAAGAAGCCATTGGCTTGTTAGCGAGAGACCATATTGCTTTTTTTGCCTATGGAGCTGAACCGGTGACTAGAATCGAAGAAATAAAGAAGGCGGTTGTCTCCTTGCCCGTAAATGAGTACCGCCAATTTAGAGATTGGTTCTTCGACCGTGACTGGGAGCAATGGGACAAACAGATCCAAGCCGACTCGGAGTCAGGGAAATTGGACTTCCTCCTGAAGGAAGCAATGGATGAGAAGAGCCGTGGTAAATTGAGGGATCTGTGATCCATCGGACGACCCGGCGTTTTTGGGAATGCTACTGGTCTTTACCTGCGCAGACCAGGGAATTGGCTGATAAGAGCTTTTCCCTCCTACGCGAGGACCTACGTCATCCCTCGCTTCATTTCAAGAAGGTCAGGCAGTTCTGGTCTGCCAGAGTGGGCGCTGGCTATCGAGCCTTGGCTGTACCGGATGGACAGGACTATATCTGGGTCTGGATCGGGACCCATGACGAGTATGAGCGACTGATTGGAGGTCGCTAACATCGGGCTGGACAAGGATGCGCAGAAAACGCGCCCGATCACCTTTCAGCCCTGACATTATTTCACCTTGCGATATCTGCTATATTCCGAATCGAGGCCCCGTTGGGATACTGGCAAGATAACTCAACGTTCCCAAAGCCTGAGATATGGAATCAATATTCCAAGTTTACACAATATTTGATGTTGGGCAGATTCCAGATTTTATTAGGAAACCCTGAATTTTTACGGCCATAGAATTAAGATGATTTGCATATCAAGTGTTGCTTCGGTTTATTTTCATGTATTGGTTTGCCAGTCTTCCTAGATTTTGGTAAATTTAGGCCGATGTGAGACCATTGACTTATGCACGTAACCTGGATTCGGAGGGGACTCCCAAATATTAGGAAATTCTGACCTTTGCCAAAGCCCTTTTCTCTTGACATAATCGTTTTTTGTCATTTTATTATTTGCAGGCATTCCCACCAATCATTCAACCTCTATTCAGGAGGTTATCCATGGTAAGACACCGCAAAATGTGCATGCCTATCTCCTGACAGGACATTAGTTCTGTTGGGAGTCTGAAAACTTACCGACTAGAATTTCCAAAGGCATTTGCTTTCTTATGAAATCCAGAGTTTAAGGCAATATCTAATACTTTTAGCCTTACGTTTAAATGGATGAGCTTTGGAGACTCGCTGGGAGTAAATTCTTAGTTCGGAGACGGCGGATGGATAATACCATTGAGTAAGCATTTAGAAAAGGGGGGCTACTACAATGCGTGATTGGTTGAAAAAGGCAGGTAAAAAGCTTGCTCCTGGGATCGGAACAGGTTTAGCGGTTGCTTTAATCGTCTATCTATTCGTAACCTATGCATGGCCTTGGGTTTATTTTTATTCGGCAAGAAAAGATCACAATGCTGGAAAAGATGCCTATTTCAATTATGAATTTGCTGAAGCTAGAAAGCTTTTTGATAGCTCACTAGATAAGCGACCTAACTATGCTGCTGCCCATGCTGCCCTTGGACAACTTTATGCCGTTTGGACTGCTCACAATAAATTTATGGGAAAGACTTATCCAGAGGAATATTCAAAGCGAGCCGTTTATCATGCTATGAAAGCGCTCAAGGAAAAACCGAATAGACTGGAAAGCCTTCGAGCAGTTACCTACTCCTTCACCTATCCGAAACGGCTGGACTATTCAAAGTGTAAAAAACTCTATTCAGCAGCCGAAAAGAAAAAGCCGCACGATCCGGAGCTATTATATATTCATTGGGTCATCGAAGGAAGAAAAGTCAATAGTGAAGCAGACATAAAAGATATCGAAAAAGCTCTGAAATTAAAAAGGGGTTTTCTTCCTGCAAAAATGGATTATGCTCATGCCCTAGCTCAGGACGGTAAAAAAGCGAAAGCAGAAAAATCCCTAATACAACTCCATGAAGCTTTAACCTTTAACCCTAATATCGCATTGGCTCATATGCTCCGTGGAATTATTTATAGCCGTAATGGGAGGCAAAAAGAAGCAAAAAAAGAACTTGAAAAAGCTAAAGCCTTGGATGACAAAGCTGCATCGATATATATTAACCTCGGAGCTGTATATTATCTCGAAAAGGACTTTTCACAAGCAATGAGTCTTTTCAAAGCGGCCCTTGGCATAGCTCCAAACCTTATCGAAGCCTATAATAATCTTGGAGTTATCTATTTTGAAACGAAGGACTTCGATAAAGCGATAACAAGCTTTGAGGTAGGGCTTGGAATCAAGCCTCACCCTGAATTATATGCAGGTCTAGCATTGGCATACTACAAAAAAGGGCGAAAGGAACTGGCCAAATATTTTTTGGAAAAGGCAATAGCTAAAAGGGAGATATACTCAACCAATGCCTGGTTGGACCATGTGCAAACTGAGGCTTTAAAAACGCACAAAGAATTATTGGAGCAACGGAAGAGAGAAAAAAGCCCCAATTAGCCTTTCGATGTTGATTTAAACTCCTTACTAATAGTTTGTCGGGGAATAAGAATGCCAACTTTCGGTTAAGCTTCATACGCATCTTTAGGCGACACGGTGTTCGTGCGAGGGTAATGACTTATTTGGGTTATCCTGACAGATAGTTATCATTTGAGTAATTCGATTATGATTCTTCCAAAGATTTTAGATAAAGCTTCCTTATAGTCCGTCTTTTTCCTTCTGTTTTTGTAACACCTTTATCTTATGCCATTTTCTCTGAGCAGGAGAAGATGGTTATGGAGAGAATTCTATGCGTTTACTTCGTTTGCTAAGCGATCTCGGAAATAAAATGGTTGCTGGTACCTGCTGAAGGTCAACTCGCAGACAACCTGTGAAATTACCATTCAAACTGGCGGACCGAAAGTTGTGTTATGTCATCGTAAGCACATCAAATCCGGATGGTTGAAAACCTGTGCTAACTGCTATTTATCACGGGTTCAGGCTCGCCTAAATATTTTGCTTCTCTAAAATGTTCTCTTACTCGGCATTCTTCTTTCCGAACATTGTGAGTATCAAAATCACTGACTTCAGCACCCGTTTAAAAACCGCCCCTTTACTCATCTTAACCAACCCGATCAACAACGTTACTATGCGGTCATCCCATACCCAGTCTGTGCGTTTGGCCGCCAGTTTCAGAACACCTAGCAAAGCCAACACCAGGGGCGCGATCCACCACCAATTTTCAAATATAAAGGTAAGAGCGCTTAACACTATTCCTTCTTGTACCCAAAGATCCCGTCAAACGTTGCCAGTACCGCATCATCCCATATATGCTTGGGATCATCGATTTTCTCGATCACAAGAGGTCTTAAAGATTCGGCATAGACCATTTTCCCCATATTGAATGCCATGACCTCAAAATACGGTACATCGCGGCGATCCGTCTGGCGGAAAGTCCATCAGAGACAAGTTCCTGTGCCCTTTTTGCCAGACCAAGGATCTCTATCTTGCTGCGTCGGTTGGCCATATCAGAAACCCCGGGTGGAAATAAAAAAAGGCGGCATAGTGGGAACCTGCGGGCTCCCACCAGCCGCCTCTTCTCTTTCTCTTTTCTTTTTACCGAAAGCCTAAAGCCCGCCTGCTGACGCCTGGGATTGGCGGGCAAGCCTTACGCCATACGCCCACCTCTTATACCATGGATTTTTTAAAAGAGAGGTGAAGAAAAGTCTTAATTTTTGAATTACCATCTATTTCCAACTATTTCCAACTAATAAAATTTTGGTAGTGTCACCTAATCATTGTTAGTTTTTTCTTGCCAACCGGTCTTCTCTTCT
>CAZTAS010000352.1:0-4909 GCA_964611635.1 uncultured Thermodesulfobacteriota bacterium
TGCGAACTCCGCCGCGAAGGAATCTATGCCTTAGCCTGGCAATGGGGAATGTTTTTGAAAAATCTGAGTGAGAAAATTCTTCACCAACCGGAAGTTGGTCCCCAGCATGCAGCAGAACGCGAGACCTCGATAATGCTTAAGATCGCCGAGGAACTGGTCGATAAAGAGGCCTTTGACGAAGCAGGCCGGCTGGCGGCACCGATAGCCTTTGAATACGGAACGAGAGTGAGCTTTGATTTGATCGATGTCTCCGAGGGCGCAACCACCGGCGACCCGAGACTTGCCACCAGGGAGGCAGGCGAGCAGTTTTACAACGCAGCTGTGGAGGGATTGATAGGCCTTGTCAAATGGCTTGAAAGTCAGACAGAGGAGGCACTTCAACCAAAGGGCCACAAGCCCTGACATGGAAGCGTTACAAAAGAAGGATTAGAATAATAATTTTGGTGGCAGACCTGATTTCACAAAACAGACTCGAAGTGCACCCTTACGGCAGGGCTTGCCATTGTTTCAAGCTCCAAGGTTTTATTCGTTCTGTTTTTGGGACTGCAGCAAGAAAGGGACACAGCGGTGCCGCTAATTGAGGTTAGAGGCCTCAAGGTATACTTCTACACTGAAGAAGGTGTGGTGCGAGCCGTTGACGGGGTTGATTTCAGCATCGATCGGGAGAAGACGCTCGGAGTTGTCGGTGAGAGCGGATGCGGAAAATCTGTGACCGCCCTATCAATCATGGATCTGATCCAGAGCCCGCCCGGGAGGATTGAAGCCGGTGAAATCCTCTACCATCGCAACGGGAACGTCACAGACCTGACAAAACTCGATCCCAAGGGGCCTGAGATGCGCTCGATCCGAGGGAACGAGATCGCCATGATCTTCCAGGAGCCGATGACTTCCCTTAACCCTGTGTACACGGTCGGCAACCAGATCATGGAAGTGATCATCCTCCACCAGCGGTTGAGTAAGAAGCAGGCGCGGGAGAAGGCTATCGAGGTGCTGCATGCCGCTGGGCTCCCCTCGCCCAGACAACATATCGACGAATATCCTCACCAGATCTCAGGGGGGATGCGTCAGCGCGCTATGATTGCCATGGCTCTTTCCTGTAACCCCTCACTTCTGATTGCAGACGAGCCAACCACTGCCCTGGACGTGACGATCCAAGCGCAGGTGTTGGGCCTGATGAACAACCTGCGCAGGGAGTTGAAGACGGCCATCTTGTTCATCACACACAATCTCGGAGTCATCGCCAAGATGGCGGACGATGTCATCGTCATGTACCTCGGAAGGATCGTAGAAGGCGCCAGTGTGCGAGAGATATTCCACAACTACAAGCACCCGTATACACAGGGATTGATGAACTCCATCCCATCGCTAGCGGCCACAACGAAAGGGCGTCTTGTCCCAATCAAGGGGGTCGTTCCTGACCCCTTCGAGGTCCCGACCGGGTGTGGGTTTGAGCCGCGGTGCCCGAAAAGGATGGATATCTGCGAGACGCATGTCCCGCCGCTGAAGGAAGTGGCCTCCGGCCACGTGGTCTCTTGTTGGTTGTTTGAATGATAAAGAGGTGGCAGCGCTTGTCCCACAACAACATTCTTCTTGAAGTGAAGAACCTGAAGAAGCACTTCCCCATTCGCAAAGGAATCTTGAAGCGAGTGGTGGCGTGGGTCAAAGCTGTCGATGGCATCGATATGTACATCAGGGATGGTGAGACCCTTGGCCTGGTGGGTGAGAGCGGCTGCGGGAAGACCACCGCTGGCCGGGCCATTCTTCGTCTATTTAAGCCCACTGCAGGAGAAATCATCTTCCGCAGCAAGAAACTTGCCGGCCTGGCCGAGGAGTACAGAGTGGTGGATGTTGCCGCCGCATCGCACAAGCTTCTCATGACTCTCCGCCGTGATATGCAGATCATCTTCCAGGACCCCTATTCCTCCTTGAATCCACGGATGACTGTAAGGGCGATCATAGGAGAGCCGCTGATCGTGCACGGATTGGCCAAGGGGGGCGAATTGGAGGACCGCGTCTGTGGTGTGTTGGGTGCGGTTGGCTTGAATCCTGATCACATGAAGCGCTATCCGCACGAGTTTTCCGGCGGACAGCGCCAGCGGATCGGGATTGCACGCGCCCTCGTCCTTGACCCGCAGCTCATTATAGCCGATGAGCCGGTCTCTGCCCTCGACGTCTCTATCCAGGCGCAGGTGATAAACCTCCTCGAGGACTTGCAGCAGAAATTCGGCCTGACGTACCTGTTCATTTCCCATGACCTTTCTGTGATCAAGCACATCAGCAAACGGGTAGCTGTGATGTATCTGGGAAAGATCGTGGAGTTGGCCAAGACGGAGGAGTTATTCTTGAATCCAAAGCATCCTTACACCGAGGCTTTGATTTCGGCGGTTCCGGTTCCGGATCCAGACTACAATGTACAGGAAATAATCCTGAAGGGGGACGTCCCCAGCCCGGTGAACCCGCCTTCCGGATGTTACTTCCATCCACGTTGCCGCTATACACAGGAGATCTGCAAGAACGAGCCCCCTTGCTATCGAGATTTGGGCGGCAAGCACTATGTCACCTGCCACTTCGCTGAATCTCTAAGCCTGCAGCCGGTTCGGACCCACTGATGAAAAACCATATGATTAAGAGAAAACCACCGGAGAGGCCATGACCTAACCCGGTTTAGGTAACAAAAAAGCTGTAAATAGAAATAGAACTATTTCCAAGCCCTCAGGTCTATAATTCACAAAATAGGGCGAGTTTGTACCGAATTTTGCTCCACTGCTGACCTAATTACAGCCGTTCAAAAAATAGTCTAAAACCAACGGCTTGAAAGTGAGCCGGGTTTGATTGAAGGCGCGCCAAGGCGTGGCGGCTCTTTTGTGAAGGCGCGGGTGTGGGATGAGGGCAGGTTGAAAACATCCCTTTTATCGCTTATTTGTACTGAGTTACATTACTTATGTCTTCTTCAATAGCTTGTTCATCCTAAGAGTCTGCCGGAGAACCACAACAAGAGGCCTGAGGAATATAATCCCGGCTCTTATGACAAACCAGGGCAAAGATGGATGTGAATTGATAAAGCATTAAATCTAAACTCAAAAGCTCGAATATGGAAAGTGGAGTCAAGAAAATCTTAGTTTTCCTTAATTAAATTTCAAAATGGTGTGAAGTTGCGATCCACCCCTTTAAGGTGTACCCCATTATCAAGACAAAAATTAGGCATTGTTAAGGTGGATTACCTCCCGGGTTGAGTGCCTCGCCCGGATCGGCTGCGCGTCGAGAATGGGCCTGACAGAAAGCTCGTCGGAGGTGCGCCGCTGCAGCCGGGCGGAGCGCTCCTTCACCTATGCCTTTTGAACAATTTACGCAATTCGCACTCATGGGACCCCTCCAGCATAAAGAGCGCCTGGTGATAGATAGCCCAGCGCCTGATGAGGTCTTTGCTCATTGTAAAATCGAAAATAAGCGTTAAGGCCGGCGGAGGCCTCTTTCACGCTTTCGTAATCCTTCAAATACACCTCTTCGTATTTCACCGACCGCCACAGCCGCTCGATGAAGATGTTGTCAAAGCCCCGGCCCCGGCCATCCATGCTGATCCGTATCCCATGGGCTTCCAGCATTCCAGTGAATGCCTGGCTGGTGAACTGCATCCCCTGGTCAGAGTTGAATATCTCAGGCTGACCACTGCGTAAGGCTCTGTGCAGGGCCTCCAGGCAAAAGGCCACATCCAGCGTATTGGACAGGGACCAGGAGAGCACATACCGGCTGAGCCAGTCCATGATGGCCACCAGGTAGATGAATCCCTTTTTCATCCGAATATAGGTGATGTCCGTCATCCACACCTGGTTCACCCTCTCGATCGCCAGCCCCGCAAGAAGATACGGATAGATACGATGCCCCGGCGCGCTGAGGTTAGCTCGCCTCTTGGGATAGATGGCCTCTATCCCCATCACAGCCATCAGTCTCGCTACCCGCTTGTGATTGACTATAATATGTCCCTGTCCTCTCAACCAGGCCGTCATCCGCCTTATGCCGTAAAAGGGCGTTCGGGTGTACTGCTCGTCCATGAGCCTCATGAGATCCTGGTTATAGCTCTCATCCCTGTCAGACCGATAATACAGGCTCGATCTGGCCAGCCCCAGCAGCTCGCACTGCCTGAGCCACGGGTATCCGGCTGTGCCCATGTTCAGTCAGATGCCGCTTCTGATCAACAGAGAAGGCCAGCTTTTTTTTTAAGCCAGTCCAGCTCCACCTTCAACTGACCAATCTGTTGATACAGTTGTGCAATCAGCTCCTGAGCGTCTCGGTCCCCCTTCTCCCTGTTGCCGGAGAAAATCATGGGCAACTCCTCCAGCACCTGCCTCTTCCATTTGCTGATCTGGTTCGGATGTATCCCATACTCGCTGGCTATCTCAGCAACTGTTCTGTCGTTCTTGATGGCCTCCAGCGCTACCTTTGCCTTGAACGCCGCATCATACCTCTTACGCTTGATGATCATCTGTACCCCCTTGTGAATGCTTTCTAAAGGAAAGCTTTCCACCTTAATCCTCTGTCCAGTTTTTGGGGTACATTATACCTAATTTCTGCTATTTATCTGGTATTTTCAACAGCCATAAAAAGTTTAGATAGGATATTAATACATTCAACTGGACGAAGTGCATAAATTCATGTCCTCTCAAACCATTGCGCATAGTTCACTCAGTAATCATCAATTGGTGGACCTTGGAATATCTGAACATTTGTAGGTGTAATTCGCAAGCCGGCAAATAGCTGCCTACTCTCAAGGAAGACTGATGCGAATTCAGGAGTCCTTTTTCAGATGAAAACCGATTATCACGATCGACCTTTTTCCTGACTGAATGGTTATGAGACTGTGCCCAAATTGTGCCCGCGAAGGTCAAATATTTCCTAAAGAAACCTAACAAAA
>CAZTAS010000353.1:0-4895 GCA_964611635.1 uncultured Thermodesulfobacteriota bacterium
CCGAATAATGCCAACGTCTGTTTCCGTAATCTCACGGCCCCGATATGTCGTAACGGACTCCATGCATGGCAATATAGAGCATCAGAAACCGGAACGTAAGAATTATCTGACTCTTTCCTAAAAAAATATGGAATCGAATATCTTTCGGGGGTGCCTTTACCCCTATTTATTGAGATGATACTGTTTAGCTTAATTATTTATTTAGATGCGACATAAGATCCTTTGACTATAATTCAAGTGGCATTATTTTTGATTAGGTCTTAGCTTACAAATAAGCTTTCTTTTTTAAACCCTTTACGAAAGGAGAAAAAATGAAGAAAAAGAGGACAATATTATTAACAATTTTGATAATACTGGGCATTATAGTCTTCCATAATAGCAGTTTTTCACAAGAATTGACTCCCTATTTGAAAGTGCTCGGGGAACCCTCATTCAACTTAAAAATTGCAGAATATGAGCTAAAAGAAATACAATATAACATATCAAATATTTTAGAAAGGCTGGAAAATAAGGACGTCTTATATGGTTTTTATTCAGTGAGTTTAGCTTTTAATGCAAATCAGTCTTCATTAAAGGAATTAGAAGAAATTATTCGGGTCTATCGACCAGAAAATGTCTCAGAAAAGGGGGCACTTGAATCCATGTCATCTTTGCTGGATGAAATCCACACAAAGGAAATGCAGTTTAGAAAAAAGTCTATACCGATTTTCTTGAAGTGGTTTCAGAATCAGTTGAATGACTTGGATAGTCTCGATATCAAAGAGCCCCGAAATCTTTCAGCGTCTTTGATATTGTTAAGCCAGATGGATGAAATACTGTCAAAACGCATAAAGGGGGCTGAAACACTGGCTCAGGCCGATCTCCAAGAGGATGACACAACTCAGGAACAGGTTCCGGAAAAGGAGAAACCGAGTCGAAAAGAACCACCACCAGAGAAAGGGGGTAAGGTTCAGCCAACAGAACCCCAACCCCCCGGTGCCGCTCGTGCTGTAGTTTATGTAATAGATTTGAATGAATACAAAAACAAGTTGAGAGAATCGGAAAAAGTTCTGAGACAGAGAGGCCAGAAAATACTGGGTACCGTTGAAAAAGAAGCCAATGGTGCTTGGCAACAGAAAATTGGCCCATTGGCAAAGAGGAATTACAAGGGTGAATTAGAAGTTGACTCGGAGAAATTGGAATTTGCTTTCGGAGATATATTTCAATATGGTAAATTAATTTTCGATATCAGTAACAAGAGTAATAAATCAGAAGTTCTCGGGGGAAGATCTCAATGGAATA
The DNA here is from genome assembly GCA_964611635.1 of uncultured Thermodesulfobacteriota bacterium. Lineage (GTDB taxonomy): Bacteria > Desulfobacterota > JAFDED01 > JAFDED01 > JAFDED01 > JAFDED01. The sequence goes on from CAZTAS010000353.1 coordinate 1,282, forward strand.
TACTTGGTTTATTGCCAGTAATAGAAAGGATTTTGGGCAAACAGGAAATGAACTATAGTGATGTCATTGAGAAAATTTCCCAAGGGGAAACTGGTTTAAATAGCTGGCAGCAAAAGATTGAAGAAGAGAAGGGTAAGCGCTCTGAAATTCAAGGCGAAATAGAAGTAATTGAAGCAACATTGAATAAAGGTCCGTCGTGTATTGATTTGATAACTGCGGGAAAAAAGATACAAGAGTTGATTGATAATAAAGAGATTAATTCTCAGCCAGAAAAACTGGAAAGACTTGGGGAGATAATTCGGCTGCATTATCACCAAAGATTGATGAAAATGTGGCAGAAACATCCAGGTGTATCTGCTCGCCTCATTCTGATTGAAAAACTTCGAACAATAGATAAGCGACTGTATGAGGTTAGGAAAATTATCAAGAAGAAAAATGCGGCTATTGAGAAAACCAAAACACTGTCGGATGAAATAAGCGAATTAAAAGATGCTATTGATTGCAAACACCTTGAGAAAAAAACCTGAACACCACCATAGGAGGTTTAAATGATTCGTTACTTTTTTTCTAATTGTATCGTCTTAATTGTTATTAATCTGGTTTTGGTTAATTATGTGTTTTGCCAGACCAACCCTCAACCTCAATCGATGGAAACTTCAAGGCAATCTGCTATTTCAGATGGCCCTGAACGGTCCCTTAAGGAACTAGAAGAGGCGCAAGCGGAAATAAAGAAGGCAAAAGAAAACATCGAGAAGAATTTTGAGAAGCTGAAGGCTTTGAATGAGAAAAAAGAAATAGATGATTGTTATGACGGGTTGTTTAAGGATATGGAAAAGTTGGTGGAAAAATTGTCCGAAAGATCACTTTTCATGACTTCGATTAATCAACTTATTTCAGGATATAAAATTAATGAAGAACGTGACAGGGCAAATGCCCAACTTCTTGTCGGCTTAGCTCGGAAAAGGATGGAAGATAAAGCCGAGAGAAACCGTGCAAAGGCAATGATAGAGAAATACCGCCAGAGACTTGTCAGGAAGATTCGTTGGGAACTGGAACAAACAACTGTTGACTTATCCCAGCAGAAACTCGATACGCTGAAAAAGCTGGAAGAATATTATTCAGAAGAGATATCAGAAAGTGTGAGTAACGTTGAAGAGTCTGTCAAAGAGATCGCTACATTTAGGAGTAAGTACGAGATCAGAAAAGAATAAATAAGTTTTGATCCCTCAATAGAATATATTACGGGGTCCTCACGAGACGAAAACCAAGGGCATGGTACTCGCGGTGGGGGTAGTAGTCGTCACGAACAGCGCACCGAACGCATCTGGGGGTGACGTCCCAGCTGCCACCGCGGATCATCCGGTAAAGCCCGGTTGATGGACCTCTTGGGTTTTTCGCTGAATCCCGGGTATAGTTGCGTTCCCAATCATCACACCATTCCCACACGTTTCCCAGCATATCATACAGGCAGAAGGCATTGGGCTTGAAAGTGCCAACCGGTGAGCTGACATCATATCCGTCATCACAATTGTGGACGACCCAGCTTGCCCACTGGCGTTTCGCTGAGCGATCGGCTACATTGGCATAGCTGCAGGCATCGTCTGAATCATTTCCCCAAAACCGGGCCGTCTTTGTTCCGGCCCTGCACGCGAATTCCCACTCCGCCTCGGTCGGGAGGCGGAAGGTGTATTTTCCGCTATCTTGGTCGCTTAGCCAAGCGGCAAATGCTTTTGCATCGTTACTGTTTACATATACCACCGGCTGGTTATCCTCGTTAAGGGAGTGCCCCTTATATGATTTGCTGTTGTGGCCTGGCCTGAACCGCCGGTACTGGGCATTGGTCACCTCGTGCCTTCCCATCCAAAAGCCATCGACACAAACGTTGTGAATGGGTCCCTCATTCGAATACCGGTCCTTCTCTGCGTTTCTACTCCCCATCTCAAAGCACCCACCCGGTATCCACACGAACTCAATTCCGCTCATCGGCTCCCTCCAGATTTTGCATGAGGTTTCAGATTTAGGTTTGTCTAAGGAGACAGGCCGAGTGGCGGTTTCAAACAGCATCCCAATCTCGAGGTCATCAGTATATTCCTTCTCTTCTAGATATACGAGCTTGAAACGCTTGATGTTAGCTACCACATTCTTGCGGCCCTCTTGCTCGCTGTCAAGACGCCCATTCTCCACCCGGGTCACGGATTTGTAATAATGCTGCCGGGCATCGTCGCGTACCTCATCCAGCGCATTCAGGATCACGTCAATGGCCGCCTTGGCTGGCTGCTCCTTACGCCCAATGGCACCAAGGGCACGCTTGAACTTGTATTTGCGGTAGGCGTCAAGAACGGCTTCGTATTTTTTCAAAACGTCATTGGCTTTTTTGTCAGCCGCTTTCAGTTTGCCTTTGGCCGCCTGCAAATGGAGCCTCAGTTCCGATACCTGAAGCTGATAACGGTTACGGTCACCCTCGGCCTTGACATGCTCCTCGCGAAGCCGCTTAAGATCCTGCTCTTTCTGAGCAATCACATCCGTGGAACGTCTGATAATGCCCACCACATTACCCTGCTCACGCTTAGTCGTCGTACGTGCTTGCTCAATCAGGCGCTTCCCAGCCTGTAGCGCGGGATCAGGCAGCTGCCGCTTTTCTTGCTCCACAAACGCGCGCAACGCGTCTAGATCGCGGATCACACTCACTCGCATATCGTCAGTACCCTCACCCCGTGGCCCCATTTTCAACGGCTCTTCCAGCGGCTTGAGCCTAAAAGCACAGAGTTGAAGATATGTGCCTAGCCCTATCTTCTTTTTGTACGTATCGACCGCCTCGGCGCGCCCCGCAACTCGCTGGATAATAGTGTCACGCTTCAGCACACCGTCTTTGACCAACGACGTGGATTCAATATAGGTCAGCAACTCACCCATAGCCGCCTCTCCAGCCAGGCGGCTCGCCTCCTTCTCCAGGTCAGAAAGACTAGGGCCCTCCCATCCCTTATGAAAAATGACTGCGACCACCACCTCTCCGATAGCCTCACTACCCAGTAGCTTCTTGAGCTTAACGTGCTGAGCGCGAATCTCCTGCTTCAGCGCAAGCTCCTGGTCGCTCAGTCGCTTAATCCGGTCCACCGTGCTTTCGTACAGGTTCTCTGCCTTGTCGTAAGTACGGGTAAGACGTTCAACTTCTGCTTGCCAACCGTCACGCTTGCTCTTCACACGCTTTAACGCGACCCGTTGCCCATCTATCTGCTCCTGGATGCTGCGGTTAAGTCCCTGTACCTCCTGCTCCGCTGCTGCCCGTTTCCGGCGCACCGCATCAGGTGAATCATAACTGCGGCGCTTCGTTACCTCCCGGATAATAGCAGTGCGCACACTTTCACGGTCATCTACGCTGAGGTTGATCCATTCAGCAGCGGAAACACTTTCAAGAAAGCAGGTAACCCCAACAAAAAGAATGAGCACCATTCTACCCATGCGAAACCTCCTCACACGCACAGCAACCCGCCGATAAACGAAAAGTTATTTTTGAATTGCCTGTGGATAATGCGAATCGCCAACGCTTAACACAAATATCCTACAGGGTCAGAATAGGGTTGGATTCTATAACCACCTGAATTGAATGGCTTTTA
>CAZTAS010000354.1:0-4763 GCA_964611635.1 uncultured Thermodesulfobacteriota bacterium
GAAAGTTTGCATTTTTTATCTCATCTTCAGCCTCCGACTCCATATGTTTTGGCCATACTGAAACACAGGCAAAGGGCATCAGGATCCTATAAATTTCATTTAGTAATTTTTTTCTATTCACTGAATGTGGGAAATAGTAAGAATGAAACACATCAAACAAGAGAACTACGTCTACAGACTCATCAGTTAACTCGATTTCTAATTCCCCCGATGTCTTTATTCTTTCTATATTTTTCAAGCCCGCTGACTCGGCTTTTTCCATCAGTTCACCCAAGGCTTCATTATCTTTATCTAGGGCATACACTTTCCCCTCCTCACCAACTATTTTGGCAGCCGGGATAGTATATGTCCCAGTGCCACAGCCAAAATCCAATACCCTCTGGCCTATCCTAATCCCTATTCTTTGTAAAACCTCGAGTGCTCGTGATTCCAGCTCCATCCCCTTGCCTGTTATACTTAAGGGCGGATATGGCAGCGGTAACATCGTCTCCAAGTGCAGCAAATACCTCCTCACATAGTCCTTATTGGCGCGCCGGCCGCAATCAAGAGTAATGGCGATATCCGCCTGGCAATTCCTCGCCTCCTTTTATTAATAACTAACTTCAATCTAACCCTGCCCGCCAGGTAAAGGGAACCAGGTAAACCTTATCGCCATCTTTATGGCTTTTGACCAGCTCACAGTGCCTGAGTATTGCCAACTGCATCTGCGTTTCCTGCTCAGTCAGGTTGAATCTTATCATTATATCCTCTCTTGTTATCTTGCCGTTAGCCTTGACAAACTCATATATGGCCTTCTGTAACTCAGTCATCCCCTCGGCTTCCTTCAGCCCCGAACTCTCCCTTGAACGAGTAGCAGAATAAACTGCCCAAGGGTCACAGGCTTTTGCCGGATATCTTATATCCATGTAGCAGTCCTCACACAGTGTTTCGCCAAGGTATTCATACTGTTCGTTCTCGCGGATCTCACGGCCGCAACGGTTGCACTGCAAAGCTATAACCTCCTATATTGTTCTTATTTACTCCCAACCGGTGCTTCTAAATATGATGCCAACAACTGGACAGGCACTAATAATAACAATTAACTCGATGTAGCAATGTCCAAGGCCGACTTCTAATACCGTGCAGATCAGTTCATGTTTCTCCACCTCATCTCTTATCGCCTTCTCCCGGGTTAGGCTTTGTCAGCTTTGCGGAGCTCGTCAAGCAATATCTGCGAGGTTGAGAAATCTATTTCGACCACCCTGCCCGGTATGACCTTTTCCTCACCAAACAATGTCCCTAATTCGATGCGGTCGTCATACAATCGCATATAAGCAATATTTTCCAGGACTGGCTTATCAGTCGAGTTGTTGGTATATGCTTTGGCTAGACACATACTTATACATCTCTTTTTCTCAGCAAAAGCGTTAAATCTATCTTATTCGTGTTCATGCCGACTCACTCTTGAGAGTATGAGGTCAAAAATATCTTTGATCTCCTTCGTTGCTTTTCCATTAACAGGGACGTGACCCTCTATGCTGGAGCTGAATACTTCAGGATCAAAATGAATACACCCTGCAAGCGGTATATTTCGCTTGCGCAGTTCCCTTTCCAATTTGGCACATATCTCTTCTGATGGCACCTTGTTCAAGATGGACCAGAGATTTCTTATGCCGATTCCTGAGGCCAGATCGTATATCTTCTCAGCCACGTTTATTGATTCTAAAGGAGGCTCGACCACAATCAATACGCTGTCAATGCTTGTTTCGACCCCTCGGCCAAAATGCTCCACTCCTGCTTCCATATCCACAATCGCCAGCTCGTCCGTGTCCAAGGTAAGCTTCTTCAGAAATTCCCGACTCAATACTCCCATGGGACAGGCACAGCCTTCCAGCGACTGTAATATCTTCCCAATGGTAACCAGCCTGAGCCCGTCCTTCCTAACGAAATATTGCTCAGGGATGTGTGCTATCTGAATCTGGGTCTCCCTAAGTACGCCCGGCTGTCCCATCTTTTGCTTCAGGCTTTTCTTACCTCCGACAAGCTCCATGAGAGGGACAGGCAGCCGTTCAAAGCCAAGCATTCGGTAAAGCCCTGTATTGGATTCGTCTGAATCCACAACCAACACCTGGTAGCCTCTGGTAACGGCTTCATTCGCAATCAGAGTAACTATTGTGCTTTTGCCGGTCCCCCCTTTCCCACAGACAGATATTTTCATATTTTCTCTCCTTAACTTTCTCACATTCTTACTATCTCGATCGCCTTCATGGGACAGGCAAGGACGCAGTCACCACAGCCCCGGCAGAGAAAAGGGTCTGTCATTGGTATCTCATAGGGAGCCTCTTGCTTAAGCACCTTGCGAGAGCATGCCAGTGCCCCCGCGCAAATGCCGCTCTCACACCTATCTGGATGGCATTTATTAAAATCTACTAACGCCATCTTGCTTAGCATAAGTCCCCTTTCTCGGCAGTGTGCTCTTCACCAGTTCAGCTTTCATAACGGGTATACCCCCACTGTAAAAAAACGCTCACACTATTTAGCTGCTTTGCTCGATTCATAATCGTAGTGCTTATACCGCCCTCCTATCTCCCGTGCTCGGCTTTGCACAAAGTCATCCCCTCTCCCCCGTCAAGAACAGTAGCAGTACTGGAGGCATTTCTCCTACCAGCCATCCATATCTCTATCTATAAAAATATCACCGCCGTTACAAGGGCAGCTTTTTACTCGCCACGCTACCATGACTAATACCTACTAAGGGTCTCGCCAACATCCTATCAATGGCTGCTTCCGCCTTTGCACGAACCGCCTCTAGGACCTTCACTTCTGGCCGGATCTCTTCCAGAGATCGCAGCACTTTTTCCAATGTAATCAGCTTCATGTCAGGGCAAATTACCTGCTCTGAGACACCGATGAACTTTTTACCCGGATTCTCCTTCTTAAGACGATGGATTATTCCTATTTCGGTGCCCACGATTACCTCACTGACATCCTGCTTTTTGGCATACCTAACCATCCCACCCGTGCCCATGGTTTCATCGGCGAGAGCTATGACCTCAGGGAGGCACTCGGGATGAACTATGACCTTAGCCCCGGTGTACTCACTTTTCAGCCTCAAAATGTCCTCTGGATTTATCCGGGTATGGGTGGGACAATAACCAGGCCAGGAGATTATCTTTTTATTTGTCCTGGTAGAGACATAATGGCCCAGATTGTGGTCAGGAACAAACAGAATCTCATTGCTGTCCAGATTTTCAACCACCATGACCGCGTTGGCTGAGGTACAGCAGATGTCCGCTTCCGCTTTCACCTCCGCCGGAGAGTTCACATAGCAAACCACCGTAGCCTTGGGAAACTCTTTCTTCTTTTGCTTCAACTGCTCAGCAGTGATCATCTCAGCAAGCAGGCAACCTGAATTCAGCTCTGGCAGTAAAACTGTCTTATCCGGGCAAAGAATGGATGCTGTCTCTGCCATGAACCTCACCCCGCAAAACACAATCACCTCGGCTGTGGTTCTTGCCGCCATCTGGCTCAACTCCAGCGAATCGCCAACATAGTCGGCTACGTCCTGAACCTCACCTAACTGATAGTTGTGGGCAAGGATAAGCGCGTTCCTTTTCCTCTTCAACTTCACAACTTCTTCAGCTAAAGATGAAATTAAAGCTACGGTCATTCTTCGGCCCTTCTCTTTCCAGCCCTCTTTGCCTCCTCTAGCGCCTCTTCTAGTTCCTCCATTTGCTGCCACATTGACGGCGGTACGGAGTGAGCTGGCCATCGAGCCTTCAGGTCGGCTATTTTCTCTTCAATCTCTCTCACCTTGTCTTCACTCATCTGGTGCCTCTATGGCTTATAAAGCAGGAGGTTCGCCTGGATACAGCCTACGCCATTTCTCAAGCAATTGCTCTTTGCTTTCCCGGGGCTTCGGTTCTGGCAAGCAGGCTTCTACCGGGCACTTTGGCGATTCAAAGTTCTCGACACTTTCGGTGCATAAATCCTCTCGTCGGGCAATCCCGGCTTTCCTTTAACTTCAGAGTAGTTACTGGTTCCGAAGGACTGCTGGGGACCAAAGGCAACGCATAGATCTCTTCCCGCGCATCATAGAGGTCAGTCCCTGCCGGGATCATCAGCGAATAGGTCGTGTATTCAGAAGTGATTTCCTCAACATAGTTTTCATTCAACCAATCCCGGTAAAGCGTGTCAATCTGGCCACCACTCGTAATGGACCTCCTTTCCGCAGTCAGCAAAGTCACCGCGTTTTCCCTTTCTCCTCACACTCTGCGCAGTAACCCTCAAGGTATAACTGGGCTTTGGTCACTTTGAAGCCGTGTTCACGTCTTACCGCGTCAATCAACATCCCGACGAGAGGGTTTTTGAATTCGATAATTTTGCCGCATCCATGGCAAACCAGGTGCTCGTGCTCCGGTGCTTGCTTAATCTCGTAATAGCAACGAACCTTACCCAACCTTATTTCCTCAACCAGTCCCAATTGCTTGAAGAGATTAAGGCTACGGTACACTGTAGCCGGGCTGATGGAGTCGTCCCTAATGCTGGCGCGCCGATATAGTTCCTTGGCATCTACATGGGCGCCTGCCTCGCGGAGCAATTCAATTAAAAGGCGTCGCTGAGTCGTCAGCAGATGACCCTGAATCGGATTAATGTGTTTGCGATTGCGACTCATTTTCATTTTTTATTACCTTATTCCCACTCTTTTGTCAAGGGCGTTTGAAGGCGGGGTAACGTAAAATAACTTGTGTAAATTAGAGAGGGGTGCTACACCTTGCTCAAAA
>CAZTAS010000355.1:0-4754 GCA_964611635.1 uncultured Thermodesulfobacteriota bacterium
CTATAGTGATGGGTAATGCTTTATCATTATTTATTGGTTTTCAAATGCAAAATCCTGGTTAAATATAAAGTATAGAAATTTCCATTAGTTCCGCAGGAGGGGCGTCTCAGCCGCAAATTTCGCGGCAGTGATGCCGCTCTCAAGAGAAGCTCGCATTGAAGGTCCGCTTAGCTCAATGATCTTCAATCGAGATGTTTCTGCTACAAAAGGTCACTTTTAAATTTCAAACCCGGATAATGGAAAGGAGCTATGGGAATGAAAATTGAGAAGATAGAGCTTTTTTATAAAGATGTTCCATGTCTTCGCTCTCACCACATGTCGGTGGGTGTCCTTCCAAAGGAATCACCAGTTCTGATTGTTAAGATCTCCACGGATGAGGGCATCAAAGGTTATGGGGACTTAACCTCCTTTGAGCCCTATGTGGGTGAAGATTATATGACGGCTGCCCATATGATTAAACGCTGCCTTGCCCCGAATCTTATAGGGTTGAAGCCTTTTGATATCGAAACAGCTCATAGGCGGATGGACATGGCTGTTTATGCAAATCATTATGCGAAGACCGGTATTGACGTCGCCCTGTATGATATTATGGGAAAGACGCTCGGTGTTCCGATCTACAAGCTTTTAGGCGGGAAATGCAGGGAGAAAATGCTGGTTAGCTGGACCGTTGCAACAGGTGATATTCAGAGAGACATAGAAGAATCGAAAGACAGGGTGGCCGCAGGTTATAAATTCATTCGGCTCAAGGTCGGCTATGGGGAAATTAAGAAGGAGATAGACAGGATAAGGAAGGTCCGTGAGGCCATTGGGGATACGATCGGTTTTGGAATCGATGTAAACCAAGGGTGGAATCCAAAAGATGCGATCGAGGTGCTTCGATCTGTGGAGGATTGCGGGCTTCTTTACGTTGAGCAGCCGGTGCCCCGTTTGAACATTGAAGGATTGAAATTTGTGAAGGAGCATATCAGGATCCCGGTAATGGCGGATGAGTGTGTTTTCGGCATTCAGGATCTTCAGCAGATCATTAGAAGAGAGGCCGCGGACATGGTGAATATAAAGCTGTTAAAATTTGGAGGACTGTTGCCCGCTAAGAAGGCACTGGCCGTGGCTGAGTCCGCGAATATGCCGGCGCATCAAAGTGAATTTTGGCAGACAGAGATTGGCAAGGCAGCGGATGCCCATTTTGGGGTCAGCGGCACTAATTTTATGGAGGAAAGCGGATTTGAACTGTACACCATCAGAGAAAGAGCCATAGCCGATAATCCCCTTCGCTTTGAGAAGGGGTATATCTATCCTCCAGAGGGGTCAGGCCTGGGCGTGGAGGTTGAAGATGAAAAGCTTTATAAGGAATGGAGCCAGTTTTGAAGAGGCATTTAGGAAAGAAACAATCAAGTCTCCCCTACCATGGGGCCGTGATTTGGAATGCTTTAGTTGATCCGCGCCCGGATAAAAGTCTGACGCACGAAGTAAAATAGCAGTAAGCACCGACTTTGAAAAATCATGTCCGGGATGACGGGTGCATAGATGAGTTGTCATCCATATCGAGCGCCGACAAAAGGATTGACCAGACGCTCTGGCACTGCTAGTCTGGAATTATGGCAACCTGGGGCCATGAACAAGAACCAAGAAAGGAGGTTCAGGAGCTGAAAAAATGAACATTGTCACCGCTGAGGAAGCTATCTATATAATCCGCCCGGGAGACCGGGTCGTACTGCACCACGCATGCGCGGAACCTCAGACTCTGGTGGAAGCCCTCCTAGCCCGGAAGGATGAACTGCAAGGCGTTCTGCTTTTCGCAGGGGTTCCCGCCGGGCCGTGCCGCAACTCACGGTCGTCACAACGCCACGCTACGATGTACAGTTCGTGACCACCGAGTACGGCGTGGCGAACCTGCAGGACCTAACCCTTCGCCAGCGCGCCGATGCCCTTATAGCCATCGCACACCCCGCATTTCGGGAATGGCTAAAGGACTCCACAGCCTACCGTCGGCTGGTCGGCCTTGCTTGAATACCAATTTTTCTGGTGGCGAAAAATTAAATTGTGGGCCTTTCGATTTCGATAACTACGGAATCCATAAAAAAATATGACTTGTCGGTGTTACATCAAGAAAATTCTGGACATCGGGCCGCCAGAGTGCGATCGGGCCTGCGGCAAGGGCGCAGCTGCGCCATTCACACGGGATACCGGGATGCCGCTGGGGATGCCCCTTGATGGTAAAGGAGAGGGGTAAGAACGATTGCGTTCGCACCTTTCAAGCGAGATTGGAAGCTCAAATATTTTACTTGACAAACAACATTAAAAATGAAATAAGAAAATATAACTTTTTGCTAACAACTTAAATGGGAACTTAATTAATATGATAATGGCCCTCAAAATTTTATCTATGTCGTGCGGGGCCATTTGCATTTTTCCGGAAAGCGCCTGGAATTCTGAGAGTTTTCTTCCTCTCTCTCCAGCCCACGCCCGGGAATGCGGCGCAGAAGAGCAGAGATATTTCAAGCCCTATCGCTGCCAAACGCTCACCTGTCGGCCATTTATCAAAAAATGCTTCTTTCTCATACAATCCAGGTTCAGGAGCGGATATCGGCCAGTATAACAAGTTTAAACAAGGAGGGCGAAAGCTAGGTCGCCTTATCTCACCCTTCATAGTGTTCGGGCAAGATCAATGTGGTTTTCTCCGCTTTCTGCCTGCACCCAAGAAGCATGAAAATGCACCCCTATCTTAAGGGAGGGGCTCTGCAGCTCTCCAGCGGAAGCATTTTCGTGTGTTAATCCCAGCGACCAGGAAGAGAGAGTTAGAATCATGGGAAAGAATCTTTACGTGGGCAACCTTCCTTTTTCCACGGAAGAAGATGATCTCAAAAACCTTTTCGCAGAAGTCGGCACGGTCGATTCCGTCAAGATTATCCGGGAGCGGTTCTCAGCGAAATCCAGGGGCTTCGGGTTTGTAGAGATGGCAACCGATGAACTTGCAGAGGACGCCATCAAGAAGCTAAACGGTTACTCTTTAAATGGCCGTTCGCTTCGCGTAGACAGAGCAAAAGAAAAAAAATAATCCGCCGGATTTCGAAATTCTAAATAATATGTAGTTTGCTGGTAAGGGTTGATAAAGCAGCGCGAATCCGTTGAGCCTTGTACATCTAATTCATTATTTATTTAGGCCCCCGATATGTGCTTCCTGCCTATTTCATTCAATCAACCATTTGAGCGGGGCAAGGGTCAGGACTATTTTTAATAATCTTTCCTTTGGAGAAAAGATTTAAATCACCGATAATTCTGGAGGCGTTAGAAAATCAGCATGAACAAATTGGCGAGACATATTGATATAATTGCAACGTTGGGTCCTTCCACGGAATCCGACGGGTTGATCAAAGAAATGACGCTGGCGGGCATGGACGGTTGCCGCATAAACCTCTCCCACGCCAACGCCGGTCAGGCCGGTGAGCTTGTGGCTGCGGTCCGGCGGGTGGGTCAGCAGTTGGGCAAAAACATTTATGTTCTGCTGGACCTGAAGGGGAGGAAAATTCGGCTGGGCTTTTTCCCAGGCCCGGTGGAGCTTCGACCGGGACAGCGTTTTGTCCTGACGACTGAAGAGGTATCGGGAGGAGTGGATCGGGCTTCTGTATCCGACCCTGATTTGTGCACGAACGTTTCCTCGGGAGACACGATTTTCCTGAGCGATCGCCGGGTGGAACTGCAGGTGGAGGAGGTTCGAGGTGCCGATATTTGCTGTCGCGTGCGGGTGGGAGGCACCATCGATACAGGAAAAGGAATAAATATACCCGCCCTCCTGGGCCAGCCGGCTCCCCTGACCATGAAGGATCGCCAGGATCTGGATTTAGGAGTTGAGCTGGGGGTGGACCAGATCTATATATCATTCGTACGTGGCCCTCATGATGTGCGCAACGCTAGGGAGCACCTGACTCAGCGCGGCGCTCATATCCCCATTTGGCCTAAGATCGAAAATTCTCAGGCCGTGGACACCATTGAAGCCATAACGGAGGTTTCCGACGGCATTTGTGTGGCCCGTGGCGACCTGGGGACAGAATTGCCCCCTGAGGAGCTGCCCCTGGCCCAAAAGCGCATCCTGGGCCTTTGCCGCAGGCTCCGCATCCCGTGCTCCATGGGTGGCCAGGTCATGGATTCCATGACGCGCAGCCCCGTCCCCCTCCGTGCCGAGATCTGCGACGTGGCCAACGCCGTCCTTGATGGTGCGAATGCCATTATCCTATCGGATGAGACCTCAGTGGGGCGCCATCCTGTCCAGACCGTGAATTATGTACGCCGGATCGCAGATCGTGCAGCCCATTACCTGAACGTCGATCAACCCCCAATATAACTGCCTTATTGATTTGCAGAACTACTGGCCGGATCGCCAATTAGGTGTATTCCGAGTCGCATTATTGAGGGTTTATTGCATTGCTCTTGGAGTTCTTCAACCGCGCCACGATACGATCCTGCTCGCGCAAGAAGAAGGATCTTTGCTCTTTGACCACATGTTATTTAGAGTTAGTTTTTTGAACCTTGGCGCAATCGAGATCGGGATAGATGATTCGTTGTGGGTTTGTGGGCTGTCCCCGCTTACCAGTTCTTGAAGGTATAACCACTGAGTAATACTTATGGGCAAGGGCATGGGAGTGATGCGGAAGCTCATCAGAAACAAACAGCGGTTTGCGTTTGGACATTTGAGCTCTTAACACTTTCATGGACTCCAAATTTTGCTCCACTGTCTGATCACCGATAATGTAATGAGC
>CAZTAS010000356.1:0-4687 GCA_964611635.1 uncultured Thermodesulfobacteriota bacterium
GGAAACCGAAAAAAATACTTTCATTATGTCAATATAATTAAGACGTTTGCTATAGATTAATCAAGCTTCATCATATCCAACAGAAAAAAGGCATCGCAGACACAAAGATAAAAATCCCTTTTACTATTATTATGTATATTTTAACTATCGCCATTCTTATCTGAAACCTTTTTTTGTCGATCACGATAGATGGGAATGAAGAAGGTAAAAACAGCTAAGGCCAGTAATGCAGCACTGATAGGATGTGTGAAAAAAATCGTATAACTACCTTTTGACATTATTAAGGAACGCTGCAGGTTCTTCTCAATCATGTCACCCAGAACCAGGGCAATGACTGTTGAGACCACGGGGAATCCTCGTTTGCGAAAGAAATAGCCCACTACTCCGAAAATAAGCATTATCCAAACCTCTAAGACGCGATTGTTTATGGAGTATGATCCTATAAAAGCAATTCCGAAAATAATAGGAGCTAAGAAACTTTTGGGGAGTTCGATTATTTTAACCCAGACGGGTATTCCCATTAGTGCAACTAGTAGCATCACCGCTGCAGCAACGAAAAGGCCACAGAAGATACCGTAGACCACATCGGGATGTCGTGCGAAGAGCAAAGGACCAGGAATTAATCCATGTAGCATGAGTGCTCCCATCAGAACAGCAGTAGCGGGTGAACCTGGTATCCCGAGACTAAGCAAAGGAACCAGCGCACCCCCAGCGTTTGCATTATTTGATGACTCCGCGGCGGCTATTCCCTCCAAACTACCTTCTCCAAACTCCTCTGGATGCTTGGAGAATCGCTTAGCTTCATTATAAGCGATGAAAGATGCAATAGATGCGCCAGCCGCCGGAATAACTCCTACTAAAGTCCCGATGATTGAAGATCTAATAATATTTACCGCATTGACTCGCATTTCTTTCCATGAGGGTAACTGGCCGAATATAGTTTTTGACTTAATTTTGACACCCAGTTTTCCGACTGCATCTCCCTCGAACATACTGAATACTTCCGATATGGCGAATAACCCAATCAGGACCGGCACGAGGGCTATGCCGTCGAATAGCTCGGTTGATCCCAGTGTGAACCTGGGATAGCCAGTGAACGGATCCACCCCAATGGTTGCCAGCAACAGGCCGATAAGCGCTGAAATAAATCCTTTTATCCAGGAGCGGCCCAAAAAACTCGAGACTATAGTGAGCCCGAAAACGCCCAGTGCAAAATACTCCGGTGGTCCGAAACGCAAAGCCATCATGACCAGCGGGATGGAAAAAAAAATCAGGCAGACAGTGCCTATAAATCCGCCGCAGGCCGAGGCAATTGCGGACATTCCCAGGGCCTTTCCAGGGCAACCTTTTTGTGCAAGAGGGTATCCGTCTGACACTGTTGCCGCAGCTGCTGGAGTCCCGGGTGCGCTAAAAGTAATAGCACTGATTGACCCCCCATAAAGAGCTGCCATATAAAGGGCGCACAACAGAAGCAGGGCCGTTAGAGGTTTCATGCCAAAGGTAATCGGCATCATTAAAGCTATTCCCATGGATGCTGTTAATCCTGGTAAAGCCCCAACAATCACTCCTATAATGGTCCCTATTATGATGAATAAGAAATTTGTTGGGAGAAAAACCGCAATCATTCCTTGCAAAAGATTTTCCAGCATTACCTTACCTCACCCAGGATTCCAGAAAATGTCCAAGAGGAAGCGCCACTCGCAATGTCTTATAAAAAAATGCGTACACTAAGACAAGAAAAGTAACAGAAGCTGCTATGACAGAAAGCCATCCACGATTCTCGAGAACTTTAATCCAACAGATAAGGAATAAAAAAGTAGCCAGAAAATACCCTGCGAAGGGAACCAGCAAAACATAGCCCATGGCCACGCCCATCGCGATAAGTACGTGCTTGTTCCATTTTAACGCGGAGAGGTACTGGCTTCGGCCACTTATCTCCTTAACCAATAATATTAAGCTAAGTGATGCTAGTCCTATTACCACTAACTTAGGGAAATATGCAGGGCCTGGAGTATTACGCAGAAGAGGAGGAGGGAAGTCCATTATAAGTCGATATAGAAAACCACAAAGCCCTAAGATTACGATAGCGATAATTATATCAGCGTTCTTCAACACTCATATCTCCATTTTATCTACATCAAATAGTTTATACTTTAAAAAAGATTGGCGTATCCTCTCTCCCAAGATATATAGAAGGTAACTCGACTAACTTTTTCCGTTTTTCTAAGGTAGGTTTCCTTAAGGTGTTACGAAGCGCAGCCTCAAGGAAACCCACAGTCTTCAAATTGTAAACTTAAACTACCTTATATCCTCATCTACCCCACATACATGCTGTGTGCCTTATTTAATCATACCTGTCCGCTTCATATATGCTCTTATGCTCTCCATCTCCTTCTTCATGGCCTCAGAAAATTCATTGGGAGACAAACATTCTTCTTCCATGCCAGCCTTTTTCATGTAGTCCTTCCAACCGGGCTCCTGCATGGCCTTCCGGAAAGCTTCGAATACTATCCGGATTCTATCTGCTGGTATCCCCTTCCTTGCTATTATTCCCCTCCACTGCATAAGATTGATATCATAGCCTTTTTCTTTCAACGTCGGAACCTTGGGGGAAATAGAACTTCGTTTTTCAGCAGCAATAGCTAATGGCTTTAATGTGCCCGCTTCCAGGTGCGACCGCAGCACCGATACCGCTGTAATGCCCACATTTTGATGATGGCCTAATAAAGCTGTAACCACGGGGCCACCACTTCCATACGGAACCCAGGTCAGTTCAAAACCCGCCTTTTGAGCCAGCTCATAGCCTATCATATGGGGGTGAGTGCCTATTTCAAATCCAGCCCATTGCACCTCACCGGGTTGCTGTTTAGCATAGCTGATCAATTCATCAATGTTCTTGAATTGGCTGTCTGCAGGAACGGCAATCATCCATAAATCTCGCTGTGCCCGGGTTATACCGATAAATTCATCATTGCTAATAGGAGCTCGACTCGCTGCCCAATTAGCCACCACGGATGGGGTAATTGTCATAACTGTATATCCATCAGCGGGTTGACGATACACATAAGACATGGCAGTACTTCCCCTGCCTCCCATCTTGTTTATAACCACTACGGATTGACCAAGGTGCTTTTCGGCATATTTTGACAACTGACGAGCAAATGTATCCGCACCCCCACCAGCCCTGGCATGACATACTATGGTCACAACCTTCGTCGGGAACTGCGCCGCATTACCTTTTGCTAATCCTAGCAGCGAGATTAACACAATCCCTGCCATTACTACCAATATTACTCTCTTAGCCATTTTGTCCTCCTTTCCTTGAACCTGGTTTTTTATTATCATCCATTCCCTGGAAAAGTCCCTACTATTCCGAAAACGGCCCTTCGGCCCCTGAGTCCTCTTCTGTAATGCTCTGCCTCAAATACGTGATCAGCATTAAGACATAAATTTACCTCTGAACCAAATTCACTAATGAACCAAGCAAAAGCTTTCTCATTCGGGGCTTCAAATATAAGATCTTTCAATCCTGCCTTATTGACTATTGTATGGTAGAAATCTTTATTTATCTCAGGAGTAAATTCAGCCAATCCCTGTGATTCAATCATGACTTTCCAGGCTCCGGATTCAATACTTCTTGCAATTTCGTTTAAGTATGTGCCTGGATTGAATTTGACCTTTTCCCAATCAAGATCCTTTTTCCCAACTTCGCATATCACCTTAAATTCTTGTCTTTTGGCCATCTCTATTATTCTCATCTTATCCTCCAGAGGGATGACAACTATCGCATCACAGACTTCGATCATGGTAAAACCTAGCTCTTTGGCCTCTGACAAGTACCCTTGAACTTTTTCAGTACCTTGCAGGACGACATACTCTAAGTAATCGCCAGCAGAAATTTCTATATTGTAATCTTTGTATATCTTATTTTTTTTCTTAACGAACTCCATGGTATGCAGCGGCCACCCTCTGACTTTTACGACATCTATATATTCTCCCAGTGATTCGCAAAGATCTTGTACATGCCTTAAACCCATCGTCCTATCGTTGGCATGGGTTATGCCCGTCTCTCTGGGTTTGCGGCTCCTGGTAGGAAGGTGCCAGCAAGGAAAAGTTGTCTCTTGTATTCGATCCATTTTTACTCCTTTCTTTGGGGAAAGAAAAGCTTTCTGAGATTAGAGCTGATCCTTAGCCCTATTTCCGCACTCGCTCCTCTTCCTTCCATATTTAAAATTGTTCTCCAGCGGAGTCTTTAATTTACATCAAAAGGATACAATACAGGGTCCCATAATTTTTGTCCCATTCGGAGGATGGGAGAAAAATCCTCGCCTTTAGGCGAACAATTTAGTATGCTTGCGGTATGGGGTATTATCGACAATTCAGCCATCCCGTTTATGATCTGAAATGCCACATCGTGTGGATCACAAAATACTACAAGCCGATTTTGCGGGGAGAGATTGCCGAGCGAGTGCGGGATTTGATCCGGGAGATTTGTAAACCCAAAGATGTGAAGATCATCAAGGGACATGTTTCCAGAGAGCATGTACATGTCTTTGTCTCCGTTCCCCCCTCAATTTTCCGTAAGCCTATTAATGCACTTGCTCAAAGGGAAGACTTCTCTTAAGATGTTGATAGAGGACAAGAGGTTGAGTCGATCGTTTTGGGGCCATCACATATGGGCATGTGG
>CAZTAS010000357.1:0-4630 GCA_964611635.1 uncultured Thermodesulfobacteriota bacterium
AGAATAAGCAGTTGTTACTGCGTACGGACACAACACCTATTTTTCCCTCGCTTCGTTTTTCGGCCCTGCCTCAGCAGAACGCGGCCTGTGGCTTTCTCTAAACGATTGAGCAAACCCACACTCCCCGACGGCCTCCCCGCTCACCCATGATCTCCAGATAAGCCCCATAGTCCTTATCACAGAACAAGGTTGCCTGGCGGCGATTTTCCCGCGGGGTGATGTGATGCGGAATGCCTGGCGCCAAAAACCGTGCTATCCTTGTCATGCCCGAATCCTGCGCATCCACTACTAACAATCGAGAAATAAATATGGTGTTCCCAGAAAACAGACGATAGAAAAGTGGTTGACGTAGAAGTGAAAGAAGTGGATAATCTTGCCGAGGGAGAAGAGTTCCATTTAGAGGGTGAGTTCCTGATGGTGGAAAGCCCAGAATTTTCTTTCTTAGTCAAATATAAAGTCCACTGAGTTCCCCATGCCGTCATTAATGAGGAGCAAAGCATGATGGGAGCATCTTAACGAAAGGGGATAGATATGATCGATGAAATATTTCCAGATAGGCTGCGGTGGAGTTGCGATCCTCGAATTCTAGACTGCAAAACCACCAAGGAGTTGAAGCGCCTGGAGGCCATTATCGGCCAGGGCAGAGCCATTAAGGCATTGCAGTTTGGTCTGGGGATTAAAAACATGGGTTTTAATATCTATGTGGCCGGTGTACCGGGAACAGGAAGGACCACCGCGATAAAGCGATTCCTTGAGCGGGAAGCAAAGGCCAGACCTGCGCCCACGGATTGGTGTTACGTGAACAATTTCCGCGACAACTACCGCCCTAAAGCCCTTTCGCTTCCTTCTGGTCGTGGAAGGGAGTTCCAGGCGGCTGTACAGAAGCTGGTGGATGAGGCACGAAGAGAAATCCGAAAAACCTTTGAGAGCGAGGAGTATGCCGTGAGAAGGGAACAGGCCACAAATCTCATCCAGCAGCAAAAAGATGTTCTCTTCCAGAAGATTACTGAGAAGGCCCAGAAGCAAGGCTTTAGTATCCAGGCAACACCAGTTGGGCTTCTGACCATACCGGTGAAAGAGGGGAAACCGCTCAAGGAAGAAGAGTTCACGGCCTTGAGTCCGGAGGAAAGAGAGGAAATCGCTCAAAAGCAGAGTGCTCTGCAGGATGAGTTAAAAGCAGGTGTCAGGCAGGCGAGGGCTTTGGACAAAAGTGCCGATGAAGAACTCCAGAAGTTGGATCGAGAGGTAGCCCTCTATGCCCTCGGTCACTTGATTGAAGATCTGAAGGAGAAATATCAAGATCTTCCTAATGTTGTGGCTTATCTGGAGCAAGTGCGGGATGACATACTGGACAACTTATCTCAATTCCGGGGTGAACCCCAAGCACAGGCACCAACACCTGTTTCTATACCAGGTGCCAGCGAACTGGCTTTCAGGAAATAT
This sequence comes from uncultured Thermodesulfobacteriota bacterium, assembly GCA_964611635.1. GTDB lineage: Bacteria > Desulfobacterota > JAFDED01 > JAFDED01 > JAFDED01 > JAFDED01. The sequence goes on from CAZTAS010000357.1 coordinate 1,444, forward strand.
CAGGTGAACGTTCTGGTGGACAACTCAGTGCTTGAAGGGGCCCCGGTGGTCATGGAGTTGAATCCTACCTATAACAACCTCTTTGGCCGCATAGAGAAGGAAGCCCAGTTCGGTGCCTTGATGACCGACTTCACCATGATCCGTGAGGGCTCGCTCCATCGGGCAAATGGGGGTTACCTTGTTCTTCCCGTCGAAGAGGTACTGCGCAATTTCTTGTCGTGGGATAGCCTGAAGCGGGCTCTCAGAAATATGGAGATCGTAATCGAAGAGGCAGGGGAGCGTCTGGGCTTCATCACCACCAAGGGCCTGATGCCAGAACCCATTCCCTTGAATGTAAAGGTCGTTCTGATCGGCATCCCAATGCTCTACCACCTCCTCCACGCCTACGACGAGGATTTCCGCGAGCTCTTTAAGGTCAAGGCCGATTTTGATACCACAATGGATCGTAGCAAAGAGAATATAAAGAATTTTACTTCTTTCGTCTGCACTGTGTGCGAAGAAGAGAGCCTCAGACATTTAGACAACTCGGCACTTGCCAAGCTCGTGGAACATTGCTCGAGGCTCGCCGCAAATCAGGAGAAGCTGTCCACGAGGTTTGGTGAAATTTCCGATGTCATCAGGGAGGCGAGCTTCTACGCAGTGCAGGAAAACTCGGCGCACGTAAACACCGCTCACGTGAAGAAGGCCATTGAAGAGAAGTTCTATCGCTCGAGCCTCCTGAAGGAGAAGATCGGGGAGATGATCGAGCAAGGCACAATTATGATCGATGTCGCAGGCGAAAAAGTAGGCCAGGTAAACGGTCTCTCGGTGATCGACCTGGGTGACATAAGCTTTGGCCGGCCAAGCAGGATCACAGCCAGCATCAGCCTGGGCCGAGAAGGCCTTATCGACATCGAGCGGGAGGCCAAGCTCGGCGGTCCCATCCACACCAAGGGGGTCATGATTCTGTCCGGCTATCTGGCGGAGAGATACGCTCACGATAAACCCCTCAGCCTTTCGGCCAGCCTTGTGTTCGAGCAGAGCTACTCGGGAGTAGAGGGTGACTCTGCTTCCTCGACGGAGCTGTATGCCATTCTCTCCAGCCTGTCGGGTGCGCCCATCAAACAGGGCATCGCTGTGACCGGCTCGGTCAACCAGAAGGGTGAGGTCCAGGCCATCGGCGGCGTGAACGACAAGATTGAGGGATTTTTCGAGGTCTGCAAAGCCAAAGGGCTGACCGGTGAGCAGGGAGTGATCATCCCGGCGAGCAACGTGAGGAACTTGATGCTCAAAGAGGAGGTGGTTGAGGCTGTTAAGGAGGGCAAATTTCATATCTGGCAGGTGAAGAACATCGATGAGGGCATAGAAGTCCTGACCGGCCTGAAAGCGGGGGAGAGGATGGAGGATGGAACCTTTCCAGAGGGAACAATCAACTCCTTGGTAGATGGCAAATTACGGGAGCTGTCAGAAACCTTGAAGGAGTTTGCCGCAGTGGAGGCAGATAGGACTGGCGGTAAGCAAAGTAGCGACGAATGATTGGATAAGGCGAGAGGATCAGAGGTAGATTATATCTTTAACGAATGGACTAAAAGGAGGTAATCCAATCATGCGATGGTCTTTTAAACTCGGGAAAATATTTGGGATACATTTCAACATTCACGCAACATTTTTTCTGCTTCTGTTCTTTATCTTTTTCTCAGCGCTGTCAAAACGAGGGGCCGCAGATGCGATGCTGGCTGTGCTCTTCATCTGTGCTGTCTTCGCCTGCGTTCTTATTCACGAGCTCAGCCACAGCCTGATTGCCCGCAGGTTCGGCAAGGAGGCAAAGAGCATAACCCTGCTCCCCATTGGGGGCGTGGCAACCCTGGAGGAAATGCCCGAGAAGCCGAGCCAGGAGATCGCAATGTCCATTATAGGCCCTTTCATTAACCTGGTGATTGCCGGCATCCTCTATATCTTCATCGGCCATTGGACTGGGATTAGCGCTCCCAATCTGTATCCCGATTCAGCTCGTGCGTTTTTTGCCGGGCTCATTGGTGTGAACATCATACTGGCCATCTTTAACCTGATACCGGCTTTTCCCATGGACGGGGGCAGAGTGCTCCGCGGAATACTTGCTTTTAAGATGGACTATGTTCGAGCCACCTCCATCGCCGTCTTTATTGGACAGGCTGTTGCGATGTTCTTCATATTTTACGGGATATTTTTCAACTGGTGGCTCGCCTTGATTGGCATCTTTCTTTACATGGGCGCAGGGAGTGAGAAACAGCACGTCATGCTCCGGAATGTCCTGCAAAGGATACCGACACGCGAAGTCATGGCAACTGACTTTCGCAGTTTGCGGCCGGACGAACCTCTCTCTCGGTCTCTGGAACACGTCTACCATGGCTGTCAGCAGGATTTCCCGGTGGCAGGGGAGCGGGGTATAGAGGGCATTCTGACTCGTATGGATATCATTTCTGCGATCCACGATAAAGGTGTTGACATTCCAGTTTCGGAGGTTATGGATCGGGACTTCATCTCTGTCTATCCTCAAACACCATTGGATGAAGTATACCGCGAGCTTCTTTCCGGCCATAAAACAGCAGCCTCTGTTCTCGAAGGCAAACAATTGAGAGGAATGATCAGCCTTGATGGCATCAGCCGGTATATCATGATCCAGGCCGCCCTCAGAGGTCGTGCCTGAAGAAGGATACGCACTTCCATCATGTAGAGATCGCGTGGTTCCTTTCAATGTGTAATTGCTTTTCTGATGATCGCGGGTGAGTAGATAAAGGGAGTAACTGAGATCCACCTTCTGTAAAAGGCAAAGGTCAATCCTTGAGCAAATAACGATGGACCTTTGAAAATTGCCTGTTCTAGTCCACCGGGGCTGCCCAAAATCGCCTTGATAAGGAGGAATGTGAATTTTCAAGCTTTCTTTGAGCCGAAAAATATGGCTGTCATCGGGAATTACGGAAACAGCATGCCTATTCTTTCTTTTGCTTTGCCTTTCGCCCCGGTTTCAGCCTTCGCATGAGTAGGGTGGGCTGTGCCCACCATCAATGATAGGTTAATTAACAGAAAGTGAGGTGGGCACAGCCCACCCTACGTTCTGTCTCCAAACGATCAATGAAACCCTAACCTCCAGGTGGCCTCCCCGTGCGCTCGTGGGGCGGGTGGCCCACACAACTTGTTGTGTGGGAGCCGAAGGCTCAGGTTCTCACGA
>CAZTAS010000358.1:0-4621 GCA_964611635.1 uncultured Thermodesulfobacteriota bacterium
ACTCCACACGGCCTTTTTGGCCCCGATACACATGCATTCGTGTTGATTCACCGATGACCACGTAATCGGGGCGTATCCCCTCCACCTCAACAAGGGCATGAGCGGCGATACCATCGCACCACTCCTCCATATTGCCGAAGTAATAGGCAGTAATACCCTCCAGCAAGCCCAGGTTCTTGGCGATGGCCAGGCCGTAAACCATTCCCGGTGTGGATCCTTTTTCGTCACCGGCACCGCGGGCATATAGGATGCCGTTCTCCTCCTTGCCCTGAAAGGGATCCCACCCCCAGGCATCCGGGTCTCCGATGCCCACGGTGTCGATGTGGCTGTCATACACCATCACCACAGGACCGCTGCCCATATGGCCCAGAATATTACCCATGCGGTCGAACCGGATTTCCTCGAACCCCAGGGTTGTCATTTCCTTTGCAATGCGCTCCCCCACCTCCTTGATCCGGCCCTCCATGCTGGGGATAGCAACGATCTCACGCAGGAAACGCACAATTTCTTCCCGGGCATCTTTTACTTTGAGACGTATCTCTTTGACTGCTTCCTTCAGATCCATGTGCCCTCCTGAAACTACCATGCACAGGGATAACTTAATTGTTCACTATGGAATCGTATGTTTTGAGAGGGAGTATATGAGAAAGAGACTTGGTCGTCAACTAATAAAGCATTGCAAGATTCAGGCAATTTTTCAATAGAATCCCAGCAACTTAGGGATGGTCATGGAGATATCTGGCATAAAAGTGATCATAAACAGCACGATAAATTCTACTACGATAAAAGGCCAGATGGCTTTGGATAGCTGCTCAAGGCTGAGCTTGGTTATACCGCATGCCACGAACAGACACGCACCTACAGGTGGAGTAATTAGAGCGATATTGAGTGATAGAACCATAATAATCCCAAAATGAAGAGGGTTCACCCCCTGGCTTACAGCAAGGGGATGGAGGATTGGACCGAGAATTATAAGTGCTGCTGCAATATCCATGAACATTCCCACAATGATCATCAACAGCAAGATGAGCAGAAGCATGATATTTTTATTATTGCTTATTGAAAGTATGGCTGCTGCTATTCTCTCAGGGATCTTTTCAGAGGCCAGGATCCATCCACATATAGAGGCTGTTCCGATAATAAGAAACACAACACCCGTGGTCATCGCCGTCTTGTAAAAAAGTTCCGGGAGATCTTTAAGACAAAGAGTCTTTAATACAAAGAAACCCACAAACGCCGCATAGCCAACAGCCACAGCAGCCGCTTCCGTTGGTGTAAAGACACCGCTCAATATTCCACCCAGGATAATAATCGGCATTAAAAGAGGTATTATGGCATCTTTGGTGGCTTTCAGAATCATTATCAGACCACTTCTCTTCCTTTTTGGATATCTGCGTTTGGCTGCAAAGTACCCTGCCAGTATCATGAGCATAAAGCCCAGGAGTAATCCAGGCAGTATCCCGGAGGCAAATAGTCCGGCGATAGACACGTTCATTATTGAGCCATAGATCACCATCATGTTACTCGGCGGTATAGTAGGCCCGATGATTGAGGAAGACGCCGTCACAGCAGCACTATAATCCACCTCATAGCCATCCTCTACCATGGCTGGGATCAACATAGTGCCAATAGCTGCGGTATCAGATACTGCTGCCCCAGTAAGCCCGGCAAAGAAAATGCTGGCAACTATATTGGCATGTGCTAAGCCTCCCCTGAGATGTCCCACGAGGATATTGGCAAACTGTACCAGCCTGTGGGTAATCCCCGTTTTGTTCATAATCTCACCGGCAAGGATAAAGAAAGGCATGGCCATTAAGGTAAACATATCAAGACCGGCATAAAAACGCTGGGGCACCATATTCAAAAGGACAGGGATATCCATCTTGATAAAAACCGCAAGGGCGGCTATTCCCAGGGCAAATCCAATAGGGGTTCCAAGAATTAAAAGCCCAAAAAAGACAATAGCAATAAACACCAGCATATCGGATTTTCTCGTTGATACCTTTACTTAGGCATTGAAGGGCTGAATATCTTGATAATAATTAAAAACGCGGTTTGGAGCATAGCCAAAAGCCCTGCTATTGGGACCGCGGCCAAAGACCATATCATGCTAACGCCCAAAAGGGGAGAGATTTGGGCCTTCCCGTTTATGGCCATGTAATAGCCCCGTTGAGTCAGTACCCATAAAAAAAACAGGATGGCAAGATGGACACCCACAGCGCACCATCGTTCAAGTCCAGGAGGTAATTTTTTTACAACAAGGGTAATTCCCACATGCTCACGTTTCATAATTCCCATGCTCACCGCAAGGGAAGCGGCCCAGATCATTAAGTACCGGGCCGCCTCCTCTGTCCAGCCAAGTGGGCTTACAAGGACATAACGAAAGATAACGCCAAGAATCACAATAACAGTCATCGCACCTATGGCAATAATACAGGGAACTGCTGCTGCCCTTTCCACTATCCAGGCAAGCTTTTCAAGCAATAAAATGAGCCTTCTGCTGCTGGGACTACAGTTCATCGATGAAAAGTCCTTACTTTGCCTGTGCCTTAATGTTTTTTTCAGCTTCCTCAATAGCAGCCAAGAATTTATCGACCCACATCCTCCCCTCATCTCCCAGTTTCTCTGATATGAGCTTTTTAGCTCCTGCAATGGCCAGTTTTTTGAACTGGGCCAGCTCATCAGCGTTGGGAGTATATACTTGCATCTTCTTTGCAATAACCGGGAGTCCCTTTTCCGTTGACTCAATAATTCGGTTTAGCCCCCTTCCCGCAATGAGGGCTGTTTTAGCTGAATCAATGACAATCTCCTTTTCAGAGGTGCTCAAGGCCTTGAACCATTTATCGTTCATCACCCATACATAAGGGGCATACAGATGGTTGGTCAGTGTTATGTACTTCTGAACCTCGTAGAATTTTGCGGTATTAATAATAGGTATGGGATTCATCTGGCCATCGACAACACCTGTCTGCAAGGAGGTATAGACTTCCACCCACGCGATGGGGGTCGGTGCACCTCCCAGGGACTTGATAATTCCCATATGCAGGGGGATGGACATGGTTCGGATTTTCAACCCTTCCATATCCGCTGGAGATTTTACAGGCCTTTTGGAATTAGTGATCTGGAAGAATCCCCCCGATTCACCAAATCCCAAAACTTTAAAGCCTGTCTTTTTCCGAATATCCTCGGCCATCTCCTGACCGAAAGGCCCATCATATACTTCATATGCCACTGCATAGGAACTGAATGCAAATGGAAGGTTGGTCACATCATAAAGCTTATAGAACTGTGAGATACCTGTTCCGGAGGCTATGTAACTTTGGATCACACCCTGCTGAACCTGTTCCATTGATTCACGTTCTTTTCCCAATTGGCCTGCCGGGTAGAGTTCCACCTGTATACTCCCATTTGTATTTGCCTCTACCATGCTTTTAAATACAGCGGCAATGGGGGCGGTAGGATTTTCATAAGGTTCTTGAGGATTTAAATGGGCAAGCTTCAGAACCTTGGCGGAAAATGCGTTGCCTGAAGACCCCAATATCAATCCGAAAGTAAAAACAAATATTAGAGCCATACTAAACAAAAGTCTCCTTCTCATCTCTGCCCTCCTTGATTTGTTTTAAAACGATTTGACCTTCTGAATTTTGACCCCTTCCAAGAAATCGTCGCCACCTCCTTTACAATGATGTTGATAATTTAGGGAGCGACATCCCCGATTATTTCATACCTGCCGGTATAAACAAAAAGGGATATCACAGAGGTTAATGTAGCAATAATTAAATGATTTTTTAGGTTCATTGTCAACAAATTTGTTACGTGAGGCTATAGAGGGCTTGTCAACGTATCTTGGGGCTTGATCCACCCCGAGACATTTGATAGACGATTAAGCGAACGCAGATATCTCCCAGCACCAGGGCGGCCATTACCGAAATCCACAGGAGGCGATAGCTGCCCGTATGGTCGAATATCAAGCCCCCAATCCAAGGTCCCAGCCCTCCCAGGCCAGTTCCTATGAAAATAATGCCATAAAGGAAGCCAATATGCAGCCCCTTGGTCTTTTCTGGGTAGAGTAGAGAGCGGGTCTCAGCGGCTTTAGGTTCGGCTTATCCGTTTCCGTCTCTTTCGTTTGACGGTGCCTGAATAGCCTTGCCGTGGCGGTCTAGACCAGCCCTCCCTCATCAAACCGTGCGCGCGGTTTTCCCGCAAACGGCTTTCCGATGTTCTTCACCACAGGGCATGTGCCCTCGTCCAACCGGCTGTCGTCGAAATCCCCGGGGGGCGCTGAGTGCCGTCGGCCTTGGGGATCATGACCCGCTTGACAGGGTCCGGTTTGTACGTCTTGCTCTTGAGTCCCTCCGCCAGCCCCGCCACGAAGGCGGCTGCCCCTTCTTCGGCCTTGATGTCCTCGAAGGTGACGCCGTCGATGCCGGCGCTCCCCTTGTTGGCGCGCACAAGGCGATAGGCGTGAGTGAGGATGTCCGCCCGATAAACCCTGTCGTACAAGGCGTGGAAGAGGCAGGCCGGCTCATGCTTGGCCTTGCGGTAAAGCTCACTCTGGAGTGTCCAGATGCTCTCCGGGGTTGTTAGCATCTCTGCAATCCCCTCATCCTCCACACTTCGG
>CAZTAS010000359.1:0-4611 GCA_964611635.1 uncultured Thermodesulfobacteriota bacterium
AACCCATTGAAATATGGACCAATGTATTCCTGGGAACCGGAAAGATGGGTTAAGTCGCGCCGCTCATGCCTGCCGTTATGGTGCGACACGATGTCGCACAGTTTGAGTGTACTCAGGTAATTACCTTGAGTACCCGGCATGTTCCTGCCGGACCCTACGCAGGCGTGCTACCGTTGCGCTGATGACGGGGTGCGAAGCCCTGCGGACAATGTACCGAATTGGGTTCAAATGGTGACAGGAGAACCCTTCCGGCAATCCTCCCCGGTTAAGGGCTAGGGTCGGATGATATGGTGAAATTAACTGAATGTCTGTAAGCGTCGTCAAGGAGCGACGGACCTACGAGGATTAACAGGTCTTAGGCCGCTTCCCAGAGTTTGCGGCATGGGGTGAGGGTACAGGTCTCCTAACTGCCTGTACGGAACCGTGGTACCCCCGGCGTAGAGGACACACCTAAGTCATCCTTTGGATCAACTGTGTGGAACGTAGTAACCCCGTCCTTCGCCTGGAGCAATTCCAGGCAAGCGAAACCGTAAGGCACGCCGATGGAGAGGCGGGTGAGAGAGGTTGGAAAAAGCGAATGCTTTCGGGAAAGCCGAAAGATAGAGCATGGAACATGGCTCAACGCCAAAATCGGTAGGCATCAGCCCCGGTGAACGAGCGTGCAGACGTCCAACTGGTGTCTCGTTGCGAGAGAACTTGGAGAACCTTTGAAGAAGAGAAAGCAAATGATGGCCAATCAGGCTGGTGCACTCGGAGATGATGCCGCTAAGTGGAATTCCATTGACTGGAAGGAGGCCCGGCGGAAAGTCAGAAGGCTGTAGGTGCGTATCGCAAAGGCTGTACAGGAAAACAGGTGGAACAAGGTTCGATCATTACAATATCTGTTAACCCACTCGTTCTACGCCAAGCTACTGGCTGTGAAACGAGTGACCTCCAATAAGGGGAAAAAGACCCCTGGCATTGACGGCGTCCTGTGCCGAGGCGCCCGAGCCAAATGGCAGGCTGCTTGCAGTCTGTGCAGACGTGGCTATCATCCTCAGCCTCTGAGGAGGATCTATATAGAAAAGAAGAACGGAAAGTTAAGACCCCTATCGATTCCAACTATGTATGATAGAGCACAACAAGCGCTTTACAAACAGGGATTGGCGCCTGTAGCCGAAACAAAAGCCGATAAGAATTCCTATGGCTTTCGAGAAGGCAGGTCATGCGCTGACGCTGTAGCAAGTGCATTCAATGCCCTGTCAAAGCCTAATTCGGCACCATGGATACTAGAAGGGGACATCAAAGGTTGTTTCGACAACATCTCTTTTGAATGGATCTTGAAGAACATCCCGATGGACAAAGCCGTTCTTCATAAGTGGTTGAAGGCGGGATATGTGGAAAACGGTATCCACTATCCCACACGTAAGGGAGTTCCGCAAGGCGGGATCATCAGTCCCACCATCTCGAATATGGTACTTGACGGATTGGAGGAAACCGTCCGCTGTGCAGTCCAACGTCGGTGTCGTATCAACTTCGTCCGCTACGCTGATGATTTCATCATCACAGGAAAATCAAAATCCATCCTGGAAGATTCTATCCAGCCGGTGGTCGAAGGCTTCCTTCGTGAGCGTGGCCTCGAACTCTCATCCGAGAAAACGGTGGTCACGCATATCAAAGACGGATTTACGTTCCTCGGGCAAACCTTTCGCAAGCATGGCCGAGTTCTGCACATTACGCCATCGAATGAGGGAGTTCACACCCTCATGCAAAAGGTGCGAACAATAATCCGCAAACACGTCAGCGCGCCGATGCCGGTCTTGATCAAGAAGCTGAACGAAACGCTTCGAGGTTGGGCCAATTACCACCGTCATGTGGTGGCATCGGAAGCCTTCAGTCGTATCGACACGTATCTCTTTGAACAACTCCGGCGCATGCTGCGCCGACGGCATCCAACAAAGTCTATAAAGTGGCGGATCAAACACTATTGGTCGGCTGCGGGAAAGAATGTGTTCGCCGTGATTGCCAAGGCTGCCAAGACCGGTAAGAAACCTTATCAGGTCTTGCGGGTTAGTGCAATCGGGATTCGACGACACGTGAAGATCAAAGCAGCAGCAAATCCTTATCTGCCCGAATACGCGGGATATTTCTGGCGTCGTCGGCATAAAAAGGAGAGCAGGTTGCTGCCGGCCATGTCAGCCCGAGAGTATCGGGCCAGGGCTTCGGCTTAGGAGGTAACATAGCCGGGCCGCCCCATAAGGGCTGCCTTTTGAGATGCTTGAGCCGTGTGACGGGAAACTGTCATGCACGGTTCTGAGGGGGGAATGGGGCTGAGAGGCCCCTGACCTACCCGATCCACATGATGAACTAGCATGAAAACAGAAGACTTAGGTAATTCAAAGCTATTGAATCTATTTTTCAAACCGGCAGGATTACTAATGGGGAGCAGAGTTAGAAAATGGCTAATGAATCCTGTAAAAACATTAAGAATTGCAGATATACATCCGGGACAAACTATTCTGGAAGTAGGATGTGGTACAGGTTTTTTCACCGTACCAGCAGCACAAATGGTGGGTGACCAGGGATGTATAATCGCGATGGACGCGTCTTCTGGGTTTCTCAAGGAGGTAGCTAAAAAAGTACAAAAAGCTAATTTAAAAAATGTTCGTATTATGCAGAAAGACGCTCTAAACACCGGACTGGAAACTGAGAGCATTGATAAGATCTTATTATTTGGCGTTATTCCCTTTCCCTTGCTACCGTTGGACAAATTATTGCCGGAAATGTATCGAATACTTATACCTGGCGCGACCATGTCAGTATGGCTCTTTCCCCCTTTACTGCACAACTGGGTTCTAAAAATCATTACCCAGTCGAATTTGTTTAAACAAATTAACGCTCAGAATAATGTGTTTAATTTCGTGCGATTATAAAGCATGGCATAACAAGCAGGATGCAGGCGACGCTTGACAGCGCGCCTGATCCGCCCCGTTACCGCCGCATTCAAAACAAAAAAGAGGATTTACAGACTATTTTAATCGAGTTATCATAGGGTTATGTCCGAATATAAATATACACCATATTTTGAAAATGAAGTTTTGCGGAAACGGCCATATTTAAAAAAGGAATGGTGCATTAAGGTTATTGAAAACCCCCTTAAGGTTGAGCGTCAAGAACATAATCGTTTTCGTTTTTGGGGAAAAATTGAAGAATTTGATGATCGGATTTTAAGAGTGATAACACTTGATGATAAGAAAACTATCCATAATGCCTTCCCGGATAGGAGGTTCAAACCATGAAATTAAATTATTATCCAGAAACTGATTCTCTTTATATTGATCTATCGTCAAAGGCAAGCAAGGAAAGCGTAGAAATTTCCGAGGGTATTGTCATAGATTATGATGACAATGGACACATTACGGGAATCGATATTGATAATGCGAGTCATAAAATTGACCTCAATGAAATCATTCTGAATAAAGTTCCGGCACAACTACAATCAATACGTGCTTAATCCAAAAAAAAACGTCGAACAATCACATGCACTCGGACAGCAAAAAGCGCCGCTCCTTCGTCGCTCTGCTTTTTGCTGCCGGTGATGTGAAGCGGCCGACCGCGAGTTCGCACCCGATCGCCCAATCGGCGGTTGGTCAACGCCGCATTAGGGAGCAACGTATCCCAATAAGAAAACGCAAAGTGGACAAGGTAGAAGTCACGAGCACGATAGTTGCAAGGCCTGCTAAGGTGGCGATCATCGGCGCCAGCGGAACATACGCCAAAGGTGTCCTCGCCCGTGCGGAGGAGATCGGTGTCGACGCGGTGGTGGTCACGCGATCACCGCACAAGTTCAAAGACGTGAGGCCGACGACCAGGGTGGTCGAGACGGAGCTGGTCGAAGGGGAGAAGCTAAGCGAGGCGTTCACGGGCTGCGATGGCGTCATCTCGACGCTCGGTGACGACAGGAAAAATCGTCCGAAGACGCACAACCTGCCGCACCTCTGGAACGCCATGAAGGCTGCTGGCGTGACAAAGTATATCGGCACGGCCTCTGGAGCGATGATGATGCCGGGCGAGAAGCGTGGGTGGTTCCAACGTGCCGTGCACCCCATGCTGACCGTGCTGAAGCTCTTTAGCGTCGATTTTCTGGAACAGAACGAGTGGGAGCGCGACAGCCTGCTCATGGGCAAGAACGACGCGGACGGTATCACTTGGGTGATCACCAGGGTGGTGAGAGCAACCAAGACGCCTTTTGTCGGAGCCTACGCGCACAAGGATAAGCGCGGCCCTTTGAACTGTTCGATCTACGACCATGGCGACTTCTGCTTGTACTGCGTGGCGTCAAGCGAGTGGGACGGGCTTGCGCCGCATGTCAGCTCCGGGCCGCAACCAAAGAAGAAGTAGGACCCCGCAATTTTTAGCGTTTGTGAACAGGGGTCAAATCTGCTGTTGACTGTTGCTGACGATCTTTATGAGATAGTGTCGATCCAGAAAGTTTAACACTCTGAAATATATGGCAAAAAAAGCGCATTTTAGGCTGGACGATTCCTCCGTTAAATTGTATAAAACCATTAACAATAAACGCAATTGATTTATAATTGCCAAAACGGAGAAAGGAACCAACAAAAAATGCGC
>CAZTAS010000360.1:0-4600 GCA_964611635.1 uncultured Thermodesulfobacteriota bacterium
ATGACCCGAAGATGGGATGCGAAAATGTGAAGTTATTTCTGCGCAAGCCCTTAGCTACCATCGCCGGTGTGCTCGCTCTCTTCTTCTTCAAGGGCGGGCCATATCTGACCCAAACCGCCCCGTTCGATTGGCGTCTCGTGGGTCGAGCCCTTGTAGACAAACCCACACGCCTCGCCAACTTTGGGTATTTCGGTCACAACTGGGAGCTCTTCGGTATGTGGACATGGGTTCCTCTCTTTCTTATTGCAAGCTATGAGAAGGCCCAATGGAGCCTTTGGGCTGCTCGTTTAGATCAAGTTCATTTAGATCGATCATCCGCACACTTCTGTCATTTCCCCTCGTCCACATCTTTTCCCTGATAGGCTGTATGAACAAAAAATACCGCGCGGACAAACCGGGAGGGGGGCGAAAAATCTCCTGGGAGGCCTATTGCGCCCGAGCCCTGGCCAAACTGGGCAAACTCTGTTCCGTCAATGGTAATAGCCGGGTTATTAAGCGGTTTCAAGCCGATATAGTTCCTCAGGTTTGTCGTCTGCCAATCATAAGTGGGACAATTTGTGATAACATTGACTTCGTTATCATGAATATTTAGTCTTCCATCAACATATTCAATGATCATAGCGTCTCCGGTTTCATCCGTGACAAAATAATGCAGATCAAATTCAGAATCCGACCCAGGCATCTGGATGCTGCAAACATGGATTTTTGGCAATTGCCTGCGGGCTTCAGAAACGGTTGCGCAGGTACTTAAGATCCATGACGGTAAATCGACGGATGATATGGCACGCGAATAATCCTTTTCAGTCAAATTCTCATACTTTGCGCATCCTGGAAAAAGGAACGAGCCAGAGGCAAGACCTTTCTCATTTAGACCATCTGCCACAACACGGGCGCCATAAGGATTAAAGCCCACATAGGCGTATTTTGTCTTCCATATCATTCCCGGTTTCCCGGAAGGAGTCTGTCCCTCGTAACTTTGATTCCGGGGCACAAAGATCAGGTCAAATGGCATTTGCTCAGCACTGAACTCCAGGGTGCGGGCAAAGATATAATGGCCATCTTTTGTCTTAATCCGAATGCCTGTACATGCACGGGCTTCGAGAGAAGCTAAGAGAAAAGAGAACGCAAATACTACAGACACAATAAAACCAGTATATTTAAGCCTTTTCATGATCTTTCTCCTCTCTTATCATTCCAGGCCCTCCGGCCCCTATCCAGGTGAGACAATAAGAACTTCCGTTATCATGTTCAGAGTGTATGGAATTTGCCCTTGTGAGTCAAAGGCAAAATGGACACAATCTCTTTCTAGCACTCATAACATCTACCTCCCTCATACCTGCCCGTTATGGCTCGCTCAAGAATAACTTAGCAGAATTGACGCTCAGATTTGGGTCAGATTTGGTTGCCGCGATTGAGTGAAGCCACAGGAATAGTGAACTATTTCGAGGACTTCGCGATTGAGCGGCGACCGAGGATGGCCCGAAGCTGAGATGGGAAAATGTTAAGTTATTTTTGAGCGAGCCCTTAATCGCACCTCCCAATGGTTGTTACAAAAACCGTCACTTGCCCAAAATGCTCGCCGTTACCTATTTCACTGGTTGCCACCCATGGGCTTGCCCAAAATCTAAACCCCTTACTTCTTAAACTACCATGGCGATTACTGATTTTTCTTGACTCCGAGACAATTTTGCTGTTTTCTAACTTTTATCCTTTCTGAACAATACCTTAACCTCTATCATTTGGAGGTAAGATTCATGGAAAGACCCCTCAAAATGGGCCTACCCAGCTCCTGACAGAACCTTTGCTTCTGTTGGGAGTAAACCTTCGTGATAGATTTTGTCGTAGCCCCGCCATCATGCGGATTTTGCTGGTGTAATCAATCCCTACTTCAGATAGTTGCTTGACCGGGGTGACGAACCTGAAATCAGAAGTCAACCAGCACCCCTAAAACGGGTGGCTTGAATGGTGACCCTAAAAGGCTCTTTGACAAAACAATTTTCACCGCTGAGGCACAGAGAACGCGGAGTCCGATCTATTTTTTGCTTTGCGCTGAGACGCCGCAAAGCAAAAAGAAACAGTCTTTCTTGGGCGATACTCTCGGCTGCAATTGAACTGGAAACATAGAAGTATCATATGCCCTTTTTAATCCCGAATTCAAGCAGAGCTGAGTGGTTTTCCATTGCCGTCGTCCCTGACCCGTTAAATACCAAGTCCATTTAACCGGGGTCAACGGCAATGGAAAAATCATCCCTCTTTGAGCACTCGGCGTCTCTAGCGAAGCGGGCGGTAAAAAATATACTCTCACTTACCCGCATAGCAAAGCTGGGACCATCCCGTCCTGCGGGAAGGTTTGATTGCTTAATCAAGCGGGATTTTGGCCTCTTTAATGGTCTGGCTTTTAACGGTATGGGGATAAAACATTGTGGTTCTTACATCGCGGTGCCCCAGCAACTCCTGAATCGTGCGGATTTTTGAACAACCCATGGTTTTCTTTGGGAACCGCCTCCATCCGCAGGCGATCCTCGAATCGGGCGTGCAATGGGCTAGGAATAGGGAAGCATATCGATTTCTCCTGAAAATATGGATAACACCCATTTCCGAATGATATACAGACAGTTTTCTCCTGCGCCACAAAAAAAAATTGTTAAGCAATTTTCTTTAATATATTGAAATAACAATATGATACGGCATTTATCACCCCATCTGCCGCTCCCGGAACAGGGGACTCCCTGGTATGTGACGGCTGAAAAATCACCTCGGAGAGCGGGGACATCAAGAAACTATAGAATAACTTGTTCCCGGCGCTGACTTCGTCCAGTGCCTTGCCCCGGCGCTCCGCGCCGGAACAAGGCACTGGACCCGACTGCGCTCGTCGGATGTGCTTCCCGCAAGCGGGACTCCCATCCGCCGTGCTCGCGGGTCAGCGCCGCGATTAGAACATCTGAATAATATAGCTAAAATGAGGAAATTATGTTTCATCGAAAATTAGTTCTATTCATCATTATTTTTTTAGTGATTGGCATATCTATATCATTTGCCCAAGAACGAGGTATTAAACTGACTATTAAAAATAAAGAAGGACAGAAGGTGGGATTTTATAAAGAAAGTCATGCATTGGTAATTGGAGTTAATGATTATGATAATGGATGGCCCAAATTACCTGGGGTGCTTGAGGATATACAAGCAGTTCAAAAAGCTCTAAAGGCTAATGGATTTCAAGTAAAAACAATAATGAATCCCAACAGCGATGAATTGGCAAAAACGTTTGAGGATTTTATTGATACACATGGTCATCAAGTCGATAATCGACTCCTATTTTATTATGCCGGACATGGACATACCCTAACTCCAAAATGGGGTGGTCAGCCAATGGGCTATATTATTCCTAAAGAGGCTCCTAACCCTCATCAAGATGAACGTACTTTTAAAAAACTAGCTCTTCCCCTGCAACGGATTGAAGAATATGCGCTGAGCATTGACTCAAAACATGCCTTATTTATTTTTGATTGCTGTTTCTCAGGTTCCTTATTCGCAATCAGTCGAGCAATTCCAGAAAATATCTCATATAAAACCGCAAAACCCGTACGCCAATTTATTACTGCTGGCAGTGCTAATGAAACTGTTCCGGATATTAGCATATTTCGCCAACAATTCGTAGCGGCTCTTCAGGGTGAAGGAGATGTTAATAATGACGGTTTTTTAACAGGTACAGAACTCGGCGAATTTCTTCAGGGGAAAGTAGTCAACTATTCCAAAGGGGCGCAACATCCTCAATATGGTAAAATCCGTAATCCTCATCTAGATAAAGGTGATTTCGTTTTTCGAATTCGCCGCAGTGAGGTCATCTCAGCTAACGCTATAAAAAAAGGGGATTCTAATATTCAACCACCTGCAGCAAATCCAGTCATCAATGTCTCAAAGATTGCAGGTAACAAGACTCCTACATTTTCGTGGTCAATTCCACCCGATGCAACTGAATGTCGTGTAAATTTTGATAATTGGCGCTTTAAAGATCGCAACGAAAAAGCATTATTAGGAGAGTACAGTGGACGATTAGGTGATGATGTAACCTACTCTACAAAAACCGAGTTTACGCCCAACACACCATTGGCGCCAGGTCGATATACACTTTGGGTACGCTGCAGGAATGATGCGGGTTCGAATGAAACCGATAATGAATACGCGATAGTAGACGTTAATATTCAACCGCCCGCAGCAAATCCAGTCATAAATGTTTCAAAGATTACAGGTAACAAGACTCCTACATTTTCGTGGTCAATTCCATCCGATGCAACTGAATGTCGAGTGAATTTTGATAATTGGCGCTTTAAAGATCGCAACGAAAAAGCATTATTAGGAGAGTACAGTGGACGATTAGGTGATGATGTAACCTACTCTACAAAAACCGAGTTTACGCCCAACACACCATTGGCACCAGGGCGATATACACTCTGGGTACGCTGCAGGAATGATGAAGGTTCTAATGAAACCGATAATAAATACGCGACAGTAGAAGTTAAGTAATCATTTTCACGGATAGCGGGACGCTCTTTAACAATTCAATAATTTACGGTGACCTCAAAAGTTACTAAGTTTTTAA
>CAZTAS010000361.1:0-4577 GCA_964611635.1 uncultured Thermodesulfobacteriota bacterium
ATCCGTGTTTGCAACTACTTGATTTTATTGTAAAGTAAACCGGACATTACTGATTAGCATTGCAAAAAATAAAAATTGTTGTAATTTTGGAATAATTTTCTGCCCCTCTTCTTAAACTGACATGTAAAGCGTGAAGACTAATTACGAACCAGAAAAGAGGTAGGTTCAAATGCACAATACATTGACAGAACATTTGGTTAAAATCGTTAATCAAATTCAATATGATTCATTGAAGCCTAAGGTGATTGAGAAAGCAAAGATATGCTTTTTGGACTTTCTAGCTGCTTGTTTCAGTGGAGCAGAATCCGATACTTCGAGAATAGGCCTTTCCATATTAAACTCCATGGGGAAAGGTCAAATAACACTGATTGGGCAGAAGGAAAAAGGGAGAACCCTTTATGCCGCGTTTTTCAATGGCATGATCGCCCATGCCGAAGAACTTGACGATGCTCATCGTTATGCTTCGGGGCTTCACCTTGGGGCAACAATTTTTCCCGCAGCACTTGCTGTCTGTGAAGCTCGACAAATAAATGGAAAACAATTCCTCACGGCCATTGTCTCTGGCTACGAAGTTTCATCGAGGATTTGCCGAGCCATTGACCGGGGGCATCGCGAAAGAGGATTTCATTCTACAGGTACTATAGGCCCGTTTGGAGCCTGTGTTGCTTCCGCAGTTGCCATGGGACTACAAGCTCGGACTATAGTGAACGCATTAGGGATTGCTGGTTCTTCAGGTGGTGGCCTTTTTGCCTTTCTGGAGGAGGGTGCAACGGTCAAACATATGCATACTGGACGAGCATCTCAGGATGGACTGCTCTCTGCTCTCCTGGCAGAAAGTGGAATGACTGGCCCAAAGGCTGTGCTGGAGGCAAAGGAGGGTTTCTTTAATGCTTATGCAAATAGTGCTGATTCGGGAGAAGTCACCCGCGAGATTGGAGAACGGTATGAAATTTCCAATGTATATCATAAGATACATACAGCTTGTGGTCATTCATTTCCCGCCATCGACGCCGCCTTGTTTCTCCGAAAGGAAATTTTAAATCAGATTTCCGAAATTAAACAAATCGAGATCAGAACATATCGTAATGCAGCGATTCTCAACAAAACAAAACCTCAGTCCATACCCGATGCAAGGTTTTCCATCCCTTTTTTGGTAGCATTAGCTTTGGTAAAGGGACGTGTAAGTCGATCGGAACTGGTGACCGAAACCCTTGATGCCCCACAGATAAAGGAAATTGCAAAAAAAGTTTTAGTAATTGAGGATACAGAGATTGAGGCAATATTCCCGAAGTTTCGGGCCGCAAGGTTAATCGTAAAAATGACCGATGGAAAAATTTTAGAAAAGAGGATTAATGCACCATTGGGAATGCCCGATAACCCATTAACCCTGGAAGACATCGAGAAAAAATTTTATACTGCATCAGAAGGAATTCTGAAACGCTCTAAACAGGAGGAAATCGTCCATAAAATACTTAAGCTAGAAGATTTAGATTCGATGACTCAAATCGCTTTACTTTTGGGAAAATCATGAAAATGGCATCGTAAATTATTTCTATTCTCTTGACTTCCTGACATTTCATTCGAACAAGTTTGTGAAATGAATAGTCTCCAAAGTATTTTTTAAACTTCTTCCGGTTTGCTTTTTCTTCAGCCTCTGGATTTAACAGAATGGCTTAAACTTATCTTCTACGGTTGAAAAAAGCCCCTCATACTGGCCGATTCACAAAACTAAAAATGTGAGTGAAGTTTTTACAATCGAAGGCTAATAAAGAGGTTAGCAGAGGAAAGGGATCTCATATGGCGATCTTTTAATAATATTAACGAAAAATATCATTCCGCATTCGAACATTTCTTCCTTGCCCTGCCTCCACTTTTTAACCCTGATACCAAAAAGTTATATTCGCAGGAGCGCAAAATGATGGATCAAGAAATCTTATTGCTGGATCTCTGTCATCTTCCCAGCGTTATCTTGGGGATGGCTGTGGGCCAAGCTATGTTTCGACGTATTCCCCGGCGCTGGTTTATAAGGGGATTGTTGACAATGCTGACTATTTTGGGCCTCAAGTTATGTTCGGTGAAAAAATTCCGCAGAAGCACCTCCTGCCCTTTACGCAATCTGCCTCCATTGCACCGATCCACAATCGATTTTATAAGGCGGAGTGGATTTCCTTTCAGTCCGGCATATGTTATGATATTATACAATTTAAAACTTCATCGAAATGTCGTCAGTGGATATACATTGCACTCAATAGATAGACGCCATGGCATACTGACCCATTGATTCAAAATTGCAAACGGAGAGTGGTAGGCATTAAAAAGATTGCTCTAAAATATTGGCTGCTAATGGTCATTTTGGTGACCATTCTCTTGTTCGATCAGGCTACCAAAGCGTTGGTAATCAACACCTTGTCAGAGAACGAGACTATTCCAGTGTTGGAAGGATTCCTGAACCTCGCGCACGTGCGCAATCAGGGGGCGGCTTTCGGTATCTTATCGGACGGAGGGACGTGGATCCAGCGCTATTTTTTCATCCCTATATCCATATTGGCCTCCCTGGCTATTCTCGCAATTATTATCCGTGCGCGAGAGGATGAAATTGCCAAAATTATTGCGCTCTCCCTGGTGCTCTCAGGAGCGCTGGGCAATCTGATGGATCGATGGAGATGGGGGGTGGTGGTGGATTTCATCGACATTCATTACAGGGCACTGCATTGGCCCGCCTTTAATGTGGCCGACACCTGCATTAGCATCGGGGTCATCTTATTGATCGTGCACCTTATCGTTGATCGTGAATGATATTCTGATAATGTTGAGGAATATTCATGCACCCTGTCTTATTTCAGATTGGAAACTTCACCATTTATACTTATGGCGTGTTCGTCGCCACGGGTTTTCTCCTGGGGCTGGCTGTTGCCGTGAGGGAAGCACGCCGTGCCGGAGAGAATCCTGAACTGTTTATAGATATGGCGCTTTATGTTCTCCTGGGCGCCGTTATCGGCTCCCGTGCGCTGTATGTCTTGATAAGTTGGGACGAGTTTGCAGCAAACCCTCTTCAAGTCTTCATGATTTGGAAGGGTGGGCTTGTATTTTACGGCGGACTTGCGGTGGCGATTATAGTGTGTTATTGGTATACACGTCGATATCGGATCCCATTTCTTAAAACGCTGGATATCTGCGCACCATCTTTGGCCCTGGGCCATTCAGTGGGGAGAATTGGCTGCTTTTTTGCAGGATGCTGTTATGGAAAAACAACATCATTTCCCTGGGCCGTTACTTTTACACACCCTCGAAGCCTTGCCCCTCTTAATGTGCCTCTTCATCCCGTTCAGCTCTATTCGTCATTCAATGCTTTCCTTATCTTCCTGATATTGATAGTGCTTCGCAAACGGCAATCTTTTGATGGTCAGATCGCCTTTACATACGTGTTCATTTATGCTGTGACCCGATTTGTTCTGGAATTTTACCGTGGAGACCCAAGGGGGTTCGTGCTTGGTGGGACACTATCCACCTCCCAGTTCCTGGGGGTGCTGGCTGCTCTTGTAGCGGCCATCTTTTGGTTGCGCGGCTGGCGTAACACCCGTAATCGCTCAACAGAATGAAGTTATTGAGTAATTTCGGATTCGGAGACCGGCTGCGTGTAAGGGCGATAGATAATGGTTTAGCTTTTCATTACCGCAACTTTCGGCTGGCAAAAGCTGCACGAAAGCTTCATATCCAGCAAAACTTCCCGAGCTTTTCGGCAGTCCGGTTAGGGGCGGTATCATGGAGTTCAAGGTGGAAGAACGAGGAGATAATCGTTCAAATGAGCCTCTAGCCTTTCGTTTTCTTGTGTGGTTGGGACCACCAGTGTTGTGTGCCCTTTTGCGCGCTCTCTACGCCACCTGCCGATTCGCATATCAAGCGGTTGGGTTATACCCAGCTTCCCGCTCCTCCAGGGGACCGCTAATCTATGTAGCCTGGCATCGCGACATCCTCATGCTATCCTACCCGTACCGCAATCGCGGCATAGCGACAGTTATCAGCCAGAGCCGCGATGGAGAGATGGCAGCGCGAACCGTCCGGCGCATGGGCTATTGTGCCGTCAGAGGTTCAAGTTCCCGGGGAGGAATATCAGCTCTCAAGGAATTGACCATGCTGCTGAGAAATGGTCATAGTGTTGGCATTTTAGCAGATGGGCCCCGGGGGCCCGCCGGGCAAACGAAAGCGGGTGTAATTTATCTGGCCTATAAGACAGGAGCTTCGCTGATCCCTCTGGCTGCAAAGGCTAGCAGGAGCATCACCTTTCGCAGTTGGGACCGAATGGTCCTCCCCCTCCCTTTCTCCGGCATATCCATTATGGAAGGAGAACCCTTGATCCTCCCCTCAGATCTCAACCGTAAAGATTTAATGAAGTATTGCCGCCAGCTAACACAGCGTATCAACGAACTTCATCGCGCCATGGCCGAAAAAAATCCCTCGCAGCGATTCACCCCTATTCAGTGAATAGCCCGTTGTATCATCCGTGCACCACTTTTGAAAAAGCTATAAACCCAAATTTTGCAATTGAAAGTCCTCTTCCTCTACGACCTTGATTTTTC
>CAZTAS010000362.1:0-4537 GCA_964611635.1 uncultured Thermodesulfobacteriota bacterium
AAAACGTACTTTGGTAAACTTTTTTTGTTCTCACACTTGCGAAATCCGGGATAATCGGACTCTCAGGAACAATGGTTGTCGAAGCGGATTATGCCTCTTTCATTTTCTCCGTTTTTAACCAAGAGGCTACCTTCCGCTATACGGTTGCGATCTTTCTCGCTGTTTTCTGCTTGGTCTATGTTCTATCCGGGGGTTACAAAGCTGCCGTACTCACGGATGAGAGACAGCTTCCGCTCGCGTATGTAAGTTTGATTCTGGTGATATTATTTACGTTGATGTTGACCTTCGAAAATGGATTTACCTCCGTCTTTTGGTGGCTTAACTTCTTATTGATTTTCCTCTTCCTTTTGATGTTTTGGAGGAAAGGAGGATTTAATACTCTCAGAAGCGGGAAAGATCGGACCATCTTTATTCCCATTTTTGGCCTTGCTGTCGTTGCAGTTGCCTCTTTTCTGTCTTTTCTTATAAACCAAAAAGCTACTCAGCCAAACGAGCTAACGTCCTTGTCACTTTTCGGCACTCCCCTTGCGCAAGGGCCCATTCTTCTCTTCAGTCTGTTTCTCGCGAATTTCTTTTGGATGCTGGTCGACATCTCGACTTGGCAAAGAATTGCATCTGTGTCTACAGATACATCCGAACCAGACATCAAAGAGAGACTTAAGCCAATTAGGAAGGGACTCGAGAAGATAATGTGGGAGTCTCCAATCAGCTGGGGGCTCGGAACAATTTTTGGAATGTCCTTAAGGTATTCCGGTGTGTTCAACAATGTCGATCAAGCATCTTCGAATATTTCAATCTTCGTTTCGGGATTAGCTCTCGGCCAACTTCAAAGTTCCCTGTTTGGCCTCGCCTCCTTCGTTTTCCTACCACTTTTCTTCATTGCAGTAATAGCCATAATGCTCTCCACAATAGACAGCTATCTGTCCGCGATAACTTTCACGGCAATGTACGATCTTCCGCCTTACAGAGATAAACTGCACCAGAGGCTCGACGAAATATCAACTCAGACAATCGCCCTATCGTCCAAGTTTCTAAATGCCGCTCGGTTATATACAGTAGCAATTACGGTTATTGCTGTTAGTCTCTATTTCTACTTGTCAATTTTAACGGAGGGTTATATAGTAACCTATCTCTACGTCTTTTACTCCGCTCAACTTTCACTACTTCCTAGTGTTGTCCACGCCCTGATTGGAAAGCGATTAAACAAATATGCTGCGCTCACCAGCCTTATTTTCGGCTTCACTGTATCTGTTTGCACCGGTGTAAAGGTAAGTACAATGGAGGCCGAGTATTCAGTATTGACGCCACTTCTTTGCCTTTCATCGGCATTCGCCTCGTATTATTTGGTTTGCCTATTAAAGAAGGAAGGTTGATATGCTAAAGACTGCCATACAAATGGGACCCCAACTCGGATGGGGCATAGTATTTATTATGATATTGCTGGTTGTTCAAATACGATCACGGCTTTCCCTCACTCATCGAAAGATTGACTATGGTCGAATTCAATCACTCCTCGACCAGATCAAATTCATCTTGCCCATTTCTGTTAAAGGCAATGTGATAAAAGCAAGTTATTTTATCAGTGAAGACGGTGAACGGACGGATAAGCTCAATCGACAGGCGGTTCAAGAGACTTTGCGCTGTCACGATATTGAACGTTCCCTGGTTCTTGTTCGGCGGACATCGTTGCCCATTTTGGTTTTTATCATTTATTTGATGATGAAGTTCATTGCGACCAAGACTGATCCACCATCAGTACGCCTTGTACAAGCCTTGCAGGGACAAGAGGAGTTATTGTTCTCTCTGAACACCCCATTGGACACGGCTATTACGGTTTCGGTCGTCGGCATATCACTAATCCTTTCCTACTTGATTTACAAGAAGTATGAGTCTATCATTCAATATTATAACACTCTTGGACGCCTAAAGGAGGATCTGGACAATGCCTATGGAGACTGTGGCCGAAGAGCAAACGTGTCATGCACCCCCGGCCTTAATCTTTCTTAAAATGCAACTCAAGTGGAGGTCAAAACCTATTGGAAAAGTGCTTAATAACCTGCCGTTCTTCAATGCATCGTCCGAAAAAAAAATTCACACAAAAAACTTGACAGTACCTTTCAGAACTTCGGTATGCTTTCTTGATGGTTCAATCTGTTCTAAACTTTAAGAGGAGGCCAAACAAATGAGCGTTGAAGCATTTACCTCTCCGAAAGAGCTATTTAAGTTCTTCACGAGAATAGTTGGAATAATAGTCATTCTGTTGTTGATCTATTTAGCTACCCAGAATCCTACACCCACAAAATTCTACGGTTTGGTCATATTCACGACCGCCTTTTTCCTTTTTTTGGCAAATTCAAGCTTTGGCCTAAGAATCAGTTCCGCAAGAGTGAGTGGGCGCCACAAGGTGGCAACCAACTTTGAAGAATCAGTTCGTGGGCAGGTTGAACTCTTAGATAGGGTGCAAAAGCGAGGCGAGATAAAGATAGTTTCAAAGCGCTTGCACTCGAAATTCTATGACCATCCGTTAATTAGAGAATGTTTTAAACGCGTTATAATGAAAAAGCAACCTAAAATAGAAATCTTGTATGGCCCTACAGAAAACCATGAATTTTTGAGGTGGTCAAGGTCTTTGGGAATGGAACTTGTCCCTATCAAGAAGGTGCCGAAAAAGCGGTTTACGTGCGTCGACAGAAAACATGTAAGATGGGAAAAGATGAAAGGGCGCGTGAGAAAAAACCACGTCTTCTACGAATGCTCGTTCTACGGTGCGCGTTGTGATTCTTTATTTGAGAAATACAAAGAACGATGGGGCGATCAGAGTTAGAGAGACGCGAAAGTTGAGGTAGATTCTGATATGTTGACCTTTTGCCTACCCTTTGATCAGGGCGAATTGATAACGATTTCGGCGCTAGGTTTTGCTTTAGTTGTTACGTTGGTAACAATAAGGATATCCATATTATCCAGGCCTGAAAGCAAGAGTAGAATCGACATGTTTTCTGACCATGTTCTGACTTTCTGTAACAGATCCCAAAGTAGCGGCTCTTTATTTATTTTCAGCATGCTTCTTGCGCTTTTTGGCCCTTTTCTTAAAGACTTGCTTGGCTTGGACCAACGAAGGATCGAATATGCCTCTTATTTTTGTCTTCTCATAGGTTTCCTCTTGTTCACTTACTATTGGGTACATTATGTCTTCTGGTATCGTTTTATGATATACCTTAAGACAATTTCTCCCACAGTTAAAGATAAAGACGATAGAGATAAAGAGGACAAAGATGAGAACTGAATTCGCCTATCTTTTTGCAACTGCCATTTCACATATTTCCGGATCTTCTCCTCATCCAGTCTTACGGTACTCACACAGTATCCCTTGGCCCAAGAGTGCCTGCCCCAGTACCGCTTCTTCAGTTCCAAGTGCTTATCGAAAATCTTGATAGCACATTTCCCTTTCAGAAAACCGATTATATCTGGCACTGCATGAGTGATAAGGGGTCTGCTCTTGGCTCATGTTCTATATGAACCGACTTTGGTTACAACAGGTTGGACCCTTTGGTGTGCCTTGACGATTTAAGATTTCTCGCATGGTGTGTCAAGGCCAGACTTGAGCCCATCAAGACCCCATCAACATCAAAGTTCCTCAGAATGTGAGGGCAGCAAATGCAAGTTATGAACATCATTTTGAATTTTATCGAAGTTTTAGCGATACTTGGTCTTATCTTTATTTCCAAATACTACCTCTCTTCATATATGAAGGAAAAAGCCAAAAATCTAGCAACCAAAGAAGATATTTCAGATATTACATCCAAGATTGAGAGTGTAAAGATCGAATATTTGAAAGAGTCGGGACAATTTAAAACTGAATTGAATAAGGACTTGGAATTATTAAAAATTAGTCACACGTCCTTACAGGCGAATAAAGTGCAATATTTTACTGAATTAATCAATCATCTAAACGAAGTGCTTACTCAATCCGGGCAACAGAGAAAGCACACCAGTAAACAAAATCAAGAAAAATACCAAAAAAAAGCAACTTTACTGTTTGCCAAACTATTTTTATTCGCTTCTGACGACACAATCAAAAAATGGGTAAAAATCAGGGAGACACCAACGGAAAAGCCTTATCAAAAAGCACTAATCGTCATGTTCGCGGATTTTATACTATCCTTACGTAAAGATATAGGGTATTCAGAGACTAAATGTAATTGAGCATGTCATACTTTTTTTTTATAAAAAGGCTGATTGGGATAAACAAAATACCAACTAAAGCCAAAATCTTCTCATTATGCGTAGCGGAACAGTCTCTAGTAATTCGGTTTGCATTATTTCAGGTTGAAATCAATGCGATCATTTCTCAGGCTCATGAGCAAAATGAGCGAATACGTAAACTAAGATCAGAGGGGTATGAGTTGAATCGCGTAGTCCAGATGGTTTCTGAATGGGTGATCCCATTTACCAATAATAATGAGGGACCCTTTGATGATTTGATATATAACCCCCATTCCGGAAAAAAATTGATCAAAACGGCGGAGAGGCCCATCCT
>CAZTAS010000363.1:0-4530 GCA_964611635.1 uncultured Thermodesulfobacteriota bacterium
CCTCCCACCCCGAGAGCGAGATCCAGAGAGAGTGAGCCGGTAGGGATGGCCTGAATGTCTGGTATCAAGGCCCCTTCTCCCATCCGCATGATGGAGCCTTTGCCAAACTGCCTCTCTATCTGCGTGATGGCCATATCGAGGGCCTTGTTCTTTTTCCCTTCTTCCTGGATGCCTTCCATATATCATCTCCCTCAAATTATGCATCGCCATGGAGCGGAATGACCCGTAGAGGTGTATATTGAGCCCCGGCGGGCCTAAGCTCGCTGCGAAAAAGAGTCATTCCCTTGACTTTCCAGTCCCCTAAACTCCTAACCTTTTCCTGTTTCAACACTTCCCGCAGGCCACCCTTGCCGGCGGACGAACGAAGTCTCCCCAGGGTCAGATGGGGATGGAAGGGCCGAGTGTCAATCTTGTATCCCATCCTGGCAAGCTCGCTGACAACAGCGACCTGTAGGTCGGCCAACTTCCCGTCAGCATCGCTGATTCCCACCCATATCACCTTAGGATTGTTCAGGCTGGGGAACGCACCGAGCCCTTCCACCTGAGCCATTATCGGTTTTATTGCTGATGACACCCTGCGCATCTCCCGGTAAATATCCTCGACCTCCTCCTCGCGAATGTTACCAAAAAAGTGAAATGTCAGATGGATGTTCTCCGGCCTCACCCAGCGCACGTCGGCGCCGCAGGATGCAAGATCATCTTGGACTCGCGCCAATGCTTTGATTATTTTTTCGTCGAGCTCTGCGGCTAGAAAAGCGCGAATGCTCATTATCGATTACTGATCAATTGCTGTTTCTTACTTCATACTGATTTATTCCGCGCTCGAGCCGGCCTAATAAAAACTTTCGCAACAGATCCAACGCTGCCTGAGCGGTGAGCGTCTTGACGCGGTCCCTATCGCCGCGGAACAGATAATGCCTGCAAACAGAGCTTTCAGCCGTGTCAATGGCAATGAAAACGGTTCCCACCGGCTTCTCCGGCCCTCCACCCGTGGGGCCTGCGATCCCTGTGGTGGCCAGTCCCACATGGCTTCCACTTCTCTCCCTGACTCCCCTGGCCATGGCCAGGGCGGCAGGCTTGCTGACGGCACCATGTCGGTGCAATATGTCTTCGGGAACGCCCAGAATTTCCACCTTGGAGCGGTTGCTGTAAGTAACCAGCCCGCGGTCAAAATAATCCGAGCTGCCTGAAACCTGTGTGATTCGATGTCCTATGAGCCCACCAGTGCAAGATTCGGCGACAGCCAAGGTCCATCCGCGCTCTCGCAACAGTTCCCCGACGCGCCCCTCCATGGTGCCCTGATCGGTGGTGAAAATGTAATCATTTAAAACCTCTCGGACTTGAATTTCCGTATCCTCCAGTTCCTCTCTCGCCTCAGCTTCCGTGGACCCTCGGGAAGTTATTTTTAATTCAATCTCAGGGAAATGTGGCAGAGATGCAAGTCGAGCGTGCCCTGTGTTCCAGTTTATATGGGAGAGCATCTGGTCAATTTTGGACTCGGAGAGACCGAAAATCCGCAAAGATTTGTTCAAGAATACCAATCCGGGATTAATTTCGGACTGTAACCGGGGAATGACCTCATGCAGGAGCAGGTTGCGCAGTTCTTTAGGAACGCCGGGGAGGAAGAACTGTCGGCAATGGCCGTTTCGAATCATAAAGGCTGCCGCAGATCCCCACGGATTGATAATGACCGTAGCGCCTCTTGGAAGTCGGGCCTGCTTCTCGTTGTTGGGGGTCATCTCAATGCCTATTCGCTGAAAACGGCGTCTCAGTGCATCCAGCGCCGTCTCATCCAGCACTAGATCGGTTCCCATGCAGCGGGCAGCCGCTTCGGTGGTGACGTCGTCAGCGGTGGGACCCAGACCACCGCATATCACAGCCACATCAGAACGCTGCGAAGCAGTCCGGAGGGCCCACTGTATATCTTCAATATTGTCCCCTACCGCGGTGTGATATCGTACATCCAGACCGAACAGGGAGAACTGGCGGCTGACAAACGAGGAGTTTGTGTCAACAACGCTCCCCGAAATCAATTCGTTGCCAACAGCAATGGTCTCAGCAATCAAGCTTCTGTCCTCTTATGAAGAAAAACGCTCGCTTCCCCTCCTAAATTTGCAGGCGGTAATAAAGCTTAAAACGAGCAACATTAATTAGTAATTAAAAAACCGCACGAGATGAAGAATGAGACTGGCGTATGCACCCGCTATCACATCATCCAGCACCACGCCAAATCCCCCGCGCATTTTCCTGTTGATAATGTTGGCCGGATACGGCTTCACCACATCAAGTATTCGAAAAAGAATAAAACCCGCTGCCAGATAACCCGGTGTGGCGGGAATCATTGCCATTGTGCACAGGAAACCGGCGATTTCGTCGATAACAATCTTTCGACTGTCTTGGGCATTAAACAATACCTCTGCCCGCTCAGCCACCCACACGGCCATGAAAAAGAACGTTGCCAGGCTAAGCAGATATATAGCCGGTGAAAATTTAGAAAACACCAGCAGAACCAGAGGAATTCCCCCCAGCGTACCCACAGTTCCAGGGATCACCGGCGAGTAGCCCAAATAAGCACAAGATCCGACAAAAGTAATAAAACGAACCGTCCAACCTCCTTCTGGACTATCCCTCATCAGGAGTGCTGGTTCCCCCGGCTCCTCACTATCCATCCGAGGCCGCAGGTAAGATAGCCTACAAAGAAAGTTCTTCCACGGAGTTCCGTCCACAGAGTTCATCGCGATTTCATCCATGCAACTGTTTTCATTTGCGAACCATTCTCGCCCGTGGTAGAAAAGAGACTTAAAGAATGATTCTAGTATGCGTTTTCGCAAGAATTTTTAAGTATATTAATATATCCTTTTATCGCTTTCTTGTCAATTTTTTTTACCTTTCAGCAAATCGTTCTTGACAAGCAAAAGAAAAAAGGCATAAGTTTATACCATAATCTAACAAAAGAAAGCACATATTTCAGCTCCTTTAAAACAAAAGGTCTATGAGAAAATCGCTGAACAAATCAAGCAAGCGATCATATTAAACTATTTAAAATCCTGCGATTGAGTTTTCCATCAGAGGGAGTTGGCCTAACAATTTGGGGTCAGCCGCATGAGCATCAGGAAGGCGGTATCGCCGAGGCAACACACAATCAACTGGTTCTGTTCCTGGTTACCTCCATTATGAAGGTCTATACGCGGAAGTTTTCAGACCTTGGCATTAAAGCCAGCCATATCAAGCGTTATTATCAGCAGCAACACCACCGCATTTTGGACTGCGCACGGGTCCGGAACAGCAATTCAGCCCTCCAGTCCATGAAGCATCATATTCAAAGTATTCAGGGGCGATTGCAAGAGCTTACAGTAAGATAACCCCTTTTTTAATACCTTAAAGAACTATTATTGATGAGCGGTTCCCATCGATGAAAGGGTTTGCTTGAAAAAGCCGGCTTTGGAGTCGAAGACAGACAAATCCCACATCAAAGGAGGTCATCATGAAAAGGCTAAGCTATTGGGCTATAGTGCTGGTCGTGGTGATGAGCTTTTCTCTCATGTCGGTGTTACAGGCCGAAGGAAAGCGCGTTCTCAAATACGGCCATAATGCCAAACAAGATCAACCCACCGGGAAAGCAGCTCTCTTATTTGCGAAACTGGTAGGAGAGAAAACTAATGGCGAATTGGAGGTTCAAGTCTTCCCGGCCAACCAGCTTGGGAAAAACCGCCAGATGGCGGAGTCCCTCAAGATGGGTGCCCAGGATCTCTGCACGACGGGACTGGCTGTGATGGGCTATCTCAATAACAAGTACATGATGATGCAAGTTCCCTATGTCTTTCGGTCTCAAGAGCACATCCGCAAAGTTGTGGCCGGAGACATAGGGAAAGAGCTGAAGGAAGACCTGGCAAAACGGACCGGCATCTTTATGATGGCACAGGACTGGGACCGCATGGTTCGCCATGTCGGTGGGAGAAAGCCGATCCGGAACCTGGAGGATTTAAAAGGGTATAAAATCAGGGCCGGTGTCCTTCCCCCCATCGCAGGGTTCAGGGCTTTAGGCGCCAGCCCAGTAAAGATTCCTCTTAACGAAATGTACGTGGCTATCCAGCAGGGAGTTGCTGATGGTGCTGAACTGCCCATTGACTACTTCTATAATTATTCAATATTCGAGGTAGCAAAGTATCTAAACCTTACCTATCATACTTACGGCACGCAATATGTGGGCATCAACCTGAGGCTTTGGAAGTCGTTGAAACCGGAACACCAGAAGGCCCTTCAAGAAGCAACTGATGAGGCGGGCATATATAACAACAAGCTAGTTGCTGAATTGGAGGAGGATTATTTAAAAAAGCTGAAGGATGCAGGGATGGAATTCATTAAAACGGACACCGAAGCCTTTCAGAAGGCTCTATTCGAGAAAATCCCTGAGATCGCTAAAAATTGGCCTGGCACCGAAGAGCTCTTCTACCGAATCCAAAAAGTGAAATAAAAACTAAAGTTTCGCAGTTAATTTTTGGAGTTTATTTGACAAAGCATCTTCAACGA
>CAZTAS010000364.1:0-4496 GCA_964611635.1 uncultured Thermodesulfobacteriota bacterium
GCAGCGCCCGCACCACTGGGCCATGATCTCCAGATAAGCCCCATAGTCCTCCTCACAGAAGAAGGTCGCCTGGCAACGATTTCCCCGCTGGGTGATGTGATGCGGAATGCCTGGCGCCACCGCTCTCGCCATCCTCGCCATGATGGAATTTTACCACATCCACTATTCAAAATCAAGAAATAAATATGATGTCCCCCCAAAAAACTTATCCAGGCCGACGGGGTCCTTTTCATCGGCTGGGAAAGCATGCATAAACAGAGCGCGAAGACAATACAGAGAATATTGAGGCATAAACAGATAAGGACCACTGAGCGGTATACCCGAAACATAAATCGTGACCTTGAAGAAGTCATGAATTTGCTGTCAAAAAACTTTTTACAATGAGATTTACCCGAAAAGAGAAAAGAGGCTAACTATGATTAAAGTTAACCTCTTGAAATTATTGGCGGGGTCGACGGGACTTGAACCCTCGGCCTCCGGCTTGATAGGCCGGAGATATATATTTACCCCTTCATACTTTGCCTTCCTAAAACTTCCTGAAATTAAAGAAAATACAGATATAACTTTTCTATTGACATCCATTAATTTACCATGATATATATAAAATAGGTTGGAAATAGGGTTGGAAAAAGTACAATAGGTTTAACCATCATGAAATCAGGGTAAAGGGGATGGAAAAAGGTTGGAAAAGGGGGGACACTATGAGCGCACGAATTAAAACTGATTACCCAGGAGTCTTTTTCCGAGAGATTAAGAGGATCGGGGGTAAAGGCACCGAGCGGGTTTATTACATTGTGTTCAAGAAACACAGCAAAGTCTATGAGGAAAAGGTGGGCCGCCAGTATGTGGATGACATGACGGTAGCAAAGGCCGCACGAATAAGGGCCGAGAGGATAGAAGGAAAACGATTGTCCCGTAAAGAACAGAGAGAGGCCCAAAAGGCCCAAAAAGAGGCCGAGGCCAACAGGTGGACCATTAACAGGCTATGGGAAGTATACAAAGCCCAAAAGCCCGATTCAAAAAGTCTTAGAACCGATGAGAACCGTTATTTAAACTACATTAAAGAAAATTTCGGTGAAAAGGAACCTAAGGAAATAATCCAGCTTGACGTTGACCGCTTGCGAATAAATATGCTGAAAAAGAGGAAGCCCCAGACTGTAAAGCATATTTTGGTAATGCTTCAAAGGATAATAAATTTTGGAGTAAAGAAACGACTGTGCCATGGCTGCGGATTCAAGATCGAGATGCCCAGAGTGAACAACATTAAGACTGAGGACCTAACACCAGAGCAATTATTTGGGCTTCTGGAGGCTATAGAGCAGGAGACAAACATACAGGCTGCAAATATCATGAAGATGGCGCTTTTTACTGGGATGCGCAGGGGAGAGCTCTTCAAGCTGAAATGGGATGATATTGACTTCGAGCGAGGCTTTATTCATATTAGGGACCCCAAAGGCGGCCCTGACCAAAAAATACCCCTAAACTATGCGACCGAGGAGCTCCTAGAGAATCACCCCAGGATAGACAGCCCTTTCGTTTTTCCGGGGCGTGGGGGCCGGCAACGTACCGACATTAAAAAGCAAGTGAACAGAATAAAGGAGCGGGCAGGCCTGCCCAAAGAATTTAGAGCACTTCATGGCCTCCGGCACTTTTACGCCTCCATGTTGGCGTCCAGCGGCCAGGTGGACATGTACACGCTGCAAAAGCTACTTACACACAAGAGCCCGGGCATGACTCAGAGGTATGCACATTTGAGGGATGAAACTTTACGGAGGGCTGCCAACTTGGCAGGGGATATCATTATGGAAATGAGTGGCATAAAAAAGAGCGAGGGGAAACGAAACAGTTGACCGGGGTCACATATAGGTAATCCGAAAAAATACCTTGCTTTCCATTTGCCTTTATGCTAATCTGGGTAAAAATATAAAAAGCCCGGTGAATGGCTCGCAACCTCCCCGGGCTTCACAGAGTCCCGCTCATGAAGGAAATAAACTTTTTTTTCTTCCTCTCCGTTTATAGAGGACCCTGTTCTTTTGAATGTTACAAACCTGTTTTTAATTTGTCAAGTGTTTTTTGCGCACTTTTGTAGAGGCTGTTTTTCCTAATGGGGATGCGGCCTTTATTTTTTTAAATACTTTATCAAGAGGGTTTAAAATGGGGTTTAAAATGCAGAATCAGCAATATTTAGACGAAAAGGGGGTCTCCTCATTGACAAGACTAGCATTGTCCACCTTAAGAAACAATCGGCATTTAGGGAGAGGCTTTCCTCACATTAAGGTTGGTCGAAGGGTTTTGTACAACCGAGATGACATTGTGCGGTTTCTGGAAAGCAGAAAAGTTCACACTTATGATAGCAAGTGATGAAGAAAGAAAGCCAAGAGATATGCAGATCAATATTAAATGCCACATGCCAGAACCCAAGCCCCTGAAACTCTCTTCCTGGATGACAAATCATAAGGGCCCGGGTGAGAAAACGGCTCTGAGGGCCTCTAAGACGGCCTAACAGCCGAAATAAAAGCCACGGGAGGAGCAAATGGCAAGCGTCTTGAAACGGACAACTTTTGAAATAAGCCGCGAGCTGGAATTCTTGTCTGAGAAAGAACTCCAGATGCAAATCGGATATGGCAAAGAGTGGTGGCCTATATCACTACTAAAGGAATTAATAGACAACGCCCTAGATGCTTGTGAGACAGGGAATGTTTCGCCACGGGTAGAGGTGATAATCGAATCCGATGGTTTCGGGGTGCACGACAACGGTCCTGGCATGCAAGCGGAGACGGTGGCCAGATCACTACCGAGTTGAGGCGGAAAAACCATGAACGATGAACATAAAGTATGTGAGAGTTCTTTTGAGGACTATCTGGAGACATTTATTCAACGCATACCTCGATATGGCGTGAAATTTAAAGGCCAGACGTGGAAGACGAAAAAGAAATACCTGGCAAATAAACCCATTGGGGCACATTTGGCAGGTGAATATGCTGTCGGGGTACTCGGGAAATGGTACCCAGAATATGCAATCCTTGACATTGACGACCTTCCAACGGATATTGTGCAAGAGACTCGGGACGAATTAGGACTCGACGAGCAGAACAGTATGCTTTGTGGCAGTGAAAGCAAAAACAGCTATCATCTTTTGTTACGGCCTCAATACAATAGCAAACCACCCACTATAAAACTTTTACAAGACTCATTCAGTTGTTTCGCTAAAAGACATGGGATAGAGATATATCCACAGGCGAAGAGGTTTATACGTCTTCCCTTTGGCTCCCACCAGCATTGTTTGGATTTATATTGTAGCGGTCTAATCCATTGGGAGAACAGGCTATATTGGTTTAAAAAGCTCGATGATTTCGATTTATCGATGGTCCAAGGTCATCAAATGCTTTTGGATTTCCCCAAACCATCCAGGCAGGTTGATTTGCCACTCCGCCAATATACAGGCCCAAGCGAAAATGAATTACTAGTATATGGACTCCAAGCCCCATCGAGCCGCAGTGATGGGCAGTTTCGCGTTCTTCTTCATTTATGGCGTCGTAACATTCCCCAGGATGAAGCCGAACGAATAACATGGATGTGGATAAAATCAAAACACAATGGCTTTTCAAAGGACATAATAAAATATCCCAAAGAGGTCCGGGCCCATATCCACAGGCAAGCGTTAAAAATCTATGGCAATTACGACCAAGCTTATATTTACCCCGACAGCACACACAATCAGCATAATGGATATATCACCGAGCCGGATATCCGGGATATTATCGAAATTTCACAGGCCAGCATACCGCGTACGAGGTTTCTCTTTGAGGTGGTTAAATATTTCAATCCCAGAAGGCACCGGAATTCTGTGCGGATTCATACCGATAAACTGATTCAATGGGCCAGCCGTGGAACCTACAAAAACCGCATAAATGAATTCCAGGCAAAGGGTTTAATCGAAAGAGGCAACGATTATTTGACTGGAAAATACTCCAAGAGCTTTAAACTGAAATGGAAATTCAGAGATTCAAGGGAGGCCTTACTTTATGATGGCAGGTCAATAGATACCCTTGAAGATACCGTAAGACTGCTTTACAAGCCGGATGATTTTCGGCAGCTACTCAAGAATGCTGGAGGGGGAAAAAGAACGGTTAACATGATGGTTCAAAAGACCTTTGAGGTGGGGAAAAAAGGATAAACATTATAACTTAATAATTCCCCCAAAGGGGAATAAAAAGCTTCTCCCTTTATCCCTATTATTAAATAGCAAAATAACAAACAACAAAAAACGGTTCGATGGACATGGAATCCTTCTTGCGAACATTCTCAATAATAAATGATATCAGATTAATTATATGTAAACTAGATATATTGTATATCTTACAACCAATCCCCAGTTCCTCTAGGGGTAGGGGAAGGGGGGGATGAGGGGTTTTTTGCCCGTGTGGGAGAACGTATATTGGGTTCATCCGACTAAAGCGTACTTTGTCTCATGAATAGCCATGATTTTGAGTTTA
>CAZTAS010000365.1:0-4477 GCA_964611635.1 uncultured Thermodesulfobacteriota bacterium
TAGAATCTCTGTCTCAGGAAAAATCTTTTTACACACTATTTTGGACTTGACCGGAACTTCCGGCAGATATCGTAAAATTTCCCTTCATCTTCGTAAAGCGAGAATATAAATTCTCTGTACTTTTCTCGAATGTGGCTGGATTCGAACTTGGAGTGGATAATTATGGGCCTATCAGTGTAGGCAAGGATCATGGGGCCAAGCCCAAACCATGTCAATATCGAGTCATTATACAGATTATTTCTTCTTATCCAGTATACCAAATCAGGCTTATCCGTAGCTTGTTGGAGTATTTGAAGAGCTGGTTCCTTGTGAGGGATCTTTTGAATCATTTTCTTGAAGATAGTCGGTTTGTGCAAAGTGATTGTTTTGTGTACTTCAAACGCAAAGGCGAAAGCTAATATGATGGAAATGTAGGCTACAGCCCTCTTGGATTTACCAAGGAGGATCCTGCCTATGAAAATACATAAGAAGAAGCAGAGAAATGGAAACATCCTTCTCACCAGAAGGTATGAACCCAGAAAGGCCAAAGCCAAGAATATAAGCAAATCCTCACCGGTCCTTGTCTTTCTCTTAATGAGGTTGTATAAACTACCGGCGAAGGAAAAAATACCAAAGGGTATCAAGGTTGAGAAATGGAGTATTGTAAAACCAAGTTGTGGAGCTGCAAAAGCACCACCAAGCCATAGAACGCTTGCGTGATAGGGGAGTTTAGTGGGATCCGGGGGTTTGTTTCCCAGATAAAGCAGTTTATAGAATAGAAGGGAGTATACATGGGAGTATTCTCGGTAATGATCGGCAAAGATTATCCCGGTTGAGCAAATCAGAATAGTGCCTACCATTATAAAGAGAATCTTCTGCTTTCTTGCTTCCCAGTGTTCACCAAGGTAGTACGAAATAAGCAAAGAGTAGGAAATCAGCATTGAGGGCGATAGGATAAACAATTTTTCCCTTAAAACAGGCACAATTGTTCCCGCCACAATAACGAATGACACTGATTTACCAAAACTGGCCATCAAGATATGATTCTTTCCATCACGGAAAAGAAACCTGATAGCAACATATACTACGAAAAGCAGAAAATAGAAACTCGTCAGGTGCCACGATGCCAGGGCGATGGCCATAAGAAGACCTGAAAGGTAAGGTGCTAAAGCCCTCCAATATTTTCTGATTGATGAATCATTAGCTTCATACAATGATGCTAAGAAAAAGTATAGGCTGAAGAAAATGAAGGGAAGTGCAAAGTCTTCTCTCAGATAGTTGCCGATTGTGCGGCTCATACTGGGCAGAGAAAAAGCGTAAAAACACGTAGAGACTAGCGCGGAAAATCTATTTTCCCAGACTTTCAGGGATATTAGATAAACAGCCAATATGGTTAAGCTGGAAAAAAAGCATATAAAGTATATGAGAAAAATGTGAAAAGGAAGGGATATGAGAGGTGAGAGAAGCCTGTATAGATATCCCGAAACAAATTCCATGGAAATCGTGAGGTCAGAAAATACTTTAAGTCCTTCTGGATACTGTGCTTTGACGTCAAGCTGTGGGATACTTTGTCCGTTTGCCACCATTCTTGCATAACGGTACTGCAAAGCGCCTTCAGATGTGAATAAACACGTATCATTTCGGGGATGAAAATATGGCACATTCTGGAAATGGTGCAATTTCAACAGGGAGGCGAGGATATAAATGGCAATAACCACAATCCCTATTGCCACAGAGTGCCATTTGGGAGGGAACGTTGTTCTCTCTTTTGTCAGCTTCAAGATCTCGTCCTATTGAGAATACTCCATTTCCCGAGCTTCATGGCTGAAGCGGTGAAAGCTCTCTGTGGCTTGGTTGATGTAAACTCCAAGACCTTGGGTAGCTCTGCACACGGTGAATAGGCTACTGTTATGGCTCGCTGAGGCTATATAGTTAACCAGTCCGATGATATCGCATGAAAAGCATCTCTTATTTGCTCAATTCTTTCACCATTTTTATTGCCTCAGACTTTCCTGGAAAATCAACGGTTGATCCTGCAGATGCTTTGAGTTCTCTGAGTGCTTCAGACTCGAGGCCTTTCTTATAAAGGGCCATTCCCATATGATAGCGCACCTCTGGACTGTCGGGCATTAGAGAGTCTGCTTTTCTCAGATATTGTATGGCATTATCATAGTCTTTGTTACTGTAGTAGATCCAGCCCAAGGTATCCATTATCGGACCACTATTGGGCATGAGCTCTTCTGCTTTCTGCGCCATCGAGAGTGCTGACTGTAAATCACCTTTCTCTGAATATATCCAGGCGAGGTTGTTATAGGCCATTCCCATATTGTTATCCAGAGATATCGCTTTTCTATACGCGTTGATGGCTTTATCCAGTTTCCCATCTTTCTGATATGCGGCTCCAAGTTGGAAATGGGCTGAAACAAAAGCCGTATCGGCCCTAACGGTTTTCTCGTATTCGGAAATGGCATATCTGGTATTACCTTCAATATCGTAGGCTGTTCCCAAATGGAAGTGGTACAGGGGATTTCCCGGATCAAGCCTCAATGCCTTTTCCATAAAGTTTTTTGCCCTGCCTGTTTCTCCCTTCATCAAATATGCAAATCCCGCTATGTCGTAAGCTCTTGAAATGTTCGGTTTACCGGAGATAATCTGCTCGGAGATCCTGATAGCCTGATCGTAACTTTTGCTCTTAATATACAGATTCGCCAGCGAAAGTTGAGCAGGAACAAAGTCGGGCGAGGATTGAAGTACCGTTTTCTGTTCCAGTATCGCCAACTCCAAATTTTCTTCCGATTCATATATCGCTGAGAGATGGTAGTGAGACATAGTGTTTTTGGGATCTATATCCAGTATTTTCTTAAACAATGGTTTAGCCTTATGATTTTCTCCACGGCTTAAGTACAAACTCCCCAATTTGAGCATCGGATAGATGAACTGACTATCCATCCCGATAGCCTTCTTATAATATTCCTCAGCTTTTTCAGTTTCCTTAGCTGCTAACTCTATATCAGCCAGCGTATCATATGCTTTCGCGTTGTTGGCTTCGATCTCGAGGACTTTCTGGCATGACTCGCGTGCAGAGTCCAGATTTCCCTTACCGATATAGGCCCTTGAGATGCCCAAAAGGGTTGATACAGACTTGGGGTCAAGTTTAAGGGCCCTTTCAAACTCTCTGAGCGCTTCATCGAATTTCCTGTTCTGCAAATACATGGCTCCCAGATTGTAATATCCCTCTAAATTTGATGGATTCAATTTAATAGCTCTGTTGAAATAATTCGTGGCCTTACCAAGATCGCCTTTGTGTGAGTAAGCTTTACCCAGTGCATTGAGGACATCAGGAGTGTCCGGATATCTTTCGGCGAGCTTCAAGGCTATCTCTAAAGCCTGGTCCACCTGTCCATTCTGAATGTAGATTTCAGACAAACGCAGGTTAGGCAACAGCTCATGAGGATTTAAGGCAGTGGCCAATTTGTATTCAGATATGGCTAAGTCTACCTGTCCTTGTTTTTCATGGATTACGCCCAAATTTTGATGTACCAAAGGTATGTCTGGGCTAACCTCTGCAGCTTTTTGATACTCTGCCTTAGCTTCCAGTAATTTATCCTCCGAAAGATAAATACCTCCTAACTTCATACGGGCTGGAACATAATCCGGGAATATCTCCAGGGCTTTTCTGAATTCCTTCTCTGCCTCACTATTCTTATTCTGCAACAAGTAAGCAGTGCCGATCACATCATGAGCCTGGGGCATATCTTCGTTTTCAGATATTATTTCCTTACAAAGTGTGATAGCCTTATCATAAGATCCATTGCCCAAATATGAAACGGCCGTGTAAACCTTTGCGCCGATATGCTCAGGATCTATTCCGAGTATCTTCTCATACTCCAGTATCGCTTCTTCATTTTTCCCGGTAATGCTTTTCAACAGCCCAAGGCTTTCCATGGCTGGGATCAACTTCGGGTTGATTCGCAATGCTCTGTCCAGGTTGCTCTCAGCCAAATCAAATTTTCCCTGCCGTAGATAAATACGCCCCACCAGACTGTACAGATCGGCATTGTTTTTCTCTGTCCTTAAGATTAAATTGCACTCGTTCAGAGCCTTCCGATATTCGCCCAAGCTAAAATAGGTTAAGGCCAGGTTAAAACGAGCTCCGCCCAATTTCGGATCCATCCTGAGGGTTTTTCTGTATTCATCTTCAGCTTCTTTAAACTTCCTGTCGGCATAGTATGCCTGTCCGAGGTAATAGTGCCCCATGACAAAATCCGGAGTAAGCCTCACAGCTTCTTGAAGTTCCGCTATGGCCTCGGGGATATTACCTGTTTTCAGATAAGCGTAACCAAGGTTATATCTTACGTCGGTAAGGTTCGGATCAGCTTTAACTGCAGGTTTCGCGACACTGATGGCTTCATCAAACATATCTCTCTGGTTATAGAGCCCGCTTAGCCGAACTCTTACGAGCGTAAGATTTGTGTTGAGTTCAAGGGCTGTCTCATAC
>CAZTAS010000366.1:0-4454 GCA_964611635.1 uncultured Thermodesulfobacteriota bacterium
AAAATCATCTTCTTTTTACCGATTATCATAAAAATTGTGGTAAACTTAGGTTAAGAAGACATTGCCGCTAAGGGTTCTGAAATAGCCTGAATTTCTTGCTGTATTGATAAAGGAATGTGAGGAATCCACAGGGATTAGGGCGCCCAGCTTTATTTTCAGCCCCCTGTTTCCCCCCGATGGACACGAGCAACTCCACCAGCCAATCATTACCATGATTAAGGAGAGCATAACGTTTTCCTTCATGGATTGTGTGCCGAGACAAAGAGAATGATTTCAGAGATCCCCGTGCCAGAGGACTTTAGGGATGAAAATCTCGGTGACGGGCGGAAGGGTGTCTTTGCTCACGCTGAATGTATTGGTCTCAAAGAACCGGGCCGGGTAGGGTGCATCAAGAAATCTCTCCAGGACAATTGTGTTGTTGTAATAGTGCATGGGGACCGCTATCTTGGGATCAAGCTGTTCGACTACCTTCCTGGCATTTTCGGGACCCATGGTGTATGCCCCGCCAATGGGAAGAAGGACTATATCCACATGCCCTATGAGCTCAAGCTGATCCTCATTAAAAGGTTCCCCCACGTCACCTGTGTGGCAGATGCAGAGGCCGACCAATTCGAAGATAAAAGCGGAGCCCTTTATGTATCTATGCGGGGCTCTCGTATGGATGGGCACATTATAGATGAGAACATCGCGGAAGGTGGTGTTGATCTCGTTCCACTCGATCCCCCCTGATTTCAGGCCACGGAGGATGAGCGGATCACCTCTGGCCAGTGCGACATTGTTATGATTTCCCGTCTCTCTCCCCACGGTCACCACGTGGGGCCATACTTCAGGCATAGGGTACCCCATATTACCGAAGGGATCCGTGATGATTCTCGTCCCGGAGCTCGAGGTGATCTGGAAGAAAGCGTGGCCGAACCATTTGATCTCCACAAACCCCGAGACAGCAGCGCGCCTGACAAAAGGTTCGTCCTCCTGGGCGATATAGGGATTGCGGCACGCAGCATGGGTCTCTGAGAAAGAAATGCTCATCCCCACCCAGGAAAAGACCGCGACAAGTACTAGTAAGGCATTTCTTTTCATGGAAACGGTTCTCTTTTGATATCCTGCGAGCTGAGAAAAACGGGCCTTTGCCGCCTTTCTTCTTACAAGTCGCCCTCTCTAAACACCTTGAGAACGTAAATCTCAGTCACCGGGGGCAAGGTTTCCTTACTCACGGTGAACGTATTGGTATTGAGAAACCTTGCCTGATAGGGTCCTTCTGTGAAACGCTCCAGGACATTCATATGATACCAGTAATGCATGGGGACGACGATCTTCGGCTCAAGCTGCTCGATGATTTTTTTGGCCTCTTCCGGCCCTGCGGTGAATCTTCCCCCGATGGTCACAAGAAGGATGTCGACATGACCGATGAGCTGGAGCTGATCGTCGTTAAACGGTTCACTGACATCTCCTGTGTGCAGGATGCACATGCCATCCATCTCGAAGACGAAGGCGGCTCCCTTCAAGCTGCCCTGATATCCCGGCCACCCTCTCTGATGGACAGGCACATTATAGATCAGGACATCGCGAAATGTGATATTGATGTCGTTCCATTCGAAAGTCCCCTCTTTCAGGCCGCGCAGGACCACGGGGCTCCCTCTGGCCAGTCCAACGTTGTTGTGGTTTCCGTGCTCTCTGCCAACGGTCACCACGTGAGGCCAGACCTCGGGCATGGGGAACCCCATGGGGCCGAAAGGATCGGTGATGATCTTCGTCCCGCTGCTGGAGGTGATCTGGAAAAAGGAGTGGCCGAACCATTTGACCTCTATGAACTTTGAAGCTGCCACCGGAATAATGGAGTAATCCCTTTCATACACCAGATTTGGGTTTCTACAGGCCGCCTCCACGCGCCCTGAAAAGATAAAAAGACATACTAAAAATGTTATCAGCGGTTTCAATAAGCTTGAATTCTTTCTCATATCAACCTCCTGAAACTGCTCCATGCCGGCATGGAAAAAGAAGCCAAGCAGGTGAGACGACGAGTTCACGGGTTCGGCGCAACCACCCTTGCCATCCTTACCATGCCCAGAGCCTATTGCCTCGATCACTCATTGTGAGAAAATGGCATGGCCTCCCTGGAATTAAGGCGCAAATCATTTATGTTTCAACAACTCATCCAGAGTAAGCCCGATGTTTTTGGCGATTTGCCGCAACAAAATTGGGGAAATGTCTTGCCTTGAGTGGAAGGGCACCGTAGTGCACAGGCAGTCGGGGTGCCGGAATTGTTTGTGAGAATCCCTCTGCCGGACCTCGTGAAAGCCAAGGCTCTCAAGTATGGCCACTACCGCCCTGGATTTCAGGACAGGAACTTTCCCCATGCCTAAGCCACCACCACATTGTGGATACCCACGAACTCCCCTTCGAGTTCGGGTTCTCCATCCTCCAGCAACATCTCAATGACTTCTTTTAGGTTCTTATTCAATTCATCCAGCGTTTCACCCTGAGAATGAGCCCCTGGAAAACCGGGCACATATCCAACATACATCCCGGTATCTTGGCATCTTTCGATCACAGCAGTAAAAGCTCTCATTGCTTGCACTCCTTTTCAGAGGTAGTGCGCCTAAAAACAACAACGCCCTTTCACGCAAAATATCTCATAAGGAAAACGACGAATGAGGCATCTCCGCATATTCTTATGCACAAAGGAATACATTTCAGGCTGAATAATTCTTCACCTCTCTCACAGCTCTCTCACTTATTGGCTTGAGGAACACCCAGGCCTTTACAAATTTTCCTGGCAAGCTTATCAGGGATTTCAGAGTGTTGCGGGACGGCCTCAATAGCTCCGCTCAGCGGGTTCATCCACAAGGAATGCTCGCTTCCTTCTCTCTTGAGGTAGCAGCCGAACCGTCGTAAGTGTCGCAGCAAGGCCTGTCTTTTCACGAGATTGCCACAACATCTCGTATTGCATCTTCGGGCAACCCCCGCATTGCGTCCTCGCGTCGGTCCTGAAGTATCAATGAAATGGCGGCGCCCAAACTTGCCTTGCATCCCTCGATGGTTTTCCCTTGGCCATTTGCCCCTGGGACTTCCGGACAATACGCAATATACCAATCGTCGTCCTTTTCTATGATGGCTGTAAATTCGTTATGCATTACGTTCCTCTATGCTCTTATCACCCGAGATAATTCAGCGACACTATAACGGTGTGTCCTCGTCTATTTTACTAAGGGGATCTGCCTGCGTGCGTTGAGCGCTTCGTTGATGACCACAAGAAAACCATCATCCTGCGTTAAAAGTTGCTCATTGGCATTCAGCAGTTCTATTCCGTAAACAATCCCATTGGGGGCAATGTCCATGTTCAACTGGTCGCTGATCCGTATGGTCTCCACCTCAGCGGTTTTTTCCTGGAGCCGAAGATATGCGATATTGTATCGAGGATCATATGTCAGTTTCATAGCTTATTCTCCGAAGTATTAAAAATACCTCATCAGGACTGTAAGCACAAGCCAGCCTTTTTCTTCCACGGCATATTCCTCAAACTGTTTTATGGAATAGAAGCGGCCCCGCCACTGCCTTTAAAATCCTCGCCATGCCGGGAGCTTGGCACCTCGACTGCAAACGGCATAGGAATCAGTATGGTGTCCATAAAATCCAGCAAGAGGTTAGAAGGTCAGGTTCGATCTTTCCAATAATCAGGACGCCTCCGGAGATGCATTACCGCAACTATGACGATTGCATCAGGGTCAACGCGGTAAAGAATCCCAACCGGAAACCTGCGAAGGAGTCTCCGGCGGATTTTGCCCCTTATAGCTGTTCCTGATTCGGGATACTGCGCAATCCACCGGACGGCATACTCCACTTCAGCCAGGAAATCATCACCAAGACCCATGGCCTGCATTTCGTAATATGCAATAGCCTAAAGCATTTCTTCTTCAGCAGGAGCGAGAAAGACAACATGACTCATTATATTTTTTCTCTGGCTTCTTCAAACAATTGCTCAGCAGGCTTTGCTTTTATTTTTTCGGCACGATAATTCTGGTAGCGTTTTTCAGCTTCCCGTAGCCACAATTCCTCTGCATCCATGTCCTCCCCCCGGTCAAGTGCCGCAAGGAGCCGTTCAACAAGCATGGCCCTATCACGTGGTGACAGTTCCATCGCATCCCTTTCGATGTCTGTCAGCTTTTTAGACATTTTAAGATCCTCCAGGTCTATGTAAAAACTATGAGCTTCTGACGAACGAACATGAGCGGCACGAGGTTTGTAAAATAGATATATAGAATAAAATAGAGAATAAAAAAATAAATAGTCGCTGTTTCTATTTATCCTTCTGGGTAAGCAGTTGACTATGTATAATATTTGTAAGCCTTTCTTTTGCGAATTGTTCGAGCGTTGGCGTCCATATTTCCAAAGCTCTGTTATTAACCCAAATTTTGCAATTGAAAGTCCTCTTCCTCTACGACCTTGATTTTTCA
>CAZTAS010000367.1:0-4447 GCA_964611635.1 uncultured Thermodesulfobacteriota bacterium
GTGCTGTACCACTCAAAAAATGTTACTCTGATTTATACAAGTAAGCACTAGTTACTTCTCAAATGTGGAGTAAGATGTGAAAGTGAAGAGAATCTCGAATTTTTTTCCTCATATGGTTAATGGAATCTCCAACGGATTAGCAATTATATCAGGAATTACCATCTTGGTGATTACCTTGATAGTCACTGCTGATGTAGGCATGAGATACTTACTGAACAGACCTCTCCTTTTTGCCGGAGAGACCTGTGAGTTTTTGCTCTGCTTGATTGTTTTCGCTGCTCTTCCCCACACATTTCAGAAAGATGGCCACATAAGGATCGATCTGATCACCCGAATGTTGCCACCCAGATTCCGCTACCGGATGAGGATGGCAACATTTGGGATCGGAATTTTTTACCTGATTATATTTACCTGGCAAATATGGCTTTTTATTAAGGAATCCTACTCCTATAACAGAGAATCAACAGTTCTCCTTTTCCCCATCTGGATACCACAACTGGCCATGCTGATTGGAGCAATAGCACTCACTTTTGTGGTGGTCCTTGCAATGGTAGACCACTTAGGTAGCCGCAATAGACAGCAGGCTGAATAATAGAGCGACCCCACGTTTATTAATATAAATTTCAAAAGAATCTCATCTTTCCAAAAGACTTAGAACGACCCATAGTAGATTCAGGAATATAGTCATGGATTCTTTATTTGTTTTGCTCGTCTTAGTTATTCTGCTCTTTGTTTTTCTTGCAAGCGAATTAGAAATTGCTTTTTCCTTGGGTTTGGTTGGTCTGATTGGCCTTTTCTTCT
This sequence comes from uncultured Thermodesulfobacteriota bacterium, assembly GCA_964611635.1. Lineage (GTDB taxonomy): Bacteria > Desulfobacterota > JAFDED01 > JAFDED01 > JAFDED01 > JAFDED01. Next base: position 802 of record CAZTAS010000367.1, read on the forward strand.
GGCAGAACGGGATAACCGCTTTGGTGGCTATGGGCGAGATTGCCTGGGATGTGAGCACCAATTTTGCACTGATGGCTGTGCCGCTTTTTATCTTCATGAGCACTATTCTTATTGAAAGTGGAATCAGCTCCGGTCTTTACGGGGCAGTTGCAAAATGGCTTCATCGGCTTCCTGGGGGATTGGCTGTGGCTAGTCAGGTTGCCTGCTCCATCTTTGCAGCAGTCAGCGGCTCCAGTACAGCAACCGCTGCTGCCATCGGTTTGATAGCTATACCAGAAATGGAGAAACGTGGCTATGAACGAAAAATAGTCGCGGGTTCCCTCTGTGCGGGTGGAACCCTCGGTATCCTTATCCCTCCGAGCATTGCCATGATCATATATGGCACCATTATGGAAACCTCGATTGGTCAACTTTTTATTGCCGGAGTGATTCCAGGAATCATTTTGACCCTTATTTTTAGCTGTTATATCATTATTAGAGTCATATTAAACCCTTCGATAGCTCCCGGCAGCGAAGTCACAGTTAGCTTGAAGGAACGCTTCGCGGCTATGAAGGAAGTCATCCCCATTCTTTCTTTGATCTTTCTGGTTCTTGGGGGAATATATGCAGGAATTGTTACGCCAACAGAAGCTGCCGGCGTTGGTGCCTTCGGAAGTTTAGTGATTGCAGCAATATTAAGACGCTTAAATATAGCTATTATTAGAAGATCCCTTATTACAGCCATCAATACCACATCAATGATCTTTTTCATTATCATTGGAGCCCTTATTCTATCTCGTGTTATAGCCTATCTTAATATCCCACAGTCATTTACGCTTGTTCTTGTAAAGTTAGGGCTGTCTCGATGGTCTATTTTCTTACTAGTATGCATCCTCTATTTAATAATGGGGTGTCTACTGGATGCCATATCCATAATGATGATCACGCTACCTGTCATCGGCCCTATGGTGGTATCACTTGGTTTTGATCCGGTCTGGTTTGGTATTATGTTGGTTATTTTAGTTGAAATGGGACTTATCACACCACCGGTTGGGCTCAACCTTTTCGTTGTTCATGGCATAGTCAAAAAAGGACGTTTTGAGCAGATTGCCATTGGTTCCCTTCCCTTTGTTATCCTGATGAGTGCTGGACTTCTGCTTTTTGCTATTTTCCCAAATCTTGTGCTTTGGCTTCCAAGCCTGATGATAACAAGATAACATATTTTGAATATACCTATGTTTTTTGATCTCATTACGAGTCTTGGTAGGTTTCACAGGGCCGCTGCACCAGACAGGAAGGGTGTTGCAGCACTGCTGCCACTGAAACCTTGATTGTTTGCTGTATGTCTTTGCGGCCCGACTCGCACGGCAGTCCTTGGCGTCCAGATGTCCATTCCTCCCACTCCTGGCAAAGTCAGGTAAAGTAATTTGCGCGAGCACGACTGTTATGAGCCAGAGCCCCGACACAAAGGTCGTTTTTCACTTTCTGACATGGTAACAGTTACTTGTCCGCAAGATTTGATCCATCGTTACCGACTGCCCCATGGTGAGTATATCGTTCCAGTTCGCCTCGAGAAACGCTAGATCGAACTTCATTTTCCCTTAAAAGCCTTCGGGTGCAGTGCCAGTGAAAGTGGTGAAGAGGCTTCTAGACAACAGATTCTGTCGAAAAGAACTCTTGACGATCAAAATGAGCGTGGATGCGGATAGTCATTCAGAAGGAGAGCAATTAACTTATCTCGTTGTCGACCAAATCGACATTCCCATGCTGTGGATTACTGGTGGTGTATGACTCAAGCTTCACATGAATCCGGGCAGAATTACACATTAATTCCATAGATTAATACTTATTCTGAAATCTCATGTTATTTATTCATATGAAAAATAAAAGACATAGAGATTGTGGGGTGCCAGAGTGCTATCCGCTATTATTGTAAATTTATAATATGCTCCCTGACAAATAGGTTGATTCCCTTCTCTTCCTTTAATGCTAACAAAGCGATATTTATATAATGAAAGTTGATTATAAGACACGCTCGATCCGGATTTTTACTTAGCTTATTTAACTCGAAAGATAAAGTTTTTTCAACCTCATCCGTCTTGAGGTAGCTTATGATATTAACCATGAGAAAATAAAAATATATAACATATAAGGAGAGCTTTTTTCTCTCCTTTTTCATGCTCAGACACAATTAATGAAACAATATCAAACTTATAACTTCTTTCCTTATGTGACATATATTCAACTGGGGGTTACATCTCCTGAACACTTGGCTTGATGGGCATTATACCATTCCGCGCTTGCTTTTTCTTAGTGAATATGGCATTAAGTCAGGAAAGAGGGATTACACCACTGAGCCTTTGTTCGGCTCGCGCTGCTGAGCTCAGGATTTATGGTGGCTCTCGACTCAATGAACTAGGTAGACGGATTGATAAAGAAAACATCAAGTCATCAATAATAAATAGTTGTTAATGGAGGATTAAATGCACCGGATAACATTAATACCGGGAGAAGGAATTGGCCCTGAAGTGAGCCAAGCCATGCAAAAGGTTGTGGAGGCATCAGGCGTGAGTGTCCAATGGGACATTCAGGAAGTAGGGGCCATACCGGAAAAAGAAGAGGGGACTCCTCTGCCGGCTCGGGTACTTGATTCTATCAGCAGCAACAAGGTAGGATTCAAAGGCCCCATTACCACGCCTTTCGGGGGGAATTATCGTGTGTTAGTCAACTGGGATGGAGGCCGGAAGCCTGGGAGTCCGTCTGTGCGTGATTATCCAAGCATCAGCGTGGGCCTTCGAAAAGAGCTGGACCTGTACGCAAATGTGCGTCCTACTGTCTCTTTCCCGGGCATCAAGTCCCGTTACGATGGGGTGGATTTGATCTCTTTCCGGGAAAACACTGAAGATCTTTACGCCGGAATCGAGCACTGGGTCACTGAGGATGTGGCTGAGAGCATAAAGGTGATAACCAGAAAGGCTTCTGAGAGGTTTGCGCGATTTTCCTTCCAGTATGCGCGTGCCCGAGGACGCAAGAAGATGACCGTGGTCCACAAGTCCAACATCATGAAGCTGACCGATGGGCTGTTCCTCAACGTGGCACGTGAGGTGGCGGAATCCTTTCCAGACATAATTTTTGAGGATCGGGTGGTGGACAACATGTGCATGCAACTGGTTATCAAACCCCAGGACTATGATTGCCTATTGATGCCAAACCTTTATGGGGACATTCTGTCGGATCTTTGTGCTGGCCTGGTAGGAGGCTTGGGCGTGCCGCCTGGAGCGAATATTGGGGACCATGTTGCAGTTTTCGAACCCGTTCACGGCAGCGCCCCAAAATATGCCGGGCAAGATCGCGTAAATCCCATGGCTTCAATCCTTTGCGGTGCAATGATGATGGAGCACATCGGCGAGATGGAAGTAGCACGTCGTATACGAGAGGCACTCCGGCACGTGTTGGCAGAAGGGCAACATATCACGCGCGATTTAGGGGGGCAAGCAGGAACGCGAGAGATGACCAAAGCTATCATAGAGCGACTTGGAAAAATTCAGTAAAATTCCATTCACATATTATTGAGTTAGGTAATCCTTATACAAATTTTATATGAAAAACACGGAAGGAGAAACATAGCGATGAACCCTACTGAAAAGCTTGCCGCTTTTGTGGCTGA
>CAZTAS010000368.1:0-4439 GCA_964611635.1 uncultured Thermodesulfobacteriota bacterium
CTCCTCCTTGATTGGTTTCTTTTTCATCAAAGAGGAAAACCTGATTGTCCACAAACTTTCAAGAGCTAAAGCACGCAAATTCCGGATGAACCTCAAATAAAATATGCGTGATACACACTTCTTTTCTTTACTTAATTTGTAGTAATCGACAATATCCCTTGATAGGGGAATAAGAAGCGTTCATTAATACAGGAACTATCATGAGAAACCAGCATATTCCCATAAAATTTCCATGGATTGTACCAACCCCCTAACCGCCAATTCCATCCGTTCTGATATCAGGTTACCATTTTCGTCGCATGTCCCCACTCCCGGGGAAATCTCTATGTTTCCGTCATCTATGCTCGTGGGAAGGATGCCCATCTGGGCCAAGCACGCCATGAGGAGGTTTGTGCCTGAGCACCGGTCTTCCTGGGTGAAGATAGGCAGTCCAATATGCCCGTCATCCCAAGTCTGCGCGTAATTGATCTCAACCCATGCTGAGTTGTATGACTTGGAAATTATGAGCTTTGTCCTCAATGGAGACGGCAAACTTTCTACCTCCTTTACCACTATATCGTAAACTTGATCCACAGTTTTCTGAATCATAAGGGGATTATCCAAAATAGCCTTCAAAGCAGCGATCAATCCAGCGAGGCTTTCCCTGCCTGCATCAAAAATTACGTAAGATGCTTTGCCATAGGAAGAAATAGAACCCCATCTTTCGCTATGAAAGCCGAGAGCTCGACGGAGGGGCACTATGAGATCCTCCTTCCCAATTATTAGCCCACTGATGGGAGCTCCAGCCACCTTGTCCATGCTATAAATCATAAGATCAGCCCCTGTTTTACGTGGGTCCGTTCCGACGAAGGGAATTCCCTGGGCGTTATCTGCAATGTAAGGGATGTTATAAGAGGTAGCAAGCTTGCCAAAGAAGTATTGCAGTCTTGGCGTATTGTCATTGTCTTTTGCACCATATCCGTAGCCAGGTGTATCATAAGCCAAAGAAACGATACTAGATAACGTCTCAGCGTGCCTTTCAGCGATTTTTTCGAAACGAGCGATGGAAGCTTCTGGATCCACCCGTGTCAGAATTGGTGATGGGAAATATTTAATGCCGTGATTAATATATTGGCTTCCCTCCAAGGGAACCAAAATAACATCAAGGTTGTGTTGCCGCCTTCCCAGGATACCCAACTCGCCTGAAGTCACACCGCGATCTGCAAATATGTCTTTGTATTTCGGAGGAAATGGGCGACCATACGCTAGATGATGCTCAATGCGCTTTTCGTAAGGGGCTATGTAACGCGTGCGGTACGTGGTTCCTTTACCCATGGCCGGGGGAGTAACTAGCACGTCATATGCCAGCCACAAGCCCGATTCGCAAGTGTTCACCGGCACAGCATCATATTGGTCCCCGTAATATCCCTTTACCAGTTCACGAATTTGATCAGGTATTTTGGCTAGGTCCATAACCTGGCGTGAACTTTGATTCATAGCATCCATTATGTCTCGGCGCAGAAGTGATGGGCAACTGGATTTGGCCCCGGAGAGACTTATCTTTCCAGCCAATTCTTTCTGGAGCCCAATTTGTTTGCCTCTTTTTTCCGCCTTAGCCAGAATCTCCTGCTTCCGTGCCAGTAATTCTCGGTATATTTGGAATCGAAAAGAATGTTTTGCCATGATTATAGATCTCCTCTCTGACTATTTGATTTATCCAATGGCTATTTTTTCATAAAGTTCGTAGCTTCGCCGAGCTGTCACTGCTGAAAATGGAATTTCCGCTTTTGTGAGTTCCGATTACTAAAATCACCGAGCGCAGGCGGATTCTGGTTCGATAAATTAATTCAGTTCATTTGAATTTAAACCCTTTTTTATAGACGCACTGAATATGTCCTTTGCATGAAGGCGATCCGATCTCACATTCTTCAAGGCTTTCTATGGTTCCACTTACAGAGCTTCCATGAATTTCCTGATAAATCTTTTCTATTTTACGGAGTTCCTCCTCGGTTCCATCCACAAGCACGGTAGTACTCCCTTCGGCTCCAAATATTCCCCCTTTCCCAATGATATGACAATCGACATTTGCAAGAGCTTTAATCGCATTGACTTCAGTAAAAATTTCCCCAAATAGAGGAATGAAACCAACAGCCATTCCGTAGGCTTTGTCGACGCGCTTTCTACCTGCTATCTTTATGACCTCATTCACGTTTCCAGGAATCAATTTCTCCAAGCCCACTGCGATGATGACATTAATCCCTTCTATCCAGGCATTCTGAATCCATGGACCTGCCTTTGTTCCAAACATAGTTCCGGCCATTAAAGCCGCATTTCCATAAACGTCGATTATGTTGGCTCCTGTAATAAAGCAGTCGCCTGGATTAAGACTTGACATGACCTCTTCCAATAGATCGTCAATAGAAGTCTCCTTTCCATTTTTGATCAAAAGGGCATGGGGCTGATCAGGCCTTGAAAGGGGCAATTTCGAAGATTTGGTGCCCAAGGGTGTGATTCTGCCTGAAATCTTCATGGGTCTCCCACATAGCTCTTCGGAGATTGCCGAAACGGTTGTTCCCCCTTTCAGAACGATGTTACCCTTCTCAAGAGCTTTTTTTACCCTTTCGAGAGAAGAGACGCCTTTTGCAATCATCCTTTTCCCTTCTGCCGAAGTCAAGGTAAACTGAATTCTCATAACCATTATTCCTTAAAATATCTTGCCTCCATTGATCTTTTTCGTTTTTTCCTGTTGGTCTAATCCGAGATCAAACATTGAAATTTACAATCAGTCAAACTAAAGGATGTAGTGATTGGATAAAGAACGAATTAATTAAAGACAGGGCATGTTAAACCACATAAGATTACCATGATGACGACTTGAGCAAGCGATCGATACCTTTGGGGTAAGCCCTTACGAATTTCGGAACTATATCAATAAAGTCCGCTTGATGTAATTGTTCAACCACTTTCTAAATTACTTAGTATCATCCATTAGAACTCACAGTAAATGCAACATATTGAGAGACGAATCTCTCCAGGCATTAAGAAACAAGTAGACATAGTCTTTGGATTCCCGCACAAAGGTGGATATGGGCTTGCGTTTACAAATAATCTTTCTCTCGTCCTTACCAGAGATAAATAGGCTACAAACGACTTCACAACTTGCATTATCGATTCATTATGATTATAAGTAAGCTATTTTTTTCTTTTTCAAGAGGTCTCAGCCATAAGTAATAGTGCACCAATCCATATATTTGGGATTGTCTCCTCGAACAATATCAAAATATAACTTTTGAATCTCTCTCGTAATTGGACCAGGTTTTCCATTACCGATAAGAAGTTTATCAATCGAGGCAATGGGAGTAATCTCCGCACCGCTTCCACAAAAAAACGCCTCTTCTGCCACATATAATTCCGTGCGATCAATTTCGCGTTCATCTACCGGGAATTTAAACTCTGACTGGAATAGTTCAAGTAGAGTCGAGCGGGTAACACTTTCTAAAATACCCGCAGTTACAGGAGAAGTCACCACCACACCTTTTCGAATCATAAACAAACATGCACGAGCCCCTTCGGAAACTTTTCCATTTGAATTAAGGATAATAGGCTGGTCATAGCCGTCTTCTTTAGCCTGTAATGAGGCTAATCGGCTATTTTGATAGTTAGATCCGGCCTTAATCCTTGGAGGAATGATATTGTCGCTGATCCGTATCCAAGAACTAACTGCACAGCTGATACCATTTTCTATGTCATACCTTCTTCCAATCGGGAGGGCAACGATATACATTCCTATAGGCTCTTTTGCGCTAAAGGGACCAAATCCTCCAAGATAAACTACATGGCGCGCATGAATATCTTCTTTGAACTCATTTTTCCGGAGAAGCTCGATAAATATTCGCTCGCAATCTTCTATACTATAATCAATTTGAAAACGCATCATTTTCATGGATTCAAAAAGCCTCTGATAATGGGGCCTCAGCCGGAAAGCGCACAGCTCCTTCTTCTTTTCGTTCCAATATGCTCGAATACCTTCGAATACATTAATCCCATATTTAGCAGTAGGTGTATGCACATGAATCACTGCCTCATCGAAAGGAATTATTTTACTATCCATCCAAACAAATTTGGGCTTTCTGATATCTTCTACCATCGACGTCTCCTTTCTTGACAGCTACTCAATATATCATACAAAGGCGAAATCACAGTAATAGTGTATCAATTGAAGCTATAACTCATATATCAATCATGGCAAAAAAAAATTGTTTGTCAAGTAAAAATTGTTCAATTCGGAAAATTAAATTAAGAATATGCTAAAGTTTTGCGATTAAATTTACGCCCGAAAATGTTATCAATTTGCTGAAATTACTAATTATTTAATGGGAAAGCAGCTATAATGTACCCCAAAAATTGGACAGAGAATTAAGGAGGAAAACCCTTCCCCTTATGGCATTAACAAGGGGGTA
>CAZTAS010000369.1:0-4438 GCA_964611635.1 uncultured Thermodesulfobacteriota bacterium
AAAGCGCCCTTTTTTCTACCACTTTCAAATTCACACAAGATATTTTACACTACCCTCTCTTACGGGCGAGTTATACGCCCGAAAAACGGAATCCCCATACCCCGGGTTTCAAACGGCTAAAGTGTTACGATTTGTTTTTTTAAACAAAAGTTGAGCCAATCCCGCGACTTATTGAGCTGTTACGATTGGGCTTTCATTCATAGATAATTGCCATTCATTGCTTCCATCGACTAATCAACGGTTCTGATCTTGATCGTCGTTGTTATTTGTCCTGTTCTTCCGTCTCTATACTTGACATCTGCTACGACTGGCATCTCTTTTTTATCTTCATAAATTGCGTTGATCAGGTCTTTATATCTTTCTTGTAAAAATGTCCGCCTCAGTTTTCTCGTTCTGGTGAGCTCTGCATCATCTGGATCAAACTCTTTATGCAACAACACAAACTTTCTTAGATTTGTTTCCTCAGGAAGGGTCTTGTTAACCTTTTGCATATCATTCTTTACGAGTTCTCCCACTTCATCTTTCTGAGAAAGATCCACAAAGGTGGTGTAAGGGATATGATTTGCTTCAGCCCATTTGCCAATTGTCTCAAAATCCATCGCTATTACGGCCGAGATGTAACTCCTGTTTTTTCCACCGATTACCATCGCATCCATTATGTACTCGCTGAACTGCAATTTTCCCTCAATGTAAGCTGGTGCATATTTGTAACCATTTTTTAGCTCTTCGAGGTTTGCTATTCTATCTTGATAATAAATGTGCCCACGGTTGTCTATGTAACCGGCATCACCAGTATGAAACCATCCCCCTTTTAGGGCTTCATCAGTTTTGACATTGTCCTTGTAATAACCGGAAAAGATACCTTCACCACCAACCAATATTTCCTGATTATCCGACAATTTGACTCTTACATTACTCCCGATACATCCGACACTGTCTATATTGATATCGTCTTGAGGATGGCTGCTCACAAAACCTGCCTCTGTGCTACCGTAACACTGTATAAGGTTAAGACCAATCGCCTGGAAAAACTTGAAGAAATCAGGACTCAGAAAGGCACTTCCAGTGGCCGGATACTTTGTTTTTATTAGCCCGAGTTTGTCCCTAAGCGGCTTGTAGACCAGTATGTCCCCTAGCTTGTAAAGCAATTTCCAATAAGAAGGGGGGGGCTTTCCAGAGGAAGAAAATTCCACTACCTTATACCCTATTTTTAGGAATAGATTATAAGTAGACCTTTTCAGAAATCCTCCATCATTGACCTTTACTTGAGTGGTTGAAACCAGGCTCTGCCATTGGCGCGGTGCAACCAACATGAATCTCGGGGAGATTTCTCTGTAATCTTGCATAATGGTTTCGGGTTCTTCCGGCATATTTATGATCACCCCGCGAATATAATTGAATCCAACAAACCAATGGTGAAAAATTGAGGCGGCTGCAAAAGTAGAGAAGACATCTTCACCCAAGTTGAGATCAATAAATTCATGCATTGTTTTGGCAGAATTTATTATTGCATTGTGTGTTATCATTGCGCCTTTGGGCAAACTCCCGGTAGTTCCTGAGGTATAGCAAAGCACAGCGATGTCGTTGCCCTTGCCTTTAGAGACCAGAGTTTCAAAGATTCCTGGATGGGCTTCCTCATACGCGATTCCAATTTTGCCCAGATGCTCAAAACTGATCAGGAGGGGATCGTCATATTTTCCCATTCCCTTGGGATCCCAGTATATTATCTTTTGAATTTTGGGAATCTGATCCTTGATCCCCAAGATCTTATCCACTTGTTCCTGATCCTCGGCAAACACAAACCTGGCGTCTGAATGATTAATAATATGGGCGACTTCAGATGCGATCGAATCACTCCATAAGGCCACAACTATTCCACCTACTGCCTGAGCACCGCACTCAGCCCAGAGGCCCTCTGGTTCATCATCACCGATAAGTGCAACTTTGTCCCCTGGCTCCAGTCCGATACTCATCAGGCCAAGTCCCGAAAATTTGGACTGAAAGTAGAAATCTTTCCAGGTGTAGGTCTGCCATATGCCGAACCTTTTCCTGCGTATTGCGACTTTATCTCCCCAATTCTGGCTATTCCGTATCAAATACTTTGGATAGGTATCGAGTTCCGTCATTATTATCCCTCAATCAAGAGATCTAATGCTCCCCCAAGTACGCTTTGATGACCCTATCATCGTTTTTGATCTCCTGTGGTATGCCATCAGCAATCTTGATCCCAAAATCGAACACAATAATCCTATCAGATATGTCCATGACAATATCCATATCATGCTCAACAAGAATGACTGTCTTATTCGTCTCCTCCAAAACGTCCAAAACAAATCGAACCATATCCTCTTTTTCTTCCACATTCATTCCTGCTGTCGGTTCATCAAGGAGTATTATTCTGGGTTCCAGAGCAAGCGCCCTCCCAAGTTCTACTCTCTTTCGTAGACCATAAGAAAGGCTTCCCACTTCATGGTTTCTGATTGCCTGTATTTCTAAAAAATCAATAATATCTTCAACGACCTTTCTCTCTCTGATTTCCTTTTTTTGGGCAGGTCCAAAGTAGATGCTGCTCGCAAAAAGATTTGGTTTTAGATAGATATGCCTTGCAGCAAGCAGATTATCCAAGACAGTCAGATGGGTAAACAATTCGATATTTTGAAAGGTCCTGGCGATGCCAAGTTTGGCAATTTCATAAGGAGGTAGCCCCGTGATTTTGCGCTGCTGAAAGTGGACAGCTCCACTTGAAGGGCGGTAGAAACCTGTAACGGTATTAATAAGACACGTCTTTCCAGCCCCATTAGGCCCGATAATACTGAGAAGTTCACCCTCTCTCACCCCAAAACTGATGTTTGAAAGGGCACTAACGCCACCGAACCTAAGGCTGATATCCGCACATCTTAAAATTTGAGAGCTATTTTTGTTGTCCATGGTTCGTCATGTGAATTGATTTCTGGCTTAAATGATATCAGCGTTCAGAAAAAGAACATAAATCGCTGTGGTAATAATCAGGCCAGAGCAATCTTTGATGTTGAATCTCTTGCCTGAAGGGGTTGGTGATAGGGGAACTCCCCGATCGAATCGACTCAGGTCCAAGGGAGTTCAATGTACCAAACAGATATGGCCATACTATCAAAGTGCTTCTTTTAGAAGCAAACGAAACGGCATGGCAACAGAAGAATTATATGGGGTTTTTGCAGCCTCCTTATTGAAAGACCTGGTTCTGGTTAACCGGTAGGAATGGCATCAATTTGGATTGATGAACCAATGTCAAATCAAATCGGTGTCCCCATGCAAATACATTTGCACTTATGATATAATAAGCAACACGCATGCCAACAAGCTGATAAAACGGTCTTTTCAATAGGTTAGGCTGGTCATTACTTGATAACAAAATCCTTATGCTCGATATTTAGCACTTGGGAGTTGAAAAATCGTTCAGATGTCCTGAATTCGATTTCGATTGATCCTGCCCCTCTCCACCCCGTCTGGAACTTATTACTTGAATCCTCACAGCCTGGACATATAATTCAAGGAAGGTCTATCTGAAGAGAATTGATATCAAAGGAGACAATCCTATGGAGTACAACTTGCTTGAAAAAACTGAACTCTGGATCAGCCCGATAAGGCTGACCAAAGTGGATTTGGGGGCATGTGCGCGGGCTGCCGCCCATGTACTGGCGCTTGGTCCGGATGACATCATGGTCACAGACGTGATTGGAGATACCCTGACCTTGGATGTCTTGGTCCCTGTGGTTGAGGCGGAAAAGGTCGTTGGTCGTGGAAAGGATCTCCTGGCGGCCCTGGCCTCTGTTCCCGGTGTTTATGTTACATCGGAAACACAGATACATTCTGAAGGAATCCTTGGTTTTATTGCCCTTGATGAGGAATTAGGGCAAGAGATAATCGAACGTTCCCGAAAAATGAATACACAGATAACAGAACGAATCAGGAGGCGATCCCTCATTTTCGCCTCAGGGAACGAAATCCTGGCAGGACAGATTCGCGACACAAACAGCCCGTTTTTGATCGACGCGTTAAAATCTGAAGGTTACGACGCGTCACAGGGTCGTACTTTGGAGGATGAGGCAGGGGCTATTGCACGAGTCTTTCGCGAATCGGCAGCAAATGGTTATGGTCTCCTGGTTACCACAGGGGGGGTTGGTGCCGAGGGAAAGGATCAAACCCTGGAGGGCTTGAGCCTGGTGGACCCACATGCAGAAATGCCTTACATACTAAAATTCCACAAGGGCCACGGCCGGCATCAAAAGGTGGGGGTTCGAATCGGCGTGGGCATGCTGGAAATGACCCTGATCGTTTGCCTCCCGGGACCCCATGATGAGGTCGAATTGGCTTGGCCTGTACTTCGAGAGGGGTTAAAGGATCGTTGGGAAAAAGAGGCCCTTGCACAGGCCCTGGCAAAAAGGCTCCGCCAGAAGTT
>CAZTAS010000370.1:0-4397 GCA_964611635.1 uncultured Thermodesulfobacteriota bacterium
GCTGAATAGCAACTGGATGATATATCAGGCTGATTCGCAGAACAAATTCAAAGGCTTGCTCCGCTTGAGCGGCTGGAATGAACATGATGAAGCCAAAAACAACAACAAACCCCATTATCCATCTGTTGCTGCGAGTCATAACATACCTCCTTCCAGCTCTGTATATATGATCTTGCTGATGTTTTGAATTCAAATATTTTTGGTTTTTGAAAGAGGAAATTAAAAGCCTCCAAAGGGAATTAAAATCCCCCTGGAGGCGTCATATAGGCACCTTCCGGTAACTTCTTCTCATAAACTAACTTCCTCCAGAAGGTTAGGGGGTAGGTTGATGGGTTTACTTAGCTACGAAAGGAACCCATAATTAACAGATAGTCTTATGCGAAGGGATAGTCAAGTGTCAAGAGGAAAATTGCCCTCTGGAAATAGCCTCGGTTTTCAGCCCAAATTGAAGATTTAAACTTGAAATGTTGCATCTTGGGGATGGCTCAAAAATCAAGACTTCAGAAAGTAACATTCTATAAGGACACCCCTTCCAGTTCCCCAGACAGGCCATCATCGTCTCAAGAAGTTTTGTGTCCATCTCCCGAATAGTGAAGATTTCTATTGATAGATGAGGTCATAATTCATACCTGACAATCTCCAAAGGAGTTCCATTTGGATCCGCATATTAATTTGAAAAGGTAATCAATGTAGGTGATGCTGAAAATGGCTTGGTCTTGCCACTTCAGGACACAGGCTTTAGAAGCACTACATGGCAGAATTGAAAATATTGACGCCTCATCGTAGGTACCTGTTTTTAAACGTGGATCACAGGAGGAAGGTAAGAAAACTCATCATAAAGGAGGATAGCAACAGGCCTCATGTCCACTCAAAATTGCACCTACAAGTCTTCGGATATTTCACGTCTCACCAACTGACGATTACTGAGTGAAAGCATGGACAATGTTTTTGGAGTAAACGGATTTGCGCGCAGCATGTTGGCGAATTTTTTCAATGGGTAGATGCCGGAGGCATAGGCTTTCTCCCTCGTTGAAGAGATCAACAACAAAATCAAAGTGCTCAAACGCAAGGCTTATGGATATCGGGATATGGATTACTTCATTGCCAAAATTTACAATGCTCACCGATCTCGGATGGAGATGATCGGATGATGTCCATTCATGAGAAAGTTAGTATAGTTTCCATTATTGTGAACAACCAAAAATAAATATTCTGGCAACTCTGTTTAACGGGAGGGCATAAGGCCCTCCATTTATTCATGAAGGCGCAGGCGCCGGGTTTATCCCGCCCGTAAAATAAAGCCGGCCCCCTGGCGATTTTTATGCTCCGCAGGCGCAGCCCCTGAATGACAATCAGTGAAAAATAAGGGAGCACAACCGCTGGTATTCTAAATCAGAGTTTTTAATATTCTCCTGGGGTGGCGCCAGATCCCAGAGGGAAATTCTCTCCAGCAGATCCACCTCCAGCCGCTCCTTGTGCGCCTAAATGAGCATCCATCACGCCCCAGGTAGATAATCTACTATTGGTAGATGGGGATTGAAGGAGGAACCAGCTAAATATCTGTAAAACATGAAATATAGACTCACCATTATAATGTAGAATTTACAGCATTGAAGATAAGTATTCAGAAATATATAAGAAAAAGAAAAAATGTCTGGAAACCATATCTACTAAAAGGAGATACCCTTCCAGCTTTTATTCATCATCGTCGCCTCAGAGTTCACCTATGGAAATATAAATATATTGATTTATTTTAAAATATCTTTCAAAAGAATAAACCTGAAATTAAATGGCACAGCTTTTGCTTTCATAGAGGGAGTGGGATTGCCCGCGCTGAAAATACGCGCGGGTGTTATTCATAAAGAGAAGGAGAATGAGAGGAGAAGATCATGAAAAAAGCATTGGGCTTGATCGTCATGGGTTTCATGCTGGCGCTCCCCGCCGCTGCCCTTGCTCACCCCTGCGACGCGCCCTTTGAAACAGATCTCATTGCGGGGCAGCACTACCAGGCGGGAACGTTGGAGGTCTGTAATGACGGCGACCTTCTCTATATAACGTACAGGACCACCAGCGGATGGCGCATGATAAAAACGCACCTGCACGTGGCCAACTCTCTTGAGGGCATTCCTCAAAACCAACCGGGCAATCCCATCCTCGGTCATTTCGCCTACAAAATGGAGTGGGATTATCCCGGGGTCAGTGTGTACACTGAAACAATAGCACTGAATGGATGGGATCCATGCACCGTGCTTTACATCGCAGCCCATGCGGACGTGATTTCCCCGGAGGGGAGCGAAGGCGCCTGGGCAGACGGCACTCGTTTTTCCCCCCACCCCCCCCAGAAACTGGGCCATGTACTTCACATACACAGTGCAGCCTTGTGGCGAAGTGCAGCCTGGTGACGAATTCTGCACCTATACCCAGGGAGGGTGGGGATCGCGGCCACATGGGGGAAACCCCGGGACCATCCTGGCGGATAATTTTGCATCGGTTTATTCCGCCGGGATTCTTGTGGGCGACCTGACGGGCCCTTACTCCATGTCATTCTCCTCGGCCAGCGCCGTAGAGGAATATCTGCCCGCGCGAAAAACACCCGGCCCGCTCACTTCAAGCCATGAAAATCCAACAACCCCACCAGGCACCGAGTCGGGGGTCTTCGGCGGCCAGGTGCTCGCGCTCCAGTTGAACGTGGACTTCAGCGATGCTGGCGTGACTCAGCGCTCAGGAGGCCCCCTGGGAGCCCTGTACTACTGTAATCTGGGAGACTCGCTGCACGGCCAGACGATCTACGAGATCCTCGCGGCGGCCAACACGGCGCTGGGCGGAGGCGAGCTGCCGGACGGCTACACGTATTCGAGCCTGAACCAGCTTGTCACTAACCTGAACGAGGCTTACAGAGACTGCGGGCCAGCCAGTGACTGGACGATATTGCACCTGAGCCCCGAGTCGTGCTCACCATAAGGCGCACAGGCTGAAATGAAAGAGGGCCATGAATCGAGTAGGATTCCGGCCCGAAAAAAGATTGTATTATATTGTATTATTTTTCATAAATATACTATTCTCTCTATAAAAATACAATCCTTTACCCTAGTTATTTTCGGACGGCAGAGAGATTGTATTTATTAAAATATACGCTTATACGCTCCTTGAAGAATGACTGACAAAAGCATTCTTTTTGAGCGGGAGGGGCATTTGCGAAGTCTCTTGGAAGGTGTGAGTAGCGAAGCCCGCGACAGGGCAAAAGCAACGGGGCCCGCCCAGGGGATGAGCGTGTGCATTCTCTTTCCAAAGTCAAAGTTTCATGACATCAATGCTGATCAGTCGAAGGATCCAAAAAAATGAAACCGCACGATTTAACTCACCAGCTTCAGGTGTGGATCATTGGCCCGGCAAAATTACAGAATGCCCTAATGGCACAATCCTTGGAAAGGGAAATAGGAGCGGCATGTAGGCAAGCGCAGATCCTCAGTGAAATCCATCTTGATGAGCATCGAGCAAAGATCCCTCAGTTGTTGATATTGTGGGATTGCCAGGATATGGATCCCTCGCTCTTATGGAGAGAACTTGGCAGAAGCTCCCAATCCCTTCCCCCCCAGTGCCTCATTGCTCTTTTTAACGCGGGAACCGACCAAGGGATTGAGAAAGAGGCCTTAAAAAGAGGCATCAGTGGTGTTTTTTATAAAACCGATGCCATGGAGAAGATATCGAAGGGTGTCCAGGCAATTTTGCGGGGAGAGCTGTGGTTCTCCAGGAAGATCATCTCGAAACTCCTTTCTGCACAACGTAGATCGCTGTATTCAAAAGAAGACCGCATTCTGATCACTGCGCGAGAGAGGGAAATTCTCACCAAGATAGCTTCCGGTTATTCCAATAAAGATATTGCTTCCAGCCTCTTCATCAGCACCCATACGGTGAAAACCCACCTTTATAATATTTATCGAAAAATTAACGTTTCAAATCGCCTCCAGGCTATCCTGTGGGCCGCCAAAAACCTTTAGCCTCATGCCCAGGTATTATAAAAGCATGAGACCGAAAATCTCTTCTTAGACTATCTCCTCATAGAAAATAATCCCCCAAATACGAAAAAACCCCACCTTTTAGACGATTGATTCCGGTTGAAGTCGGGGTGTATCTTTTTCTCAACAATAAAATAAAAAATTGAACCCAAAGGCGGGCGTGGGATGACTCACTCGGATGAGGGAACGAGCGTTGGCGTCCAGGATGAAAAGAGTAGGATCGAACGATTCAGCATAAGGCTCCCTGCCACTGTTTACATAACCGCAGCGGAGAATAGTTCGAAAATCATGAAACTCTGGACCAGCAACATCTGCGCCGGCGGGGCTTATTTTGAGACCGAAGAGCCGTTGGAAGTGTCAACCTCAGTGGAGATAAACCTT
>CAZTAS010000371.1:0-4376 GCA_964611635.1 uncultured Thermodesulfobacteriota bacterium
TTCGAGGAGGATTGTAACTTTATAATAATGACATGTCAAGTAGATTATGATATTACAGGGCCACCAAATACATTTTCTTCTCATCAGGTAAATCATTTCCCTTCACGAACTTTCACATTTATTAAAATCAATAAAAAAATCGTTTTCGAAAAAAATCCTATTTCCCTGATTTAAGTGGCAAACATTATGGGTTCAAACCGAGGGGGTGAAAATTCCTGCCCCTTCATGCTCTGGCGCCTTCCAATAGATGCGATTTCTGCATTCCACCAAGGATATCTTTCTTCAGATGTAAAAAAGACTTGACCGGAAAAGCAATCTTACGTATATAAATAATTTGTTATATTGCGCCGTCATTTGAGGGGATATGCTGTATTTTGGCTTACCGCCAACTTAAATTGTTAATAATACATGACGATCAATGGAGAAGGTCGGTTTTTATCTGGGAGGTGATCTATGATCTGGTTAAGGATTTCTTATGCTTCCATAATCGTGGGAGGAATAAGCCTGTTGCTCGGCATAATCAGTAAGCTAATCGGGGCGTTGATTTTATGGAATGGTCCTAAGGGTTATTGGGGCTTTACCATTGTTTGTTTGATATTTGCCATTTATTGTTGCTTCATGTATACCATCAAGAAAAAGAGATAAGCGAAAGTACAGCCCCACTACAAAAAGAATTTTGTATAATGGTGTATCCCGAGCAATTCCTTTTCTCCTGATAAACATCCGCGCGGGTGCTCCCCTTCTCGTTAAAAGTAATATCTCTGTCATCGCAATGGGAACTTTGTGAAAGGGTGAATTATATCCTTATTTTTGAATTGGCCTTGCGTGATTTCCTCGGTGCTTAAAGCCAGGTCGTCAGCAGTGGCTATCAAAAACATCGTAAAGGTTTCTGGACCTTCGCGGGTGTCTTCTTTTTCCTCTTCTTAATCCTTGGAGCCTTCCCATAAAAGATCAATTAAACACCGGCATTTTGCAGCCTTTGCTATAGCATGAAGCTCTATGTGGACCCTATGAGGATTCGTGGAAAGCATCCTCTCACAACATGGTGACATGTGTCGCATGCCACTATAATAAACCAGTTTCCTGAACCATCTCAGGGGCAAGTGGAACGATGGGCAGGTTTTCCACGTTTACTTTGTTACCGGAAAGATGCCGGACAATTTCCACTCCGAAATCAGCTACAAAAGCTCTCTGCAATGCCATAAAAAAGAGGAGTAGAAGGACGATCGCATATTCAAGTTCGTACACTTCAGCCATTCCAATCACCTCAAGCCGCTTCGCCGCGGCTAGAAGCTGCGCTGCACAACATGTTACGGCCAGATCGTCCAGAGTGAGCACCTGACCGTAATCGAGAGCGATTGCTTCATCTGCCACTTCAAGCCAGAGGAAGATAAAACAGAGGCACCCCAAGAATTTTACCTTTCCAAGTGCACTCTTTGCCCCAGAGACCTGCCCGGCTCTCTTTCCCACAAAATGAAATGGTTTATTTTCAAACGCACTTTGCAGGCGATAATCATCTCCCTGATTATCTCATTTATCACCTTCAGCATGGTCTTCCTCGCGAGCGATCGGCCGTCTTGTTGGCCGGGCCGGAAGCCACACTCCAAGACGTGGAGACCATCCGTAAGGCGTATCATCTGGACGCTCCGATCGTTATCCAGTACGGCAGGTGGCTGTAGAAGGCCATTCACGGTGACTTCGGGAAATCCTTTTACTCCAAAGAGTACACCATTGATCTTATCGCCGAGCGGCTGCCGTACACGCTTCTGCTGGCCTCCACCGCTCTGCTGCTCTGCCTTAGCCTTTCCATACCGCTGGGAATTCTGGCGGCCATCCGGAGGAACTCCATCATAGATAATCTGGCTACCGTGACAGCGCTCCTGGGTCAGGCTATGCCCCTGTTCTGGTTCGGCATCATGCTGGGCATCATATTCGGTGTTCAACTGGGAGGGCTTCCCATCTCGGGTAGCGGCACCATCTGGCACCTGATTCTTCCCGCCGTCTGCCTAGGCTACTATATCTCCCCAGTCATCATGCGAATGACCCGCTCAGGGATGTTGGATGTGCTGAAAATGGATTACATCCGGACCGCCAGGTCAAAGGGACTCCCCAGGCACCGCGTGCTTATCAAGCACGCCTTGCGCAGTGCGCTGATCCCAATCATCACGCTGGTGGCAGCTCAGTTTGGCTTCCTGATGGGTGGTTCGGTGGTCACGGAGACGGTTTTTGCGTGGCCGGTCGTGGGACGCCTGGCGGTGGAGAGCATCATCAATGCCGACTTTCCTGTCGTGCAGGCCGGTCGTATTGTAAGTGGGCGCGTGTTGTTTCGGGGACGCAACCTGGTGGAGCTTACGGAAAGTGAGATGTAAAATATCCGCGGGAATCGGATCTCAATGATCTTCCAGGAGCCGATGACCTCGCTCAATCCTGTTTACACCATAGGAGACCAGGTGGCCGAGACTCGCATGCTGCATCAGAAGATGAAGCGCCGGCAAGCCTGGGAGCGTGTGGTGGAGATGCTCCACATGGTGGGAATACCTTCTCCTGAGAGCAGAGTCCATGACTATCCCCATCAGCTAAGCTGCGGAATGCGCCAGCGCGTCATGATCGCCATTGCCATGGCCTGCAATCCCGAGATCATGATCGCCGATGAGCCCACTACAGCCCTGGATGTCACCATACAGGCCCAGATTCTGAGGCTGCTCAACCGGCTTCAGAACCTGGAGCCACCCACTGAGGGGGAGGTACATTTCCGCGGCCAACGCATCTCCGGGCTTGGACACCGGGCCATGAAGCCTTTCCGTGGGCAAATGCAGATGCTCTTCCAGGACCCATACTCAAGCCTGAATCCCAGAAAACGGATCAGGCAGATAATCGAGGAGCTCCTCATCGTTCATGGGTGGAGGAATAAAGCAGACCGCCTGGCCCGCGTCCAGGAATTAATGGAGGTAGTGGGCCTGAGGCCGGAGATGATAGACCGCTTTCCTCACGAGTTTTCCGGAGGCCAGCGCCAGCGTGTGGGCATTGCCCGGGCCATGGCTTTGCGCCCTACATTCCTTGTTTGCGATGAGCCTGTCTCGGCCCTGGATCTCTCCATTCAGGCGCAGGTCATCAACCTCATGATCGATCTCCAGGAGCAATTTCAGCTGACCTACCTGTTAATCTCTCATGATCTCAGCGTGGTGCAGTTCATCAGCACTCGCATCGGGGTGATGTACCTGGGAAACTGCTGGAAGTCGCGCCCGGTGGGGAGCTTTACAGGAAGCCCCAGCACCCGTATACCCGCTCACTGCTCTCCGCGGCTCCCGTTCCAGACCCCGATGTGCCCCTTTCTGATGCCATCATTGAAGGAGACGTGCCCAGCCCCATCTCGCCTCCGTCCGGCTGCCATTTTCACCCGCGCTGCTCCCAGGCCCGGCCGAGCTGCCGCATCGAGATGCCCATGCTGCGGAAAGTGGGCCCGTCACATTACGTGGCGGGTCATAGGTAGGGACGTGTTGGATAAGCGACAATTAGAGCATAAATTTACCCGGATGCCAATGAGATAAAAAAGGTCTTGTTATGATATGTTTTGTATTATTTGCGTGGCTTCTTCAATTATTCTGATTAAGGCATATATTATGAAGGATTTTTAATTATAGATCCCAAGGGATGAATTTAAGACCTTAAAAAGGAAAGAAAAAATTATTGCCTATCACTACTTAAGCCGATATCCTATGATGACTCCAACTATCCCGAAAGCCCACTTTACATATTCTTCTGGATAATTCCCAAAAATAAGTATAAAACAGGCAACCAATACTATTATACACTTATTCCTATTTGTCTGAATAACTTTGCAACTCTGTGCCAATCTTCCATTATTGTTGCTTGTTTTTATTTAAAAGCTTTTTTATTACATCCTTGGCTTCTCTAATATGAGCCCCAACAATATAGTCTTTTTCTTCTTCAACTTTAGCATGTATTAAATTTTCTTCTTGATAAAAACCTTCAGCATATAAAGAGAAATCCATTGTAAAAAAATCTTCTCTATTGGCATCAACAAATCTATTCTTTATGTTTTCATCATAAATTGTCATTACATTAGTAATCATTTTAGCTTCCTTCAATATCAAAGATGTAATATATTCTCCCTTATCCATTTAAAATTCCGCTTTGAATCTATAACAGCGATGCTAATAGGTTCAGAACAAGATTTTGGACCTATTTCGAAATAAGCTAATTCAATTGTAGTCTTTAAAATATACTCAACAAATTTAACTGCATCTTGAACTGGCATACCATCATATACTACTTTTGCTTTAAATTCATTAAAAACGTCCTCAATTCAGTAATGTCCGGTTTACTTTACAATAAAATCAAGTAGTTGCAAACAC
>CAZTAS010000372.1:0-4371 GCA_964611635.1 uncultured Thermodesulfobacteriota bacterium
GAAAAAGGAAATGGGAAAAAGGTGTATTATCTATTAAATGACGTTGTAGGGATAAGCATTATCCATAATTTTGGTCAGAGCCGGAAGTGGAATGGTAGAGACAACAACATCAAAATTAAATTCCTGCTTCGGTGTTTTCAATACAAGGCGGTTATCCTTTCTGAGCAGCCTTTCTATCGGGCTGGAATACAATATCTTTCCACCAAAAAAAACTACTTTTTCGATTAGCGTGTCTATAAGCTTTTTGGTCCCGCCTCTTAAATAACCCAGCATCTCTTTTTGTAAAAATTTCTTGCGTGAAGTAGCTACACGATGTATGCGGTGCCAGATCCAGGCTGCTGAGATTTGGTCGTAATAATCTCCGAACTTGATCCGCAGCAAGGGATACCAAATCACTTCATAGGTCCTCCAGCCCAAGTGTTTGACCAACCAATCCCTGGCTGATATATTTTCCAGCTTTTGCCAATACTTGAGGTTCCGAGCATAGATGACGTTGAGGCCGAATCTGATGCGTCCAGAGATGCTTACAGGCTTGAATCTGAGAAGGTCTAACGGCGAGCCGAAAGGATAGTGCTCCCCCTCGTAAAAAAAAATCATATTTGAGTTTTTCCAGATCAAATCATTAGTTAGTCCCAGCTCCTCACACAGTTCAATTAGCTCATAGTCATTCTTGCATATGAAATGGTAGTAGCGCTCGATATAATGGTCGTCAAATAGAAATGAGCTGGCAAGGCCACCCGGGACTTTTTCCTTCTCCAGTAGGGTCACTTTGTAATCCATTTTGGCAAATCGGTAGGCAGTTGTCAGCCCTGCTATTCCTGCCCCTATGATGGCTATTTCTTCGGTTTTTTGGGTCAATTCTTCTATATCACTCTTTCCACTACAGGCCATAATAGGGGTGGGACAATATCTGATCTCGCATTTTTTCCCCTCTGCCAAGATAATACCAGATGTAATACCAGAGCAAAGCCCCCCAGCAGCACAGGTTAAGCACTGGTGTATGGAAGACAAACCAGCGTAAAAATGACTTCCGCAGCACTATTTCCAGCCAGGACACTATGTTATGTCTGGCTGGCTGGAAATTCAGATTTAAACCACCTATGTCCTTGCCTGCCACTACGATCTTATCTAAATCACAAATACCCAACCCTGCTTTTGCACAGCTTTGTAGGTGGGGTATTTCTATCGGGTTAAAACCAATAATTTTAGCATGGATAGCGTCAAGGGCTACCAAGTCCCCCGAAGCCATGATCAGGTCCGCTATCCGAGGCCGACCGGACTTTGGGCCGTTGCCTTCCAAACCTATTGTCCCATCTGTTACGGCAAACCTTGGCCTGACAGCTAAGTTTATGTCGGCCAATACCTGTGTAAGCACCAGATGGTAATTGTGTCTTAATTTGGGCAGGCAGCCCCACTGGTTCTTCAGCGAACCGGAGATAATTGTTTTGTTGTGGGTTTTCAAAACCGGTATGGTGATCAATTCAGTGCGCAGCAGAATTTCCGGTACCGGGACCTTTTTAAGGAGTTGGGCCTGTGCGGGCTTGACCACTTCAAAACAGTTCCTGGACATGTTAATCCACTGCACGCCGTATTTTTCGCAAATTTTATTTATCCTGGTCTGCCGAAACCCCTTCTCCACGTCTACCAGTATTTGATCGGATTCTACCAAATAAATTTTGTTAACATGGTTTAAAATGGTCTGGATGACTGCCTCTACCACCCAGGGTGAAGTTACCGCACCCGGCAGAAACATGTCCCAACCAAGATTGGGTTTGATTGAGACGTCAGAACCCTTCGAGATAAAATTTTTCCATTCAGCCAATTCCATAGCTTCGCGAACGGCCAGATGAACATTTTGATGCACATCTACGACACTCACCGTGCTGGTTTCATTCTCTGGTAACCGCTTCATATTCTTATACAACAAGCCGCTCAGCAATTCATGCTAACGGAACGTTTCTGGCCGCACGATCCCGTTATCTATCAACTGTTATTAGGGATAGCATTTAATAGTTTTCATTTCTTCTTCAGCTCATTACTGAATTTTTTATAGTTTCATCGTGGTGGCTGAGATATGAGCTATGCAATCTATTTTGTGCTCTCCTTAGTAAATACTCATTCTAATGTCGATAATAGCAATCTTACAGCATTTTCTATTAAGTCTTTGGATTCGGAAGCAAAAACTATTCCATTTATGTCTGAAGAACGCAATCGATTCTCAATATTAATATGTTCTTCAATGAACGGATAATATAAAATTGCACCAAACTTAGCCTTTGAATAAGCTGATTTTAATTTACTGGCCTTATTTACTATCTCGTCACATCGCTTGTGAATATCTCTGCGTGCTTCAATTCTCTTTACATCTATCCCAATTTGGATATTGCCTTTTAAAGGACTTGCAGCATCAAGTTCAAACTTTTCACCAGCCACCTCGAATATTCTTTTGCAAAAGATTGTCTTTCCGTGCCTGTTTAATGCTGTAAGGATTAATTGCTCCCATCTACCCTTAGACTTTCGAATTTCCTTATCAATGTAATAAATCCTGTCAATCCGGCCTAAAGCGGAAAGTTCCACGTAGGGAGGTAGAAAGGGTTTAATATATCCTGCGATTATCTTCGCATGACCTTCATTAAGGCTTGGCGAATAAGTGTTTAGGTTCTTGATGTTCAAGTCGCGTTCAATGGCTCGCGCTGCAACGTTGCAACATGCGAGGAGCGGTTTCAATATAAGTGGTTGGGCTAAAATGGACTTCGCGAGGTCTATTGCGCTCATGCTAAAAAACACAACTACTTCAACTTCACGAGTCTCAATGAATTGTGAAAAAGCATCTCGTAGTGCGTTCTCGATGGTCTTTTGTCGGATATCTGCACCCTCCTTTACCAAGTTCATGTAATCATGGTGGCTACTATAAATATCAGGCATTATTAGGGTGTCCTTTCATTTTTTTCTCTCACCACTCTTATTTCCCTCTTGGTAAAAAGATCCGAAGTCTCATCAACTAATCGCTGATACGCACTGTCAAAGTATTGAGAGTCCACCTCAATTCCAATGCTATTACGACCCCATCTCGAAGCGGCTAAATTTGTTGTCCCCATCCCCATGAAAGGGTCTAGGACTGTATCACCCACAAAGCTATACATTCGTATGAGTCTTTCCGCAAGCTTCAGAGGGAAGGGTGCTGGATGATGCCTCGTAGAGGTACCCGTAAGGTCAGTCCAAATCTGCCGGAACCAATTCCGATGGTTCTCGGAAGAAATGAGGCTCAAAATTCGGGACTCTATCGAAGGTTTACGGTAACCCCCCGGTTTCCTTTCCAATAAGATGAATTCAATATCGTTCTTGATTATGGCATTAGGCTCATAAGGTTTTCCTAAGAATCTGGAGCCACTCATTACTTCATAATTTGCATTGGCAATCTTGTACCAAATAATAGGTGCGAGGTTATCATATCCTATTTTACGACAATGCTCTTGAATAGAAGAATGGAGGGGTACTACAGTATGCCGTCCGACATTCTTTCGTCGGGATAGACAAACATCTCCCACAACGCAAACCAAGCGTCCCCCTAGTACGAGAACTCTAAAGCAATGTTGCCAAACCTTATCTAACTCAGCCAAGAATTCCTCGTAATCACCAATCAAACCCAGCTGTCCCTCTGATTGAGGGTATTTTTTTAAAGTCCAGTATGGCGGAGAAGTGACAACCAAATGCACGCTTTCTGGCTCCATAAATGAAATATTGCGGGCATCGTGAAGATAAAGGTTGTGTTTAGTAGGGACCTCACGAGCAGCAGCCTCAATTAATTTAGTAAGTTTGGTATCTTTAGCAATTCTTGGCAAGTCGGTTTTGAGGTCTTCTAGCTCATGCAGCTGTCTCGGCAAAATTGAGGCGATACCACTTTTATGCATGTTCTTCATAAAAAAACCTTTCTGAAATAACCTGCCAATGCTGAGATCGAATGATCAAAATAAAAATTAAAAAGAGGTCGTCAAAGTTATGGTTACTTATTTCCTTATTACTTCTTCCCTTATGATGATAGGTTTTTCTTATAAAGTGCCTTAAATAGTTTGCACTTGGATTTACTTAGCGGATCATAATGGCATAGTGATGTCTTGGAGTTGAATTTGCACACAAAAATACTTTCAATCTGCTAAAATTATTGTCAATTGGACAGCTTGCTTGCCCATGATGTAATCTTCGTTCAAATCATTGACATCAGCTATAACATCATCTTTTGTCTAAAAACGAAAATGGAAATGCCCAGTATAAAAACCGCGATAAGGATTCATCCTCGCAAAAAATATAAATAATTGGTAACACTTTAGCTCTTTGAAAAAAGAATAAGCTGGCGGTTTAGGATCTCCTCCT
>CAZTAS010000373.1:0-231 GCA_964611635.1 uncultured Thermodesulfobacteriota bacterium
GTATATCAGGACTTCGGCAAGACCGGGGTTGACCTGCATTAATCCTGAAAAAGACATATACCAGTTTTTAAGAATGGGCCTCCTCCAGGAGCGAAGCAAAATCAACAATTCCTCCGTAACTCCAGTGAGATTTTGCAGGAGGTACAGTGGCTGAGAATGAAATAAATAAGGAATTACAATAAAAATTATTTGACATTTGCTTTCAGATTTAATATAAGTATATTTTAGAAA
>CAZTAS010000373.1:241-4328 GCA_964611635.1 uncultured Thermodesulfobacteriota bacterium
AAAAGTATGGGTTGTTCTTAATATAGCGGATAAGATCGCGGAATCGCTGGAAGGAATATCCGCTCAGGTGACTCGGTTCAATGACATTTGGGGGGAAATATCCTTAGAAATGAAGCGGTTTAACGACCTTCAAGAAGGTAGGTTGAAGAGAGCCCCCCGAGTTCAATCCAAGGAAGCCTTAAGAGAAGTGGCTGTAAAACCCGCTCCTAAAAAGCCAAAGCGTGTTGCTCCCGCCCAAATGAATATTGCTGACATTCTGTTCAGGTCAATTATTTCAGTTTCCCACAAGAAACCGGAGTTTAAGAGCAGCGAAATAATCGATCGTGCGATGAAGTCCGCAGGCGGTTCCTTCAAGAAAGAAAGTCTCAGAACAGCGCTTCAGGGATTCAAGGTCGGCTCCAAAACGGCAAATAGACAGCCGATTAAATGCCGTGACCTTATTATGCTTGTTGAGGGGAAAAAGGGTTTTTACCAGCTGAATCCTGATAAAACGCCATTTTAAGTGGAAAGTCCCGAATCCTGATTCTGTGCCTCTATTGTTAGGTTCAGCCGGAGTGTAAAATTTTATTTTTTTCCGAGTTAACTCATTTTGTAGGGATTAAAGTTTAAGCATTTCTCTGCGAGTTTCCACAAATAAATAACTATGTTCTCCCATTTCGGGGAAAGGGGGTTTGCTAAAGCCATTTTAATCATTGTGACCTCTCGATAAAGAAGAGAGAGCGCTAATAACAATAACAAAGCACGCCTTTGGAGATTTTTTCATTAGGATTGGAGATAATAGGCTGATTGTAATTGTTTTCTTTTGCCGGCTCCTATTAAGAGTGTAGCTTAACCCTCACGAGCGCTAGTGTAATTGAATTGATATTAACTTATTCTATAGGTGTATAAATATAAGTGGACTTGATGGTTAAGTAGATATAATTCTACTCCTATCGTGATACAAAAATAACTGCCATTCCGGTGCTATCGGAGAAGAAAGTTATTTTCTAAATTTGACTGACAATTAGTTTATTTCTCTTTGGATTTATTCTTACGCTCTCCTCGTTCTCTCACCATGTATTTGCCTATATACCAAGGTTTTTTATACTTGTACTAAAAAAACCTTCATGATTTGAATGCTCAACTTATACCTTTGAAGAAACGCCGGGAGATGGCCCGGTACTGTTTTTACTATAGATCACATCCAAGTTACCCGCAAGGGGTTCCTATCGACCAGTCGCAAGAAACGGATACGGGGGTAGCCCAGCGCAAAGCCCACATGGACCTCATTGCCCGAAGGGATCTGGAGCAAGTCCCGAAGTTCCGGTACGGTGCGAGCCGTATCTTGGAACCAGCCGTTCAGAAGCGTACCCAGCCCCAGGCTCTCTGCCATAAGAATCATATACATGGCTGCATAGGAGGCATCCTCCCGCATGGTTTGTCCAAGATCCGGAGTGTGAATGGCCACCACCGCAGGGGCGCCATAAAATAAGCCGTCCTTGCCCTGCTTCCAAGCGGTCTCGATGCGTTCCACGGTGGGAAGGTAGTTTGCGTAGATTTTTGCCGAAGGTGAAGGTTCTTCTCCCCGAGCCTCGGCTTCTCGGACCTCCTGAAGGGCTCCATTGATTCTTGCTCGCAACCGTTGTACAGTCAGGCTTATTACCTGATCAAGAAATTTCTTGCCCTGTACCACAACAACGTGCCAAGGTTGCCGGTTCCCCCCTGATGGGGCGTATCTGCCAGCATCAAGAATCCGTTCAAGGATAGGACGAGGTACTGGTTTGTTCTGAAAGTGGCGCACGGACCTGCGTGATCTAAGAAAACGTAGAACCCAGTCCGGGTCGGGCTTAAGGCCTACGTCCGGCAAGCGCTCAAATCCCGAAGGATCCATGCCAACCAAGGTTATCACATCCTCGGGGCATACTGCCACGCAGTGGCCACAACGGTTGCAGCGCGCCGGATTGGCCGCTTCTATAGCCGCCCTGGTGGTTTTAAGAACTCCCCTAATGCATACCTCAGTGCATAGGCCGCAGTGTGTGCATTTTTCCGTGATGATTTTGACATTTGCCATGCATGTACCCTCCTATCCCAAGAATGGGAAAGTCGTTAGAATTTAATATTATCCATCCGGAAACACCGGATTTTTAATACAAGTTTTAATGGCGAATTTTGGGCACACGGCTAATATGAGGCCGCCGTTGGCGATAGAGCCAATTGGGATACAGTGGGGAAATATGTTCAACGTCAAGGTCAATTTAAAACAGACCTCCGCCATCTCTAGATGTTTGATTTCTGATACCCTGCGGCTTGCTGCAGGGTAGTTCATCGATGATATAGTATGATTGCCAGTGAAAAAATGTAAGGCATCTGTTTGAAAATTTTTATATAATAAATTGAAATTGTACTATTGATGTCATTGGTTAATAAAGCGAATTATTATGATATCAAATAATTAGTAATTAATCCTAAAGTTATTATTCTGGAATTGGCCACCAATAAAACGAACCGGCCGTGCAAAAGTAAGCCAGCCGGTCAGAAATTTATCTTAAGGAGAGTCTCATATGGCAGTGAAGCTCACAGGGTTGACAGATAAATTTGCCGGATATATCGGGGATTTCACTTTCGAGAAGATGCCCATGGAAGTTGTAAAACGATCTAAACTGATATTGTTAGATACACTGGGCGCCGCCCTGACGGCATCCTCCCCCCATTACTCAGGGAGCCGGCTAATCATCGAACTGACACGCACGCTGGGAGGAAATCCACAGTCATCAATCATTGGAAGCAATTTTAAAACCTCTTGCGTCACTGCCTCCCTAGTCAATGGCACTTTGGGATATTATTGCGACATCGAACCCCACCATGTGGCTGCCGTCCTGCATCCTGCAGCGGCCTGTGTACCGGTGGCGCTGGCCTTTGCAGAATGGAAGGACGCGGACGGGAAAAAGCTGCTGGCCTCCATGACTCTGGGCATAGAGGTGTCATGCCGGGTCAGCTGCGCTGTAAACCCGAGGGATATGTACGCAAGAGGATTTCATCCCACGTCGGTGGCATGTGTTTTCGGGGCGGCTGCGGCTGCAGGGAACCTGCTCTGCCTCACTCATTCGGAGTGGCTTAATGCCCTCGGGTTAGCAGGTAACCAGGCATCCGGGCTCCTGGCCTGGGCCAGTGATCACACGGAAAACTCCCGTCCTTTCAATCCTGGAATCGCTGCGAGAAACGGTGCAACCGCTGCTCTTTTGGCAAAACTGGGTTTCGGGGGACCACCCATGATCTTTGAAGGAAAATATGACTTCTTTTCAGCCTTTTCGAAGGGAGGGCAAAAGCCCAATGAGCTTTTCCGAGAGGGTTGGGCGATCCAGGAACTCGCCATCAAGCTCTATTCCTCTTGCTCGTTTACCCACCCGGGCTTGGATGCGCTTCTGGATCTAATGAGAGAGCATAGCCTGACTTCCAGGGACATTGCCAAGATCGATTTGCAATATCCCAAAGCCGGCGCGCACATGATCGACAACAATGAATTGAAATCCCATTGCTCCCAGTACGTGTACGCTGTCGCGGCCGTGACTGGACAGGTCGTTATTGACGACATACTCAAGGATCGCCGGGATGAGCCGGAAATAAGAAGGCTTTCTGAGAATATGCGGATAATCGGTGACGAGGCGCTGGATCGGACCTATCCGGATCAGTATGAATCCATCGTGACGGTGACCACCACCGATGGCCGTAAATTAAGAAAATACAATGGGTGGGCCAAAGGCACCCCACAGAACCCTATCTCCGAAGACGAAATTAAAAATAAGTTCTATCGCCTTTCGACAATACGCATTCCCCGGAGCAGCGCGGAACAGATCGTCGCCTGGATTGAAAAAGCCGACGAGCACAATGAGTTGAAATCGTTGATAGAGCTTCTTAAAGTGGAGAGCTGATAAAAGCCAATCGATCATATGTTTTCCTCATACGTGGGCTGGCTTGAATTATATTTAATATTGTCATATATCAATCTCCCAACGAGCTATCGGGAATACACAAAGAATTCCTAACCCTATCACTGCATAACACTACAACGACATTTAAATAATTTTTATATTGCACTTTAACGCATAAT
>CAZTAS010000374.1:0-4305 GCA_964611635.1 uncultured Thermodesulfobacteriota bacterium
AGCGTTTGTTCTGAGCCAGGATCAAACTCTCCATTTAAGCTGTCAAGCTAAAATTTTGATCTGGTTAAGGCCCGCGAAATACGGTTTATCTGCTATTCAGTTTTCAAAGATCAATCATTATCGGTAAAAAATCAATTTATCAGAAAAATATGCCTATGTCAAGAAAATTTTTTAATAATTGATATTTTTTTTCATACTTTTTAATATACACCATTATTGCTAAATGTCAATGCTTATTATAAAAACTTTGGTTCTGCTGATGTATTTCGCCAATGAAACCGCCCTAAAGGTTCATTTATTGCATCTGCATGCGCCTCAACGCCTTCAATGCTCTCTGGAGATGTTCCCGGGAGGGTGGGCAAAAACGTGGAATTTTGCGGTCGATATCCTCTATCCTGCGCGATGGGGACATTATGCATTGCGGGTCATCCAATGGCTTCATTCCCATGGAAAGCCCTAAAAATCTCACTGACTCTTTGATTGCCCTCGATCGAAAGCGGACCTGATTGGGGGGCAATCCATAGTAAATGTCGTCCAGGCGTGTCAGAGATACGATAGCAACGCCCAGGGCGGGATTCGCGGAACCAAAAACAAAATCCAAGTGCTCTGCGTACAAATCTTGATTGACCGCACCTAGTACACGCCAGACCATGCCTTTAAGTCTCTTCACCAGGAGAGATGCCAATCGATCAGCGTCGTATTGCTTACGCCGGGAGTTGTATACTTCTTTGGGCAAAAGCGCGGGCTGACCCACCACTACACGAATTCCATAGACACGCGTGAGATTCCTCGCCATCCACCTAATGAGCGATGAATCCACATCTCCCATTGGGACAA
Source organism: uncultured Thermodesulfobacteriota bacterium (assembly GCA_964611635.1). Lineage (GTDB taxonomy): Bacteria > Desulfobacterota > JAFDED01 > JAFDED01 > JAFDED01 > JAFDED01. The sequence continues at coordinate 838 of CAZTAS010000374.1, forward strand.
GCTCAATTGAAACGGGTGGGGAAACCGGCGTCTGGGCATTTGTGTCAGAAGACCACATGAGCAATGCCAGGAGGATGGCCAAAAACTTTTTATGACCATTATGCCTTATCGAAAAAAGTCTTTCCACGTTTTAAAATTGAATAATCTCTTTTTCTTTTGCTTCGAGAAGATCGTCAGCTTTCTCGATGAACTCATCAGTTATTTTTTGGACTTCATCCTGAGCGCGGAACATATCGTCCTCAGAAATTTCCTTGTCTTTCTTGAGAGACTTGAGCATCTCGTTGGCTTCCCTGCGGGAATTACGGATGTGAATCTTCCCCTCTTCCGACAATTTGCGCACCACTTTGACCAGCTCTTTGCGACGCTCTTCTGTAAGCGTGGGGATGGTAATGCGAATGAGTTTGCCATCGTTGCTGGGATTCAATCCGAGATCTGACTTCTGGATGGCTTTCTCAATCTCACCGATAGAGTTAATATCCCAGGGTTGGATAGCTATCAATCGGCTTTCTGGAATGCTGATGGTGGCCAGTTGGTTGAGCGGGGTCGGGGTCCCGTAGTAATTGACCTTTATCCCATCCAGCAGGTGGGGCGAGGCACGGCCTGTCCGGACCCTTCCCATTTCCCGCTTCAGGGATTCGATGGCCATTTCCATCTCCGATCTGCATGTATCCAGAACTTCTCGAATCATGGTTTCAAACCTCCACAATGGTCCCGACGGATTCGCCTATGACGATCCGACGGAGGTTTCCCTTTCGCTTTAGATTGAACACCACGATAGGCAAGCCATGTTCCATACACAAGCTGATGGCCGTGGCATCCATGAACCTGAGCCTGCGCTCCAAAGCTTCCCAACAGGAAAGGGTGGAAAATTTTCGAGCGTTCGGATCCTTCTCAGGGTCTGTGTCATAAACCCCATCTACTCGTGTGCCTTTAAGGATGACCTGCGCCCCTATCTCCAGGGCCCTGAGTGATGCCGCGGTGTCTGTGGTAAAAAATGGATGCCCCGTACCTGCCGCGAAAATAACTATTCGGCCTTTCTCAAGGTGCTGGATCGCGTGGAGCCTGTCGAATGTTTCTGCAACCCCTTGCAAAGGTATGGCAGTTTGAACACAGGTGGATATCCCTCTTTGATTAAGGTATCCTTGAAGGGCAAGTGCATTCATAACGGTGGCCAGCATGCCCATATTATCAGCCGCTGCCCGACCAATGCCAATAGCACTTTCTGAGGCACCTCGAAAGAAGTTGCCGCCCCCCACCACGATGGCCACCTCCACTCCCAGATTCCTTGTCTCCTCCAGCTCCGTCGACAGGAAATCCATTACCTGGGAAGAGATTCCAAAGGGCTGTTTGCCCATGAGAATCTCTCCGCTTAGTTTGAGCAAAACCCGTCGATACTTTGTCGGCATCTCTTTCATGGCATTTAATTTAAATTTATTTCCCCAAGGCCTCTCGATATGGATACTACCTCTTCACCCCTATCAGATCAAGCTTAATGCGATCCCGGTCGTCCCCATAAAACTCTTCGTTATCCTCTCAAATCCTCCCCCAACTGGTATCGGCAGAAGCGATAAATATAAATATTTTCGCCCAAAGAGGCGATGAGTTCATTGAGCAGGTCCTGGATGGTTTTCTTTTCATCCCGGATATAGATCTGCTCCATCAAGCAAACGTCCTGGAAGAACTTCTTCAATTTTCCCTCTACGATGCGGTCTATCACTTTCTCGGGCTTTCCCTGCTCCAGGGATTGTGCGCGGGAAATCGAGCGTTCACGCTCGGTAACCTCCTCTGGGATATCCTCCTTTTTTATGTAAAGGGGATTGGACGCGGCGATCTGCATGGCGATCTCCCGGACAAAGGTTCGAAAGCTGTCGGTCCTCGCCACGAAATCCGTCTCACAATTGACCTCCACCAACACACCGATTTTGCCGTCTCCATGGACATATGCAGCTATTTGGCCATCGGAGGCACCCTTCGAAGATCGCTTCCGAGAGGCGGATATGCCCCTTTGTCGAAGCAGCCCAATTGCCTTATCAAAATCACCGTTGGTCTCTTGCAAAGCCCGCTTGCAATCCATAATTCCTATACCAGTCTTCAGGCGCAGTTCTTTTACCATCTTCGCTGATATTTCCACAGATTGTTTCCTCCTTAAGAATCTGACGATAAATGCCGATGGGATAATAGTTTTTAACGCTATGTCCAAGCTATAAGAGGCCGGTATCTTACTGATTTTATTCTTGATCTTTATTATCTTTTGTTGGTGGCTCTTTAGCTTCTGATGGTAAGCCCGGTTGCCTGGGCTCCGGGCTGACATAGATTCTAGCCCCCTCTCGGGCGGAGATCAGGCGTGATTCCTCCACGAGATCTACCTCTTCCGCCTCGCTGCGCAACCTCTCCCGGCGCAACTCAAGTCCTTCCGAGCAGGCATCCGCCACCCGTGCAGTAAACAGGCTAATTGCCCGGATGGCATCGTCATTTCCAGGGATGAGGTATTCTATACCATCTGGATCGCAGTTGGTATCAACAATGGCCACAATAGGGATCTTTAGTTTTTTGGCCTCATTGAGAGCAATGCGCTCCTTTCGTGGATCGACTAAATATACAGCTCCCGGCAATCTATCCATATCCTTTATACCGATCATCGATTTTTCCAGTTTTCCAAGTTCCCGCTGGAACCCCAGTATCTCTTTCTTGGTGTATGACTGGAATGTCTCCTCTTTGCGAAGCGTGGCTTCAAGTTCTTTCATGCGGCTTATGCTTTTTTTAATGGTATGAAAATTGGTCAGCATGCCACCCAGCCATCGGTTATTGACGTAAAACATCCCGCAGCGTGTGCCCTCCTGCTGAATGACATTTTGGGCCTGCTTTTTGGTCCCCACGAAAAGCACACCATCACCATTGGCCACTGTTTCGCGTAAAAACTGGTAAGCTTTCCTGAACATCTTAACGGTCTGCTGTAAATCTATGATATGGATTCCATTACGTGCCCCAAAGATATATGGCCTCATCTTTGGATTCCAACGACGTGTCTGATGTCCGAAATGGACACCCGCTTCCAGAAGCTGCTTCATGGTAACACTGGACATGCAATTACCTCCTTGAATGGGTTTTTCCTCCGCCCCCTTCTGCCCGGCGGTAATTCCCGATAATGGGAAAACCCGGCCGCCGGTCCAGAGGCGTGCGTGCTGATAAACATAGAATTGGCGAAAGTTTTCACAACAGACTTATTATAAGTATTATGAAATATCCACGCTTTACTTTTTCCGCGCGATAATCTTAGGGAAATATTCCTTAAAACGGACGAAAAATTGAAATTATTTTCTACCATATCCCTATTCGTTTGGCAAGTAAGATTTTGAAAGAGAAGAGTCAATCTCTAAGAATTATGGGAATGTGCCGGAAAGACACATCTTCTAACAGTAGTGTCCGGTTAAGCTATTTCTCAAGCTCTTCAAAGGCTCACCAATAGAG
>CAZTAS010000375.1:0-4292 GCA_964611635.1 uncultured Thermodesulfobacteriota bacterium
ACCTAGCCTCCTTTTCATTTTTTCATTTAGCCCCAGACACACAGAGACAGTATATCGCATTGCCCCACTCTCGTAATGGCCAGTCCCTGTCAGTCGGTGTGGGTCAGTGGCTAAAAGACGAATCTTTTGATTTCAGCCTTCGGATATGTAAAATTGACCAAAAATCCGATCTTATAGCCAGTTGCTTTCAAATAATTCAATATTTGCGCTTCATGTATCTTCTGTAGCGAATCAACACTCTTAAGTTCGAGAATTACCTGATCCTCAACAACAATATCTGCAAAGTACTCACCAACATTTTGGTCTTTGTATTTGACATTTATTGGCACTTGGCTCTCGGCTTTTAAACCCCTATTTATAAGTTCCAACAGCATAGCACGTTCATATACTTTCTCCAAAAAGCCTGCTCCAAGAACGCGATTTACCTCAAATACAGCTCCTCTTATTTGTTAAGTAAGTTCTTCAATATCCAAACTCCTGATTCCCCTATTCGTCCGTGTGTGTCTGTGGCAAAAAACCTCTTCGTGTGTCCATGGCTACGGTTTGTGGATGTAATCAAAGGGTTGCTCCCTCAACACATCCAGATTGTCTTTGACCCATGCGATGGTTTCCTCGATTCCCTGCTCCAGGCTGATTTGATCTTTCCACCCTAATGTTTCCTTGGCTTTGGTACTGTCGAGCAGGTAGGCCGAATCCTTCCCTAGGCGCTCTCCGACGATATCCACACTTTCATCAAAATCTACGTTCATTTGTTCGGCAATTAACTCAACCAGGGCACGGATTGATATATTTCTGGAAGTTGAGAAGTGGTAGATCCCACTTGAGGGCGCTTTTCTTGCAACACGAAGAGTGCCGTCCGCCACATCACGGATATGAATAAAGGATCGGACCGAATGGCCACCGCCGTGAAGCTGAAGTTTCCTTCCGATCAGGAAGAAAAGGATTGTCCGGGGGATGATTCGGTGAAGCTGCTGCCCAGGGCCATACACGTTGGCCGCACGAGTAAAGGCCACAGGAAAATCGTAGGCCTTGTAAAAGCTCATAAGGCTCATATCCGCTGCAGCTCGAGACACGGCATAGGGAGTGCTCGGACAATAGCGGGTATTTTCCTTAACAAGTCCTTCACATGTGCCGTAAACTTCAGGTGTGGAGATATGGACATATTTCTTCAAATAGTCGGCACGACGCAACTGATCATGGAATTTTATGGTAGCCACGGTGTTCGTCTGAAACCAGTGTTCAGGATGCTGCCAGCTCTCCGCCACCATGGATTGGGCGGCAAAATTGACCACGTAATCGGGCCGAAAAGCGTTAATCTTGTCCATGATTTCCGGTAGATCATGATTGAGGTCCAACTGGTAAAAGCGGTAAGGCGCTGCTTTGCGCTGTCGGAAGGGCAAAAACACCGGATGCGGCTCCTGAGACCGGCTGAAGCCAATGGTTTCCAGGCCCTCGCCCAGAACATGATCCACAAAATGGGATCCTGAAAAGGAGTTGCTGCCGATTACTGCCATTTTTTCTTTCATTTATCACTGTCGCGTAACTTCGAATTATTAGGCCACCCCGGTTAAATAGTCCTACAGGATTTAACAGGGCAGGCAGACCCGCACAGATAAACACGGATAGAATTTATGCCAAACTCATCTTATTTCATGAGGCTTGTAATGCTCTTCAATAAATTCACCCGGTCAATTGCTTTCTTGTTCCCAACAATCGACACAGCGTCCGCCCCCGCAAGATTTCCAACAAAACTTAACACGTCAGCCGGTACCCCATTCGCAGCCAAGACCGATGTTAAGGCCAATACCGCATCCCCTGCTCCCAACCGATCAACCACATTTATCGCAAAGGCAGGGCAGGCGATGAAACCATCTTCTTTTCGATAAAAAAGACTTCCATTACTTCCTCGTGTGATCATTATTGAAGGCAATCCCATCATATTTGCTAAATCCAAGATCAAATCATTCAGATTACCTTTTCGGCTCCGTCTATCCAATCTTATTTCTCCCTCGTGTATGCATACATAATCAGCATGTGTATACTTAGAAATAGCATGGAAACCTATGTTAGCTGCATTAACTTGAGTGTTGACTGCAAGGAATGGCGCTTTTTCCGTCAGTAGATCGACGACTCTCGGAGTAATCAGGCCGTGGTCATAATCGGCAACAATGACCACATTCGATTCCGGTAGTGCCTGTCCCAGCATACTGCACAGGACTTTGTCTTCCTCTTCATTCAAAGGCTCAGCATTAAGTTCGTAAACCCCCAAAAGTTTTGCCAAGGAATAACTATCCACAAAACGCCGTTTTACGATGGTTGGGGAGTCAGACTTATAAACAAATAACGGTTTAACATTACCCCTTAGAGATTGGCGGATGAAGTCTTCTTCAGTCTTTTCCGTCCCAAGATAGCATGCGACTGAAACGTTCTCACAGAAATCGGCCAGGTGATTGGCGATGGCCAAAGCCCCTCCCGCATACCTCTCTTGCGAAAGGTATTTCATGACCAGCACCGATTCCTTGCCCGACTTCCCCATTGATTCGCAATAGACATATTCGTCAATAATAGCTTCCCCTACTACCATTACCCTTACATTCCTTAAAGCATCAATGTGGCCGATGACATCGTCAGGCAAAAATTTGCTTCGAAATTCATCAAGATATCTTTGGGTTTCCTCAGGATAGGCAGGCATAAGCTTATTAATCAAGCTGGATGAGCTAAAGGTAATATCTTCTGTGAAACGGATCTCACCGCCGACTGCCTTTACCGCTTCTGCTTCCTCCATTATTTTCCCGGTTATATCATTCTCGCTGTCTTTATAATCAGGTCCCTTTCCATAGAAGTCGGGCTTTAGCAGCTTGATGGCCTCTACTGCAGTCGGCCATTGGTTTATCGCCACATAGTCCACGCAATCTAAGGCCGCAACGGACTCCGCTCGCAAATCTTCCCTGAATGCAGGGCGATTCGGCCCCTTATTCACATACTTGTCCTGCGTCAATGTTACTATCAGGAGATCACCCCATTTTTTTGCCTCTTCAAAGTGGCGAATATGCCCGATATGCAAAAGATCAAATACCCCATGACATTGAACAATTCTCTTACCATCGGACCTAATTAACGGCAGCATTTCAACTAACTCGAAAAGTGGTTTAATCTTGTTACTGTGACTCATTTTATTCCCCTAAGATTTAGCTTCTTTGACTTCAACCATGTCCATCCAGTGGTGTAGGATTGCAGCATGGCAGGTCTCAGCTAGGCCATATGTTTGAGCAGGGACATACGCGTTCAGAGACCCTTTAGATCTAAGCGGGTTTTTGGATGACATGCTCGAAAGGGTTACAATTTCTAAGCCGATTTCTTGGGCTGCTTCTACTGCAAGGAGGATGTTTCTTGAAGCGCCTGAACTGCTTATCGCCACAAGCATATCCCCCTTCTTAGCACGACGTCGTAAGGGTTCAGCGAACACCCGCTCGTAACCCATGTCATTTGATATGGCAGTGATCAGAGAAAGGTCAGAGAAGACCTCAGTATGCAAATGCGCATTTTTTGCCAGGTCGGCAGCAAAATGGCTGGCCATGGAGGCACTTGCGCCGTTTCCAATGAGGTAAACAGATCGCTTCTTCTCTCTCAGGTCGATTGTCAATTGCTGCCAAGTCCGAAACCCTTCGTCAACACTATATTCGGCACCATCGCAGCCAAGAAAGGAAAGTGCATGTAGAATAGTGCTCAATTTGTCGATTTCCTCTTTCCACGTTGCCATAACATTTCGGAAATGAGGACGTTCTTGATATATTGACATTCTGCTTTGTATCTCTCGCCCGCTACGCTAGAGGCACAGAGTTGGTTCTCGTATTGGGGTCGGACCTCAGCAAGTAACTGAGATAATTACAAAAGAGTCTGAACTTAGGCTGTTTTTAGACCTTAAAACGCCCATTTGGGGGTCAAAATTAGGCTTTTAAGAAAAAGGCCCCCGGTTTTCCTTTGATCCTTTTCATGTGCGTGCGGGACGTTATGTAGCGAGTCTGATTATGTTGTGTGGTTGGGGAGAGGTATGGGGGGAGTAGTACCCCACCTAAATTAATGGGGACGTCAGTTCTTTTCTGTTTGCCTTGCTATATTGGTTTCATGAACCCTCTGCCATCTTTTCTTGCCTTGTAACCTCCCCGAAATACTTTCGAGGGTTCCCACACATCCAGCAGGAACAGATTGTGTTGTTCTTTCCTAGATAGCCCGTAACGGGATAGGGGACGTTCGTGCAGAACGTTCCCAACTCCCTTGGCCCATATCCGTGC
>CAZTAS010000376.1:0-4253 GCA_964611635.1 uncultured Thermodesulfobacteriota bacterium
AGAATTGTGTGTCTATAAAGTACCATTTAATTCGACCAATTAAGGGGATACTACCGAAAAAGATAATTTAATAAATTTGTTATTTGGACATTTTAAGCCTGAAAAAGAAATTGTTTCCAATGAAGAAATCAAAGCGGCGCTTAAAGAAGCTGGAATAGAGACTTAAATCCAAAACATATCCTATTCGTGCTATTCCTCAAAATGCGCACTGGTGCCACGGGCTGGAAGCCCGTGCCACGCAATGAAAAAGTGCGTGCCCATATTTAGGGTCTATATCAAGGAATAATGTTTTTTCTGTGTTTTTTTTGATTTTCTACTGTAAAATTCGAGATAATATGATATACAGGCTTCGGGATTCAGGGTGCGCAGCCGGCGTGCCCGTTATTCTTGAAAGGATTTTTTTGTCTAAGTATCATCTTAATTTGAGGAAGACATACAATGAAGATGACGGTCAATGAGGGACTTCGCCTTGTGGCGGGTGTTGTCAGTCTCCTTTCACTTGCCCTCGGGTGGTTTGTGCACCCGGCGTGGTTTCTTTTAACAGCATTCGTGGGACTAAACCTGCTTCAGTCGGCTTTCACCCGCTGGTGCCCCATGATGGTGATCCTGAGGAAACTTGGATTTCAGCAGGATGCATGAGCATTGGAAATGAGCCAATACCACTCAAGAACCAGCTAAGCTTGCAGTGAACCTCTATCAAAATGAATGAGAGAGACCCCGTCGCCCCCAAAGCGGGGTCTCTTGATGATCCTAGGCCAGTCCCCTGGCTGCGGTCAGGGCCTTATCGTAGTCCGGATGGGTAGTCACCTCTTGGACGATTTCCATGTAACGCACTATATCTTGGTCATCAATAACGAAGATTGAACGGGCAAGGAGCCGAAGCTCCGGTATAAGCACACCGTAAGCCTCTCCGAAAGACGCACCCCTATGGTCCGAGAGGACTCTCACCCGGTCGATGCCGTGGGTGGAACAGAAGCGCTTCTGTGCAAAGGGAAGGTCCATGCTCACGGTCAGAATTACTACTTTTTCCGGGAGCTTGGCAGCCTCCTCGTTGAAGCGGCGAGTCTGCATTTCGCAGACCTGTGTGTCCAGGGAAGGGACCACACTGATGAGGCGCACTTTACCACTGAAGTCCGACAGGGACACCGGGCTTAACCCCTCGTCGAGCAAATTGAATTCTGGAGCCTTATCTCCGATCTTGATCTCCGTCCCCTCAAGACGAATGGGGTTCCCCTTGAAAAGAACTGTTCTCTGGGACATTTCTCAACCTCCTTGGGATTAATCGGTCAAAAAAACTCCTCCATGAGCACGTTCAATACGCTCTTATCCCTTGCTGGCTGCTTGACCAGCGGCCCACGGCTCAGCACTGGAATCAGTTGCTCGAACGTTGGCTTTTCTTCTCTGTACAACAATCCGATGGGAATTCTATCGCCCCACTCCATGGCCTTTTCGAAGGCTAAAGTGCGATTCGCCGTATCGTAATTCTCCTCGGCCCCAACATCGTAAATCCGCTCCTTATACCAAGCGAAGGTGTTTACACGATTGAAGCTGACGCAGGGCTGGAGTACTTCCAGCAAGCTGAATCCCCTGTGCTTAACAGCCTCTTGAATCATCCGGGTTAAATGCTGCTGGTCTCCCGAAAAACTGCGGGCTACGAATGTCCCGCCCATTGACAGCGCCAGCGCCATGGCGTTAAATCGGGCAGCGATTACCCCATGAGTCTGCACACGGGTTACAAAGCCCGGGTCGCTGGTAGGTGATGCCTGGCCTCGGGTCAGTCCATAAACCTGGTTGTTGTGAACAATGCAGGTTATATTAATGTTGCGCCGGATTGCGTGGAGCAGGTGATTGCCGCCCTCTGCATAACTACACCCATCGCCCGTAGTGACTATAATCGTAAGCTCTGTATTGGCCACCTTTGCCCCTGTGGCGTTGGGAAGGGTTCGGCCGTGTAATCCGTTCAGAACGTTGCCTGTGAGATAGTGGGGCAGCTTGGCCGCCTGCCCGATTCCACCGATCAGAAGCACTTCGTGGGGCTTTTTATCCATCTCCTCCAAGGCTTTTTTGAGAGCCTGAATTATGCCGAAGTTTCCGCATCCCGGGCACCAGGCAGTCTCGCCGATATTATATCCCTCTGGCTTTATCATCAATCGATCACCACCTTTCTCAGCTCACTGACCAGTCCTTCCACGGTGAACGGCCGACCATCGTACTTCAAAATATGCTCCATCTCCTGTCTTCCGGTGCGCTGGCGAATCAACTGGGCCAATTGCCCGGTGGCATTGCTCTCCACCACAACCAGCCTTGGAGTATTGATCAGTTCCTCCATTGTTTTCGCAGTGGGGAAAGGCCACAACTCAGAGAAATGCAGCAGGCGAGAGGAGCTTCCGTCCTCCTTCAGGGCGGCTACCGCTTCCCTCAGCACCCCAAGGGTGGAACCCCATCCACAGATGATGGTAGAGGAATTTTCCGGGCCTTCCGGTTCCGGTCCGGCAAATTGCCCCAGAATTCCATCCATCTTCTTCAAACGCTTTTCCATCATCCGTGTGCGTATTTGAGCATCCTCGGTAATGTGTCCCGACTCATCGTGCTCGTGGCCGTCCGTCACCACCAGGTGTTTACTCTGCATGGGATAGGCGCGGGGAGAAATTCCGGAATCAGTGAAGCGATAGCGCTTGTAGTCCTCCATCTTGGACAGCTCATCTCCCAATAGAGATGTCTCGAAGGGTATATTGGAAATGTCAAAGGGCTCGCAGGTGAAGTAAGAATCACACAAGTATTGATCGCTGAGAATGAAGGCCGGGATCTGGAATCGCTCCGCCAGGTTGAATGCTTTGATGGTGGTATGAAATGCCTGTTCCGGATTTCCAGGTGCCAGCACGGCCCGTGGAAATTCCCCGTGTCCCGAATGGATAACGAACAACAGATCCGCCTGTTCCGTGCGAGTGGGAAGCCCCGTTGCAGGCCCGGGCCGCTGGCAATCTACTATGACAAGGGGCACCTCAGAGGCCCCAAGCAGCGAAAGGGTTTCCACCATCAGAGCGAGGCCTCCCCCCGATGTTGCCACCATTGAGCGGACTCCCGCCGCAGATGCTCCAAGAGCAAGGTTTATCGCGGCAATCTCGTCCTCGGCCTGTTCGGTTACCATGCCGACTTGATCCGCTTTTCCCGCGAGATAAGTGATGATGGCGGTGGAGGGAGACATGGGGTACGCACTCATAAACTTGCATCCCGATGCGACCGCTCCCAGGCAGACCGCATCGTTGCCGTTGAGGAACATCATGCGCGGGCCCTTCTCGGGCTGGATTGTTAATTTCCATCGTTCGGCAAAATTATGCCTGGCGTATTCATAGCCTGCCCGGGCCGCCTTGATATTCCCTTCTGCGACTTCCTCGCTTTTTGCAAAGGACTCCCGGAACAGCTCGCTCATGATATCCTGGCCGAAATCCAATAATCCCAGAATGAAGCCGAGGGAGACAGAGTTGAAGTAAATTTTTTTTCCTCCTCTCTCTGTAGCCAGTTTCTCTAATGGAACGTTGAGGAATCGATCCTCATCAGAGGAGAAATTAAGGGACTCACCGTCATAAATCACCAGGCCATCGGAAACCAATTCACTCATATGTGCCTCTATGCTCTCCTTGTCCAGGGCTACGAGAAAATGGACACCACTTGTCATGGCCATAACCGGCTCATTTTTAACACGAACCTGGAAAAAGTTATGGCCACCCCTGATTCTGGACATGTTATCCTGAACAGCAAATGCGTGATATCCACCCCGGACGAAGATCTTTCCTAACAGAAACCCGACGGTTTGCATTCCCTGGCCTGCCGCTCCACCAATTTTGATGTTGAGATCAATCATATATAATCACCCCTTCTTGACATAATTCACTCCCGGCTTAATCAGTTGTGCATATTGCCTAATTGCTATTTCAATGGGCATTTCCAATCTCAGGCAGCAAAAATAACCTTTTAATTTGGAGGGTTGGAAATTTACAATTAATTTTATCAATTTTATCAGGTTTTATTTTCTCCTAATCAATACTGTTCGTCAAGGATTAAAATCGCGCTTTTGATATGATTAATTCGTTAACAGTGGAGAGTATGCTCGTATAAGCATAATATTGGGTTCAGGTTAAGCTTTTTTTTAGCCGCATGGCCCGAAGTGGGCAAAAAGGAGTCGGGACCGATGGTAGAGGTTGGATCGGAGGAAATTTTGGAACTGGCCATACGAATTATAATGTACCCCAAAA
>CAZTAS010000377.1:0-4222 GCA_964611635.1 uncultured Thermodesulfobacteriota bacterium
AAAGCAAAGCTTGGACCATCAGCATAGCTGATGGTTTAGGGTATTAATTAAAAAGTTCATCCATTACCGCATTATCAGTGAAAGGAAGGCCCTTTCTTGAACATTACATCGGATAATTTGACGATCTTGATGGCCATAGGAGCCGGCTTGTTGTCGTTTTTGTCTCCATGTGTGCTTCCACTCTTTCCCTCATATCTGTCATGTATCACTGGTATTTCACTTGGTAATGTTCGAGAATTCAGAGCCTCCGCGGCGCAGCGGCGGGCCATTATGATCAATTCCATCTTTTTCATTGTGGGGTTTACGGCCGTCTTCATGGCCATGGGTGCAACCTTCGGACTCGTGGGAAAGGTTCTGTTACTCTATCGTGTTTTGATCCAGCGAATTGGCGGCCTTTTGATCGTCTTTTTTGGCCTCATCTTGATGGATGTAATACGTATTCCATTTTTGATGCGATATTTCAAGCTCGAGTTTAACCGTCCTGCTACCGGTTATGCGGGCGCTTTTCTAGTGGGGTTTTCTTTAGCTATTGGATGGACACCCTGTGTAGGGCCCATTTTAGGCTCAATACTTTCCATGGCGGCCATTGGATCCAGCATGTCCAAAGGGACATGGCTGCTTTTTGCTTACTCCCTGGGCCTAGCCCTGCCTTTTTTCATCAGCGCCGTTGCTCTTCATTGGTTCTTTAGGTTTTTCAATGCTTTTAAACCTTACCTTCCATGGATTCAAAGAGGCGCAGGCCTGATTCTTGTGCTCGCCGGGCTCCTTTTGCTCACCGATCAGATGGGGAGGCTCAATTCATTATTCCTCCACATGACTCCTGATTGGCTGCTGAAGGCTATTTAAAAACCACTGCTACAAAGTGTTAATAATTGCACCACCTAAATGGACATACTTCTGAAACTCCCTATAGTGTTTAAAAATCAAGAGGTTATATTATCTGCAGAGCAGATTTTCGTTATTGTTCAACAGGCCTTCCAGAAGCGTGTGAAAATGCGGGGAGTTCCATTCCAGGGGGCCAATAGCTCCTGCCAAAAAATTTCCATCCCTATCCAAAAAGTAAGTTGTGGGGAGAGCAAAGGTTCGATACTGTCTGGAGACCTTCTTGGTCGGATCAAGCAATACGTTTAAGGAAAGATGGTTTTGCTTGATAAAATCTTTTACCTTTTCTTTGCTTTCCCCAAAATTAATCATCAAAACAGCGAGATTCCCTTCTCTATATTGCTTGTGCAGTTTTTCAAGAGCTGGCATCTCGGCCACGCAAGGTTTGCACCAAGTAGACCAAAAGTTTAATATAATAATTTTTCCTTGCAATTTTGATAAGGATACCAAATTGCCTTGCAGGTCTTCAAGCTGGAAATCCTGGGCGTGTACGCAGCTATGGGGCACGGATAAGCCAACCTTTTCGTATAGTTGTGACAGGTCAGCAGCAAAAGAGGAGGCAACACCAAGAGCGACCAACCCGATAACACATGCAAATTTCAGACTGTTAAGCCAGTTCAATCCCACCATGATTACTCCCTTTGAGACACCATTGCCGAAAGACTTGGCCGTTCAAAATTTTTTTTATTATAATATTTTTTATTTTAAATTGCAATTTGTTGAATAATGGATTGCTTATCTCCCATTAATCGCAGAGCATATTATATGCTGCAAAAGGCCAAAGTGTGAATCTCCGATGCCAAAATCAATCAATGAAAAAATATTATCTCAGCCCTCTATGTGACTTACCAGGGCTTGAAACGCAAGCATTTAAAGAGGATTAATGAAAAAAGTTATCTCTGCCAGCAGGCGGGTAGATATGCTCTGTTTTTATCCTGAAGAGATGGTTAGCCGAATCCGCAAGATCGGTCCGGACCAGATACATACTCTGGTGATCTGGACCAAGAATCCTGAGCCCCTTTTAACTAATAATGAGGTAAGGCAACTGGCCGAAGAATTGGATCAGATCATGATCCTGCTGACCATAACCAGCCTTGGAGGGACATGGTTGGAGCCAGCGGTGCCACCTCAGGAAAGGGCTTTGGGCCTGCTACCAGCAATTGTCCAGTGGGCAGGAAAGCCAGAGCGGGTGAACGTCCGTTATGATCCCCTCCTGGACGTGGATTCCCCCTATGGTCGGCTGACCAATATGGACGCGGAGCGCTTCAGTACTGTGGCAAAGGCTTCGGGAAGCTTGGGCATTCCCATCATAAGGATCTCTTATATAACTGCCTATCCTAAAGTAATCCGCCGTCTTGCTAAGTTTGGCCTCCATCTTCGAGAACATCCTATGGATGAGGTTATAGCTCTCATCCAGGACAGACTTATGCCCATCGCCAGCCATTATGGGACAGAGATCCGCACCTGCACTTTCCCTTCGCTGACCCGTGGCGGCTGTATAGATGGAGCCGAGCTTTCCCGGATGCATCCCCGCAATGAACCATGTTCTCTCTCCAAGGATCCCACCCAGCGCCCCGAGTGCCAGTGCACACGCTCCCTGGATATTGGTCAATGGCATCGATGCGGTCATGGGTGCCTTTATTGCTACGGGAACCCGGCTGATTAGCCATAATCTCTTTCCACCTCCGGAATAAAAATAGCTGAAAAAAAATGTGAAATGACCAAAATGACACAGACCTTTGAAGTTGTTATTGAGAAGCTCATCCATGGGGGCGCCGGGCTGGGTCATCACCATGGAGCTGTTGTGTTTGTACCCGGAACCGCTCCAGGCGACGTGGTGCGCGTGAGGGAGATACGTCGCACCCGGGATTTCATACAAGCTGAACCGATGGAAGTTCTCAGGCCCTCAGAGATGCGCGCGAACCCCCCCTGCCGGCTTTTCGGGAAATGCGGCGGTTGCCAGTGGCAGCACATCCGGTATCCGTTTCAGCTTCAGGCTAAAGAGGAAATCTTCTGTGAGACCCTTCGGCGAATAGCGCTTATCGATGGTTATCTTCTGCAGACCCCCCTTCCAACTGACCAATCTTTAGGATATCGGAAGAGGGTGCGGATGCAGGTGAGGGGAAAGAGCAAGGTGGGATTTTTCCGCGCAAATAGCGCGGAGGTGGTGGACATCCACCAGTGCCCCGCCGCTTCGGCCGGGATCAATCGAGTGCTTGCGCTTATTCGGGGTCTCCTGGAGAAAGAATTACGTATACCCGATATTGCTGAGGTTGAAATCACCGAAGGGGAAGGCGGTCAGATTATGCTGCTCTTCCGGACAACTTTGCAGACTTGTGGCTCCGATGCCCGGTTCTTGGGCAAAAAAGCTCTCCAGCTAGATGATGTCCAAATCGTGAGCATCTCTTCTCATGGCCGGCGAAAAGCCCTTAATTCCCTTCCTGTACTATATAGCCTGTCCGTTGATGATTCTTATATGCTTAAGTTTCGGATTAGCCCCCTGGCCTTCATACAGCCGAATTATATTGCCAACCGGGCACTGGTGGGAACTGTCCTCCATTATGCGAGCCCCGATCCTTCTCAGTTTTTTCTTGATCTATTTTGCGGCGCGGGGAACTTCTCGCTTCCACTGGCCTGCAATGCCGGGGCAGTGATCGGAGTGGATCAGAGCATCCATGCCATCAGCTCTGCCCGGCTCAACGCTCGTGAGAATCATATCCAGGGTGTGCAGTTCATGTGCAAGTCTGCCCATGTGGCATTAGAGGAATTATCACTGCAAGATCGATGTGCACATGTGATTATATTGGACCCCCCGCGATCCGGAGCAAGGCGGGTTGTAGAGCGATTAATCCGTTTTTCTCCTCAGCGGATCGTTTATGTCTCTTGCGACCCGGCCACTCTGGCGCGCGACCTGAAGAATTTGGTTGCCTCCGGCTACCGGATGGCCAGTTCCACGTTAGTGGATATGTTCCCCCATACGAGCCATATAGAATCGGTAACCCTGTTGCTCCGAGAATAAAAAACTCGAGATGTCGGCGTCGAAGAGCTGGCATCCCGGAGTTTTTTGCTCCCTTGAGAAGGCCACTTTTAATCCCAAAAAATGCAGTTAGTTGATCAAAATAGCCACAACTCCTCATGGAAATTTATTGTGGCATGGGCATCTTGCCCATGATTGATACTAAGTTGCAGTCATACAAGTAATTATTCCGTATGCCTTCACCCCTCACCCTGACCCTTTCCCTCAAGGGGAAAGGGATTTATAATGTCTCCCTCTCCCCCCAGAGGCTGTGTCGTAATTAAGGATTGGAGGATAATGTAGCATAGAACATAAAAGGTGCTT
>CAZTAS010000378.1:0-4204 GCA_964611635.1 uncultured Thermodesulfobacteriota bacterium
TCAGATCGTAAGGCCTTTTGGTCTTTTTCTCCAATGTCCTTTGACAAAATTCACGGATCGAGGCCTTTAGGATTTCGCTCTTGGTTGTATTGAGGGCTGCGGCAGTCTTAAATAGAATATCTTCTGTCTCTTCATCCAGTCTGACGCTTGTGGGCATTTTTCCACCTCCCATCATCAGATAATACAAATTGTATTACACAATGTGAGGTTATGTCAAGAGGAAAACAGGAGGGATAAAGGACGCCCGTGCAGAACATGCTTGACATGTCTTGCTTGAACATGAGAGCTTTTTCCTCCTGCCGAGATTCGCACGACTGGACCCGCCTGCTATGCAAGGCACGAGCGGGCAGGTGCCTCTGGTGTCCTGCTTTATGTGATCGGTCTCGGCAATGATGGGACATGTGAAAAGGGAGTGGCAGGATACGGACTAGTGGAGTCATTTTTCGGAAAGGGTGATGCGGCAAAAAGGCGGTATCAGGAGTATGTAAGCAGAGGGATAGACAAAGGCAAGCAAGGAAAGTGTAGAAATTTCCGAGGGTATTGTCCTAGATTATGATGACGATGGACACATTATGGGAATCGATATTGACAATGCTAGTCATAAAACTAGAGTTTAGAGTCTCTGTCGTGAAAAAATGACATTTTCTGCAAAAAAAGTCTTGACATTTTCGAATGAATTGTCAGTCGCATTCAGTGGTCTTCAAAGAAAAAATAAAATTCTTTGGAGGCTACATGATGCGAACTCATCTCAGGGCATTAGCGTTAATTACCGAATGGATTTCCTTTCTTTGGATGGCTCTTCCTGCCAAACTCAGGCCAACATTTTTAGAGCTTTTGATTGGAGCCATGGTTGCTCAGTCTGGTCATGTGACCAAGGCATTGCTTTGCATTCGACCTATGAGAACCTGGACAACCTATTTCAAGGCAATAGAAAAGGGTCAATTTTTCTGGATGAAATTGGCCAAACAATGGTTTGCCTTGCTTATGTCTCAACTGGGAGACAAAGAACTGATAGTTGCTATCGACGATTTTATAACACCGAGGTCATCCTCAAAAGCCCCTTCTGTTGGATTGCACCACGATCATGCCAAACGTATGAACAGATCTCGTTACCTTTGGGGCCAAATCCGCGTCAGTTTGGCCATTATTGGCAATTACGGCAACAGACATACTGCCTTTCCCCTATTGATGCGCCTAATTCGAAAAGGGGGCAATCGCACAAAACTGCACTCGGCTTTATTTCTGATGCGAGTCCTTATGAAATGGGTGCCAACGACAACTCAGATAAAGCTCCTTCTGGACTGTTGGTATATGAAAGCTCCTTTCCTATTGCCTATAATCGATCAGGTAAGATGCATTATCGGCCAAGTCAGAAAGGACACGGCCCTTTATTCTTTACCCCTAAAACAGGTAGAAAAAAAGCAAGGACGTCCACGCAAATACGGACATCGGTTGTACTTCGAAACCATCCAGACCGAATGTGTACAACAGGAAGCCAAGCTACAAGCCTATGGCAAGAAAAGACTGTTTCAATTCTACAGTTGCAAGGCCAAAGTAAAATTCCTGAAAGGCCATCTATGCAAAATTGTCTGGTGCCGATTCCAGCAAGATTCAGGCAAATGGACAAAATGGCATTTATTGATTTGCACCATGCCACAGCTTCCTGCCACAGAAATCATCCGGCTTTATGCTCTAAGATGGTGGACAGAACCCATGTTCAACGAACTCAAAAACCTCTTTGGCCTCCAAGAGGCATGGCAACAGAGTCGACAAGTATTGGCCAGATGGACAATGTTCCTCTCATTGGCTTACAGTCTACCAAAACTCCTGGCATTAGTTCTCGGCCCGGCACAAGGAGCAAAAGCTTTTCCTATTCCCTGGAGGCTGAACAAGCCCATGACAGCTGGATGGATGGCTACTGCCATGAGACAGTATTTTCACGGCTTATCAATTCGGCATCTCTGGGACCGGAAATCACAAAAAATGCAGATGCCAGAAGCCAACATAATACCAATTTTCGCATCAACTGGCTGAACAATAGTTTAACACTTGATCAATATGCCCCAAGACCGGCTGTTCAAATACGCGGCCATGGAAAAGTATGCCCAAATTACAGAAATTTCAAAGAGCGTAAATTCTAAACTCTAGTCATAAAATTGACCTCAATGAAATCATTCTGGATAAAGTTCGAGCACAATTACAATTAATACGTGCTTAATCCAAAAAACGTGGAACACTGCAATTCACCGGACCAGCTGCAGCCTCCGGCTTCCGCTGGCAGGTGATTGCTGCGATGACAAGGGCAAACTGGTTAGGCTCCAAGATTATGGCGATGGTTGCTGGGGATGCATGGTCTGCAAAAACAACTACGCTAATAAGAATTACAAGGATCCTGGATCCATCTTTTTCGAGCCAGGTCGTTAAAAAATAATTGCATAACAATTTCGACGAACCGGCGTCAAACATCTGAGAATCAGAGGTTTTAAAGCGGTTAGGTTCTGCGCTGCCTTAAAAGCGGTTGGAGTGAACATCTTCAGGGCAATGCCGTCCGGAAGGCGGTGAATAAAGGAAAAGCCCCCCATGGAGGGGTTCTACCCACCTTAATGCATGCTATTTATGTTGTCAAAGAACGCTTCTTGAATGGTTGGGGCTAATTGAGAAAAATTTTCACCCTATTTGACCGCCGTTATGGGTATACGCTCATAATGATCTCGTAACGGGTGTCTGACTTTTTACAGGGGCAGTAATTTTGGGAACCTGTAGCACCATAGGAGGTGATTGATGACAAAGGTAAAGGTATCAGATGATTTTGATGCGTCTATCGATCAAGTCTGGGCGTTAATTAAGGATTTCGGAAACCTGAGTGCATGGGCCCCGAACGCCAAAATAACTTATTTGGAGGGGGAAGGTATTGGTGCGATAAGGCACGTGGATACTGCTATTGGTCACTTTAAGGAGCGCTGTGAGGCTCATGATGATGCCAATTACAGCTTCAGCTATGCGCTCCTGGAATCATCCGTGCCTTTAAAGGACTATGTGGCAACCGTCAAGCTTAAGGAGACGGGCCCACGCTCCTGCGCGATCGAGTGGGCTTCTGTGTTCGAGCCGGTGGATGTGTCCGAAGGGGAAATGATCCGGATTGTCGAACAGACTTATGCCGGATTCATAAGCGCAATCAAGAATGCCCTAAAGTCAGTTTGAATAATTGATTCATTATGCTCCCTTACCTCATTGGAGGAATAGGGTTGAGATGCATAGCCCACGGATGTACCAAGTAAGCGTCTGAGCAACCCACCTTTTCGTATCAGCCGAGCCGTTGCTTGGTTGTCTTTGACTTTTTACAAAAATCACTCTTGCCCAAATCGGTCTTTTCTTTTGGACAGCATCTTCAACTTAAGCCAACCTGAATTCCCTTTGGGGAACCGTGCCGTTTAAAATCAAGGACTTACCTGTCCAAAATGCCTGATTCTGGTCTATTTTGGACACCTATGACAAAAAATATTTTATAAATATTGATATTTATCTTGACATATTTTAATATTTATGAAATCAAATTCCTCTAAAAGGACGGTGGAATGAAATCAAAAATAGATATAGGCCCAAAAATCAGAGCGGTCAGATTACAAAGAGGGCTAAAAATTAAGGATGTCGCTAATGAGACAGGTCTTTCCATCAGTCTCATTTCCCAGATAGAGAACAACAACTCTTCCCCCTCCCTTTCCACTCTCATCAAACTGGCAAATTTCTTGGGGAAGGAGGCCAGCTTCTTTCTGGAAAACTCGAAAAAAAAGAAAAGCACCGTGGTCTGCCGTCAAGAGGACCGGAAGGTCTGGACCAGCGACAACGACAAGATCTATTTCGAGCTGCTTAATCCCTCCCTGCGCAGCAAGAAGTTTGAGGTGGTTTACGCAAGACTTGAACCCTTTGAAGCCTCGTCCGGAAAGTATACCCACGAAGGGGAGGAATTCGGTCTTGTGCTGAAAGGCCAGATCCGCGTTGAGGTTGGAGACGACGTCAATGTCCTGAAAAAAGGCGACAGCATATACTTTAAATCAACAATTCCCCATGCCATTCACGGTGTCGATTCAATGGGGGCAGAGGTGATATGGGTGAACGCACCGCCCATCAAGATACTGTAACATCTCAAAGGACAGGGGGAAAGGTGTGGCATGGGGGTCTTTTTTTCTTCCACATGCCTCTAATA
>CAZTAS010000379.1:0-4175 GCA_964611635.1 uncultured Thermodesulfobacteriota bacterium
TTCAGCAAATTGAAAGCAGTTTGAGATGTAAATTTAAGTGCGAAACTTCAGTAAAGTAATCTGTGCTGCACAACAGAGATTCAGCGTGCAGTACCGCTGAGACAAAAATGGACCGATTCGATCGGTCATCTCTCGCCCACCGGCCGCATGAAAATGAATAAATGAAAACTCTTCGTTGACGCAGCCAAGGAGGCAACAGTAGGGCAAGAATTGCAGCCATCCTCACGGACATGTTTGAAGACTCGGAATACAGTGAACCTGCCAAGGCCTTTCAAGAATTAGGACATGAGTTGATTCACGTAGGATTAGAGGAAGGGAAGACAGTTCGGGGCGCAAAAAAGGAGACTCCTGTCAAGATTGGCAAAGCGGTGAGAAATGCCTCTGTAAATGATTTCGATGCACTCTTTATTCTTGGGGGCTATTCGCCGGATAAACTGAGGGTGGATGAACATGCGGTGAGTTTCACAAGAGATTTCGTGGAGAGCAGAAAGCCGGTATTTGCCATCTGCCATGCACCGCAGCTCCTGATTACCGCCCAGGTATTGAAGGGCGCACGATAACAGGTTGGAAGTCAATTATCCAGGATATCAAAAATGCAGGAGCTGAATTTATTGATCAAGAAGTAGTGGAGGATGGGAATTTGATTTCCAGCCGCAATCCCTATGATCTTCCCGGGTTTATCCAGGCATCTCTCAACAAATTACAGGAAAGTAAATAATCATCCTGCATGACATTGCGCGTGGATACGCCATGTCTTTTGTACAAATATTTTTCCAATGGCCAAATGCTCCGTATTTTCTGCAGTGAGCGCATTTTGTACTGAAAGTTTGCGGTGGATTTGTAACTCTCACATGCTGGACTGCAGCACCAGTCAGGATTCGAAGCGACTGGAAGCCATCATAGGCCAGGACAGAGCCATCAAGGCCTTGCAGTTCGGTCTGGGAATAAGGATCTGGGATTCAATATTCATGTAGCTGTCATTCCCGGCACAGGAGAACCACGGCACGCTGCTCCTCAATGGGAAGGTTGATGAGAAATTCGAAAACAGCTCCTCCCAGGATATTCCAGAAGGAGGAGGCCACAAAGAAGTACAGAGGCCATCGGTATTCTCGGCACAGCACACCACTATTTCTGGTATGGTGAACCCTCTCTTTGGCTGGGCCTGGGCTTGGTGTTCCCTTTATTAAGAAGATGGGAGAAAGTGAGTGATGCAAATATCCGTGAATCTCATCTGGACTGGATCAATCAAAATCTGAATGGCGACAAGTCCCCATGAGTCGGAAATGAGACGAGTCGAATTGTTTTATGGACGAAGGAGTAGGAAATGGCAGAACCGATCCGTGTTCTTCCGGAAGAGATCAAAAGCAAGGTAACTTCAGGGTCCGCATTGCTTGTTTGCGCATATGAGGATGAGGAGAAATGCAGGAAGCTAAAGCTGGAAGGTTCAATTTCATTATCAGAATTCAAATCAAGACTTTCTTACTTGCCGAAGGATCAGGAGATCATCTTTTACTGCGTCTGACCCAAAGAAGCGAGTGCAGCCGGTCAGTCAGCCAAATTTGAACGAGAAGGATATAATAACATAAAAGTGCTTGGGGGAGGAGTTGAGGGGTGGAAAAAATCAGGATAACCCCTCATTGCATGATGAAAATAGAAAGAAACAGGGAAGATGCCTATTGTGAAAAGCCTTCCCACGTGAAAGACAGCCGGGCGGGCTGTTTGCTTGGCATGGCACAGGCGAGAGGTTTAAAACTCTTGGGACGGTTTGGACGGTTTATAACCTATTGACAGGTTTTTTCTGGAATTGCTCTCACGTGAAAAAAACCAGAAATCAGTTGTTAGTCGTTCCAACCGTCTCAAAAAAATTGATGACAAATGGTTGAAAGAATTTAGGGGCCTACGGATGTTGGCACCTGACAATGTTTAACCATGGAATATTTAACATCTTAATACCCCTCTGGTGAGGAAAAGGCCGAGGGTGAAAGATAGGAGTGAATTATGAAAAGCCGTAATGATTTGCCCACCAACAACAAGTTGGGTTATTTTGAGATTCGTCTGGAGTCTGTCGGGGGTCTTGGAGCTAACCTTGTCGGCCAGATCCTTGCCGAAGCCCTTGTAATGGGCCATGGGCTTAACGGCGCCCACTTCTCCTCATACGGATCTGAAAAGAAAGGCTCTCCAGTAAAATCTTTTATAAGGATCTGCCGGGCTGGCCAGGAGGTACGCTCCTCAGATCCTGTGGAAAAACCTCATTTGCTGGCGGTCTTTCACGAATGCTTGCTCAAGCTGGAGGGGATCGCATCCGGCTTGCTGCCGGACGAGATGGTGGTGGTGAATAGCTACCGAGCGATGGAGGATGTGAGGGAAATGTTGCGGCTGCCATCCGGCACCCTGGGAGTTGTGGATGCACTCAACATCTCCTTGGAGGAAAAAACCCGCATAAACACTGCTATCCTGGGAGCGATAGTTAGGACTTCAGGCTGGATAATGCCGGACGCTGTTCGAGATGCCATAGCCCGGGGTTTTCAGTCAAAGCATCCTTCCCTGGTGGAGGCCAACCTTCGCACCTTTGACCGAGGCTATAACGAAGTACGGTTGCGTACATTTAAAGAAGATGGCAGATTTGGGCCTTTGACTTTTGTATCTTCCGAACCTCTGCTGGGCTACCATAACGCTCCCATCGGGGGGGTCATCATCAACCCAGGAAACACAATTTTAAAAGACCTGAGCGCCTCTCGCCAGGGAGTCTATCCCCTGTATCACCGGGATCGCTGCATAGACTGCGGGCTTTGCACCATGACGTGTCCAGATTATGTTTTTGTATGGGACAAGGGTGTGGATGAGAAGGGAAGGCCGGCCATGGTCATGAGCGGCCCCAACCTCCAGTACTGCAAGGGATGCTTCAAGTGTATAGAGATCTGCCCTGTTGAGGCTCTCACCCTGGAGTGCGAAAGACCCGAGTTCAGCTATACCGCAAATGCCCAGCTGTGGGGGCCCCCGGAAGCGCTGGTTACATTGAGCCGACATAATGAGCCGGCCAAATGGGATCCGGAAGATGGGAATTATTGGCACCGGGTAGGCTGACACTGTTAAGAGGTTTTTGCACATAATAATAGAGCGAACTTCCATGGATAACAAAGCAAGAAGAGAACAGGTGAAAAAACCATCTCAGAAAGTTGCATTTCTCAAAGGCAACGAAATGGCTGCCCTGGCTGCGAGACAGATCAAGTATCACGTCATGGGTTACTACCCTATCACCCCTTCCACAGAGATAGCCGAGGAAGTAGACGAGATGCTGGCCCAGGGGGAGCACAAGATTCGAATGATCCCCGCTGAGGGTGAGCATAGTGCAGCCGGCATTTGCTATGGCGCAAGCCTTGGCGGTGGACGGGTGCTGAACGCAACCAGCGCCAATGGGCTGCTTTATGCTATGGAGCAGTTGCCTGTTCAGTCCGGTACCCGCTGCCCTATGGTGTTAAATGTGGTCACCCGCACGGTGAGCGGACCGCTGAACATAAGGGGCGACCACTCGGATGTCATGATGGCACTCAATGCAGGATGGATAATGCTTCTTGCCAGAAACTCCCAGGCGGTTTACGACATGAACATCATGGCAATCAAGATAGGAGAACACCCGCAGATCCGGCTGCCCGTGATGGTGATTTACGACGGCTTTTTCACCAGCCATCAGAAATGGCGCGTCAGCTATTTCGAGGACGAAGGTGTGGTTCAGGGCTTTATAGGCAAATCTCAACCCCCCTTTACCGCTTTGGATCCCCAAAAGCCAGTTACTATGGGCCCTTACATGAACGACCCGGACCTCATCAACAACAAATACCAGTTAAAACTTGCCATGGATACCGCGGAAAAGATCATTCCTGAAATCTTCAAGGACTTTGCCCAACTCAGCGGGAGGCAGTACATCCCGCTTGATTCCTACCACATGGAAGATGCCGAGGCTGCTCTATTCCTCCTGAACTCTGCTGCCGAGACAGCTAAAGAAGCCACTGATATTCTGCGGCAAAGAGGATATCCTGTGGGTGTCCTTAGCCCAAATCTTATTCGCCCTTTCCCGGGAAGAGAAATCATGAAGGCCTGCCGTGGCCTTAAAGCTCTATTGATCCCAAATTTTGCAGTTGAAAGTCCTTTGCCTCTACGACCTTGATTTTTCAAGG
>CAZTAS010000380.1:0-4174 GCA_964611635.1 uncultured Thermodesulfobacteriota bacterium
GGTTTTGGCCCTAGGCTCATCGCCTTTATGGTGGATCTAATGGTGGTGAGCATGCTTGCGATAATATTCACGCTTGGGGGTGCGATTGCTTCTGCAAAAGGAGGCGTTCTCAACCAATATCCACCTCTCCTTCTAGACAATCTGGATGTTTACGCTTCCCTTTTTTTTACATCGTTTTTTCTTGTGACCATTACTTATTTCACTTACTTTCATGGGTGCACCGGTCAGACTGTGGGAAAGATGATCATGGGGCTGCGCGTGGTGGGTGAAGACGGCTGCCCTTTAAGTTACAGAATGGCGCTGCTGCGCTGGATCGGCTACTTTATTTCAGGCGCATTTTTAAATTTCGGTTTTCTATGGGTCATCATTGACCGCAAGAAACAGGCATGGCACGACAAGATCGCAGGATCGCTGGTCATCTGGTCTTCACCTGAATCACCCCGGAAAAGGGTATAAACTATACATGCTCAACCGCCCAGCGGGGTTTCGACCCTGATTCAGCCAGGTATAAACGACAGGAGCTCCCCTACATGGCTCACCACTAGATGAGCGCCCGCTTTCTCCAGGCTATGCCGATCGGCATTGCCTGTTAAAACTCCAATGGATATTAATCCCTTTGCCTTGCCGCACTGGACATCCATGGGATGATCGCCCACCATCGCCGCTTGCTCCGCCTCCACTCTCATGTTGAACAATGCAGCGGATAAGTGTCCCGGGTGAGGCTTGACGTTTTCCACCCGATCCCGCGGAAGAAAAGCCTCGCAGTAATCGTCCACATCGGGAAAAAGGATGCGCACCGCCTCTTCACAGTTTCGAGTAATTATACCGCGACGAATTCCAAGCATGCCCAATCGACGCAACAGGGGCAAGCTCCCTTCGTGCAGCCCTCCGCAGCGGGCAGAGAAAATCTCGCGCTCCTTTAGCATCCTGTGAGCTTCGCAGGAAAAGCGATTCCCCTTTGCCTGCTCAATGCTAGCCAGTGCTTCTCCAGCCCGCTCCACCATCTCCAGCACATACATGCCCCGGAGAGGCTCCACGTTCAGACCATAGCTAGAGGCCAGCTCCATGACGTCGCGACGCATTGCTCCAAAATCGATATTCAGAATCGCCAAGGTTCCATCAAAATCGAAGACAAATCCCCGGAGGTTTTTTAACAACTCCATTTTTGGTCAAACCTTTCCTGATTCAAGTAACTGATCGTATTTTCTTTCATAGATAGTCATTATTAATTAGTTTTTCAGGCTCAATGAGTTAAAGCGCCAGCAAAAGTCCCGGGTTCCATCCATAAATTGCGTCAAACATTTCATTCCATTGGTTTCAAAGGCTGCCTTAAAGGGCGGATCATCTGTCGATTACATTCTTATCAAAATTTCCGCGGAAATGCCAGCCCATGTACAAGGAAGATGCAGACAATGATGAAAGTCCAATCTCATTTCGGCACGTAAAATTCAAGTTGACAGCCATTATTGTGAATTGTTATCCTTCAATTAGCAATTAGTTCTTGTTCTGGATTGGGGTGAGGAGGCTGAACACGTAAAATCTCCTTATTTTTTTATTTAAATCTTGTCGTTTAAAAACCATAAATAAAAGTGGGGCTGAAGATTAATCAGAGGAGTGGCGTCTAAATGTCACTTAAACAGTCCTGAAGTTCAGATCATTAACATGTGAAACCTGATGGTCATCAAGATAAACAACATTGATAATGGAGATTATGGATTATGATGGATTATTGCATGCAAGAAGCACGTGAAATACGGGAGGATATGGTCCGGTGGCGCAGGGATCTTCATCAATACCCCGAGCTGATGCACCAGGAACATCGCACCGCTGAGGCTATAGCTTCAGCGCTGGGGGAGATAGGCCTGGGGGTATGGTCCGGGCTGGCCGGCACCGGAGTAATCAGCCTGGTGGAGGGAAAAAAGACCGGAAAGACCGTCGGACTGCGTGCGGATATGGACGCTTTGCCCATCCAGGAGGCAACAGGATTGCCTTTCGCTTCTAAAAACCAGGGTGTCATGCACGCCTGCGGTCACGATGTGCACATGGCCATCTTATTGGGTTGTGCCAGGATTCTCAGGCATTTTCAAGCTAGGCTCAATGGATGCGTCAAACTCATCTTCCAGCCGGCCGAGGAGGGCGGCACTGGTGCCAAGGCTATGATCAAGGAAGGAGTGCTGAAAGATCCGCCGGTGGATGTCATCCTGGCGACTCACGTTTATCCAGAGCTCGAAGTGGGTCAGGTGGGGATCATGCCGGAGGTGGGATACGCCTCTGCTGATACGATGCAGGTGGAGTATAGAGGCCCTGGCGGTCATGGCGCCCATCCAGAGACCACGCGCGATCCGATCCTGGCAGCGGCCCACCTGGTGGTGGCTGTCCAGTCGGTGGTCAGCCGCAACGTAAACCCTCTGGACAGCGCCGTGGTCAGCTTCGGGGTCATCCAGGGAGGCACCGCCCACAATATTATCCCGGGCAGCGTGATGCTGAAAGGGACTGTTCGCTGCCTGGACTCAGAGGTTCGTCTCAAGCTGAAGGAGCGCATACAGGCTCTTTCCGAGAAGATCGCGCAGGCTTTTGGAGTGGAGCATAATTTCCAGTATATGCACGGAGTACCGGTGCTGCGGAACTCCCCGCCGATCACCAGGTGGATCATCGGGCGGTTTGAGCGCATGCTGGGCAAGGAAAAGGTGATCCTGCAGCAACCTTCCATGGGATCCGAGGATTTCGCTTATTATCTTCAGAAAAAGCCTGGTGCCATTTTCCGCCTCGGATGCTCACCCCCTGGAGAGTCGAGCCGGTATTTCCTCCATACGGATTGCTTTGACGTGGACGAAGAGGCAATGGTTTATGGAGCCGCCCTGATGGCCTATGCTGCCGTTGAATACCTTGCCGAACAACCGAAAATAGAGTGAAGGCCACCATAACCTTGTGACCGCTTATGATCTTTCATTATACTCAATATTGCCAAAATTTTCCCATTAATAATAGCGTTACGTTATCATTTCAGGCTAATGACCTGATCGGGATTAATCATCTAATAGTATGTGTAGTATCGGGGCAATAAATCTCTTTTTATTCACTATCAAGCCGCCGCTGATACTAGTTATGTTCGTATGAATCTGGCACCGCGCCGTCACAGCAACCGTATGCGTATTGCTGTCTGTCCATGTGTGCGATGCGCTTGTGGACGTGGACCATGGGCTGAAAGCGCTGCCGTCACCCCAGTCGAACGAGTATTCCACCGTATGGCCAAGGTTGCTGCTGGCTCCGGTGGTGGTGTAAGTGTAGCTCTGCCCCACAACCGGGCAGGTCTCGCCGGTGGGCGTGCCGGGTTGACTGATGGTCTCAGGGTTTACAGTTAAACTCACATCTCTAGTTGTATTCCCTCGGCTGTTGGTTGTATTTGTAAAAGAGACCGTGTCATAATAAGTACCTGGATTCAGCCCATTGGCAAGACTGTTTATGGAAATCGTAACCGTATCGCTTGCCGCAGAGGAGAGATTACCGCTGACTTTAGATAAGCTCACCCAGCTTTGTGTCTTTGAGGCAGTCCAGTTTAGAGAAGTGCCTCCCGTATTGGTTAATGTATATGATTTGCTTGATGGGCTAAATGGCCCACCCTGATTGCCTGATGAATTCAGTCCATCTGGAGGAGAAATCGATAGGAAACCAAGTTGAATCCCGGTAAAATATTGATTTAGCTGATCAGATGTTACATTTGTATAATCGCGGTAAGCTGGGGTGAAATCATATCCCGACTTGTTAGGCGTTACAGTTCCTGACCATCCATAGTTAATGGATCCGCTGTAATAGCCAGATGAATTAGTGCTTGGATTGCCCGGCAGCCCATTCATTACAACACCTGAGATTCCCGTGCCGTCAGATGTGCGGACATAACCCGAGATTGTGATTTGCGGCGGCGTACCTGTATAGTACTGATTCGACTGGTTGGAGGTCACGTTGTTGTAAGTTCTCGATGATGGACTGAACGTGTAACCTGATTTTTGCGGTGTCACAGTTCCGGACCATCCGTAGTTAACGGAGACGCTGTAATAGCCAGATGAATTAGTGCTTGGATTGTCCGGCAGCCCGTTCATTACAACGCCTGAGATTCCCGTGTCGTCAGATGTGCGGACATAACCCGAGATTGTGATTTGTGGCGGCGTCCCAGTAT
>CAZTAS010000381.1:0-4152 GCA_964611635.1 uncultured Thermodesulfobacteriota bacterium
AACTTTTTATAGTCAAACCCTCACCCTATTATGACACAGTCTCCAAGGGGAGAGGAATTTATAATTTCTCCCTCTCCCCCCAGCGGGTGGGAGAGGGCGGGGTGAGGGGAAGAAGGCATGCAGAATAATTACTTGTATGACTGCAACTTCCTATAAGGGCATCATATTCTCAGCTACGGCATGAAAAGCTTGCGTTCACCCTTGACTTGCATAATATTAAGCTTTATAAATACAATACCAATCAAGAGGAACATTTATTCCTTGGTAGTAAAGTCGGCATTCTTCCAAATTAAGAGGCTTTTTCGCTAAAAAAGCTTGGGGTTGATCTATGGCAGGAATGGAAGATCGTGAATTCGAACTAAAATTTATTGTCCATCATCCAGGTGCTATGCGACACGCATTACTTCACCTGGGGGCCGAAGGTCAAGGCGAGGCTCATGAAACTAACATAATCTTTGAAAACGCAGAGGGCACTTTAAACTCTTCAGGCCGACGCCTAAGGCTCCGGAGTAACAACCGGAAGATTATTACCTATAAAGAAAGACCTGATTACCCCTTGCCCGGGGTTAAAGACATGGTTGAGTTTGAGACTGAAGTGACAGATTTTGAGCAAATGAGAAAAATTCTCAATCGGTTGGGATATCATGAGGTTATGGCATATGAGAAATATCGGGAGACCTTTAAATTGGGAAATATTCAGATCGTTCTGGATCGGATGCCCATCGGGACTTTTATCGAGATAGAGGGCCAGAGAAGCCGAATCCTTTCCATTGCCCGGCGACTGGGTCTTGATCCCGACGAAGCCATCGCCATTGGTTATGTGGAAATGATTCGTATCGTTGGCCAGGCGGAAGGGCTCGATTCACGAAAATGCACGTTTGAGGTTTTCCCGGAAAACATCGACCCCGACAAATATCAATTCCCCAGGATTAAAAGTCACTGAATAATACACCCACAAAAGATTTGTCTTGAGAAAAACCTCCAGGTAAAGAAGCCTCCTGAAATTAGCGGTTTGTTATGCACGGCCCCATCCATAGCCACTACTCCAATTTTTTTGATCCCACAAAAATTTGTTTAGTATTGACAAATTTCCATGGGTGCTGATAGATTGATGAGGGTCATTTTTTGATTTTTGGCGCCAGGATGGATTTAGATGGAGGTTTACCCATGGGTGAGAAGCATTTATCAGAGCACCTATTGGAGCAGGTTGAGCGGGAGCAGGAGGAATGGATCAATGAGGTGGAAGAGGCCATCCAGAAGAAGCCCATGCGTTTGTCCGGATTTACCACTGTCTCGGACATGGATATAAAGCCGATATATTCTCCCCTGGACGTGCGGGGGATGGAGTTTGAGAGGGACATTGGCTTTCCGGGTTTCTATCCTTACCTGCGGGGCATTTATCCCACCATGTACAGGGGCAGGCTTTGGACCATGCGGATGTTCGCCGGACTCGGGAGTGCGGAGGACACTAACCGGCGATTCCACTATCTGGTGGGGCACGGGGAGACGGGACTTTCCGTGGCCTTTGATTTTCCCACGCTCATGGGGTACGACTCGGATCATCCACGGGCCAGGGGGGAGTGTGGCCGATGCGGAGTGGCCATTGACACTCTGGAGGACATGGACCAGCTATTTGCCAATCTCCCTTTGGAGAAGCTTACGAGCTCCATGACCATCAATCCTCCGGCATCGATACTGTGGGCCATGTACATTGCCATGGCAGAGAAGCGCAATATCCACCGATCCAGACTGGGAGGAACGATCCAGAACGATTCTCTGAAAGAGTTTATCGCACAGAAAACGTTGATGCTTCCTCCTGAGCCTTCGCTGAGACTGGTCACGGACACAGTGGAGTTCGGAGTGCGGGAGGTTCCCTTATGGAACACCATCAGCATCTCGGGCTATCACATCCGCGAGGCTGGATCCACTGCTGTCCAGGAGCTTGCATTTACCCTGGCCGATGGGATTGCTTACGTGGAGGCAGCTATTCGCCGGGGGCTGGAGGTGGATGATTTTGCGCCTCGCTTGAGCTTTTTCTGGAACAGCCACATCGACTTATTCGAAGAGATAGCCAAGATGCGCGCTTCCCGACGCATGTGGGCCCGAATAATGCGCCAGCGGTTTAAAGCCAGCAATCCCCGTTCCATGCTGATGAGGTTTCACACACAGACGGCCGGCTGCTCGCTGACAGCCCAGGATCCTTACAACAACATCATCCGCACCACTACAGAGGCGTTGGCCGCTGTTCTGGGTGGGACACAATCGCTGCACACCAACAGCCTGGATGAGGTTTATACCATACCCAGCCAGGAGGCGGTCACCATCGCGCTGCGCACCCAGCAGATTTTGGCGGAAGAGACTGGTGTGGCAAACGTGATCGATCCGCTGGCAGGTTCGTACTATGTTGAGGCGTTGACCAACAGGGTGGAGGAAGAGGCCTGGTCTTATATCCGCAAGATCGATGAGATGGGCGGGATGCTCAGGGCCATTGAGCTGAATTTTCCCCAGATGGAAATTGCTGAGGCGGCTTACCGCTTTCAGCAAAAGGTGGAAAAGGGGGAGAGAACGGTGGTTGGCGTCAACAAGTATGTCTCCGAGAAGCCACCCCTGGAGTTCGTCTTGAAGCTGGACCCCAATCTGGAGGCTCGACAGATCGAGCGGGTGCAGCGATTTTGTGCCTGGCGGAACAAAAACAAGCTCAAGAGGGCCCTGGGGGAGCTTCGTCGAGCCATCGAGGGCCCGGAGGGCTGGGAGAACAACGTCATGCCCCCACTGATCGAGGCCGTTCGTGTCGGTGCCACAGAAGGGGAGATATGCGAGCTGTTCCGCGAAGTTTTTGGAAGCTACCAGGACCCCGGGACTTTTTGAGGCACAGAGTGGGAAGAACTCTCATGGAAGATACCAGGCTGCGTGTTCTAATTGCCAAGCCCGGACTCGATGGTCATGACCGTGGGGCTCGAGTCATTGCCAGAGCCTTTCGGGATGCGGGCTTTGAGGTTATCTATACCGGCTGTCACCAGACTCCGGAGAGCATCGTGCAGAGCGCTATCCAGGAGGATGTAGACTTCATCGGCTTGAGCATCCTCAGCGGGGCTCACATGTACCACTTCTCCAGGGTTCTGGAGCTGCTTGGCCAGAGAGGAGCACAGGATATCCCCGTGATTGGCGGGGGAATCTTTCCCATAGAAGACTTACCCGTGCTAAAAAACATGGGAATCAGGGAAATTTTCGAGCCGGGGGATCTTCTGGAAGACATAATAGGGTGGGTTAGAAAAAACATTCAGCCCCGCAGCCATAAACTTTGAGCTGGGCTAAGGATCGGGCCTCTCGAGGGATGGCATGCCAGAAGGCTCCCCACAGACCATTCATTCAGCTGCGAATTGCCCGGCGCTTCAACAGGAAAATATGCTCCCCCCCGGCCCGAAACAAAGACTCTCGTTTCGCTGGAATGTTACAGACAATCTACCAAAATCACGGTGATGTTATCTTTCCCTCCACGTGCGTTGGCCTGATTCACCAGTTCATGGCATATATCCTGTAGGTCGCATGTCGAGTTTTGCACTATGGCACCCACCTCCTCCTGGGAGAGCATGTCGGTCAACCCATCTGTGCAAAGCAAGAAACGGTCGCCGGGTTCCACGTCCAGTAACTGAATGTCCGCGTGGACTTCCTCCATTACACCCAGAGCTCTGGTGATCACGTTCTTGAACTTGAACGAATAATCCCCTGTATGGTCTAACGATTTCATTTTGCGATAAACGTTATCATTCAGAAGAGAATGGTCTTTAGTGATCTGCCGGATTTTGCCCTTTCGAACACGGTATGCCCTGCTGTCTCCCACATGGGCTATATAAACTCCATTGGATCGAAAAAAAGCCAGCACAATGGTCGTCCCCATGCCATGCAGATTATCCTTACCAGCGGCGGTATAATAAATGGACTGATTGGCCAAACGAACAGCACTGAGAATACGGTTGGCGTCGGTGCTCATTTTTAAGTCCATCCCGAAAGGCCACGTCATCCCTTCATCATAGATGCTTTCCCTGATAAACTGCACAACATGCTTTGCGGCCATCTCGCTGGCCACCTCTCCAGCAGCATGTCCACCTATCCCATCGGCGCTCACATACAAATTCACATCTTCAGCGATAC
>CAZTAS010000382.1:0-4151 GCA_964611635.1 uncultured Thermodesulfobacteriota bacterium
TATGATTTGAAGGCTTTATGATCTCCAATCTCAGCAAGAAAGAGAGAACCCATTGTATTTCGGATCCCTCCGATGGAGGTGATGATATGGAGGTCTTCGACCCTCATGGCTTCACAGGCCTTCACAAGAGCCTTTGTCATCCTGTCTCGCTTATCCATAAGATAGAGAACAGTGGAGATCTTCTCCGGCAGAATCAGTTCCTTGGCGCGACTGGGAGAGGCGATTCAGTCTTTCGCCGCCCTGATAATTGCTTCGGAACAGATAGACACCCTTTTCCTTCTATCCTTATGCACAAGAGCCCTTTCAATCGCTTTGAGCTAAGCCGTTTTGACCAGGCGAGCTGAGGGGAACTTCATCA
The DNA here is from genome assembly GCA_964611635.1 of uncultured Thermodesulfobacteriota bacterium. Classification (GTDB taxonomy): domain Bacteria; phylum Desulfobacterota; class JAFDED01; order JAFDED01; family JAFDED01; genus JAFDED01. The sequence continues at coordinate 359 of CAZTAS010000382.1, forward strand.
GAAACTCCAGCATTGTCTCGGAAAAGACCGAACAAAGGGATTCCAGCTCAGGGAAGGTAACCTGAAGCATCCTTTTGATGGCATTTTTCAAAGCACAGATCATGACGATGAGAGACTCCCGCTCTCTAGCAAGGTCCTTGAGGTCCTGGAGATCCTCTGAAAAATCTTTCTTACATAGGGAGTCTTTGTGAGCAAGAAGAAACTGCGCAATGGTTGAGGCATCTTTCTTATCGGTCTTTGTTTTTCTGAGGGAAAGCCTCGCAAAATTGGTGATCAGAAGGGGATTGATCACCACACAGCGAATCCCTTTTCCCGTCAAAAAAGCAAAGAGGTTGATGTGATAACAGCCCGTAGACTCCATGGCCGCCATGACCTCGGAGAGCTCTTCACAATGAGCACTGAGAGCTTTGAGCAGCTTTGAGAATTCCTCCGAGTCCATCGTGAGTTCAATATAGAATTTGCTGCCACCCTCCTTATCCAACCCCCTCGCCGTCGAGAAATCCTTGGACACATCAATGCCAACAAACAGCTTCGACACGAAACACCTCCCATTACTTATTGTGTTGGAGAAGACAGGAAATGCCTCCCAGCCAAACCTCCACCGTGACAAGGATTCAATTATCCAATCAACCTATCATGGCTTGGGAAGGCAGGGAACACACTACAAAAAGAGTTCTATGACCCAGGTGAAAACCAAGTTCTCCTGCCTTCCTCTTTGACTATTAATTAAGACTCTATAACACAATGATAAGTAGGAGGTGAAAGAAACAATTTTAGATCTGGGCTGACACTGTATTCCAATTAAAGCCTGGCTATTTCAATTTAGAGGTACTTGAATAAATCTCGGTCCTTCTTCTCTTGAATCCCATCCTTTCGCTCCCTTAACCTTAGCCAGAGCTTTATAAGCCGATTTAATGAACGCTGGAATCGACTGGAAAAGACCCAGCCTTCTCGATACCCATGGCTCTTGTTGAAGCGAGAGACATGGTCGATGAGCCCCAATCGGCGAATCTTCGCGCGTACTGTTTCCAATGTGCGCCCTGAAAAGCCATATTTTCCGGTAAGAGGGGAAAGATTTGTGAGGAAATTGCCCTCAGCATATTTGAGTTCCACAAAGATCCCGAGAAACACCTTCTGATGGTTCTTGTTGTTGGGAAAGAGCACCGCCGCTAATTCATCCGGCCCTTCGATCCTGGCTATTTTGTTGTGGTTGAGATCAATCTTAGTGCTTGGTGTCATTCTAACCCCGGCTTCTTGAACCAAAACATGGCATTTCTCAAAGGGTAATGTGAAATCGGTGATGTTAAAATTCTTAGCACCTCTTGGTGCCTAACATTCCCTGATCTGCCCTTTCCCGAAAACCATGCGAATACGTGGTAATTCTGCTCATCAATGCACCTTCATGAGTAAACAACCATCTTTCGATGGGGTTCTAATATGTGTTTCCTGGCCGCGGGAATCAACAAAATAGGAGGGCAGGTCGCTTTACAAAGTTGAGCCTCATTTTTCGCACATATTGGATGGGGTTTTCCGACGGGGAATGTCAATTTGGCCTATTTTTTGGACTTTTTTACGAAGCTCAACTTGCTCTTTGGCAATGGCCATTGCTTTTTGCCTAAGCTCAGTACCGAAGTTGGATTCTATCCAAAATATAGTGAGATATGAGTTGACGTAGAGGTCGTTAAAGAGCCTCTGGAACCTCCATCTAACTCCCTGACGTGTCATTCCAAAGCGAGTCTCGATATGGGAGCCGTAATTGTTGCGCAGCACAAGCCTCTTGAAACCATCTTCCTTTAGTTCAATCCAGAGATCATTCTCATCCACAAGTGCCTTTAGCTTCTCCAAGAATGCTTTATCCTTCAATGTGAGCTTCATATTTTTCCACCAGTATATCGTTGCAATACTGGGTCAGATCAACGAGACGGTCTTGCCACATATAGATTAGAGTCGTGAAACGCCTGGCCAGATCTTTTCGCATATCCTCGCACAGGGGAGGAATGGCGCTGAAAAGGATGCCACAGCCTCTGATTCTTCCAAAAATAAGAGTCTTATATTCGTCCATATTGAACTCATCTCTGAAGGCATAATCGTTGAGACTTTCATAGCCACCCGTAATTATGAACTCATCCAGGGCCGCCTTAAGTCCATGTATCTCATTCAGCTCAGGCATGTCAGCAACGGTCAATGGTCCCGATCTTGATGAAGCCAACATCCGCTTGACTTCTTCCATCTTTCGGCGCTTTCTCTCTCTCGACTCTCTCATCATGGTTCTAAAGTAGCCAGGATCGAAAAGCTTTTCATTAAAGATGAATTTTGAAGGCACATTTTTCCCACAATGTGAGCATGCATAATGAAAAGTCTTTCTCGCCAGCTTTGCCCCGCAGCATTGGCTGCGCTGGAACTGAACAGTGGGATCCACAAGGAGTCCGCACGCGCAAGAGACCTCGCTCTGCCTAGTCATTCGCATTCGACCCCCACAGGCAGGGCACAAGTAGACGCTGAGGAGGACATCAAAATAGAAATCGCGCGCCATTTCTTTGAAAACATTAAGGCGCTTCAAGACCCGACAGAATGCCCTAAGCAATGGATTAGGGTGATTGATCTCTCTAATCGAGGTTTCTTCTTTGTTCCATTTCGTGTTGGCTATGCCTGAAAGCATCTTCTATATTCGAGACCTGTAAAGATATCCATACTTAAGTATTTTTCGGTTTTTCTGCGCCGCTTGGAGTCTCATTTGCGATAGATTTATATACTTGCAGGTCTCTCTCTTGTCCCGAGGTGATGCTATATGGCAAGACCATTTAAATGTCCGAGCTGTTCTTCCACGAAAACCACGTGGAAAGGGTACCGGAAGCTGAAGGCAGGAAAAGTGAGGCTCCGCAAGTGCACAAAATGTGGGAAGAAATTTACCACCAAACACTGGGTTTATTGTGAAGGGGGTGACGGAAAATGAACAGGGAGCCTCAAAGACCTGAGAATGAGTTCAAAGCTGGAGCTGTACGAGCCTCCATTTGGTCCAACCTTCGGAAAACCGGCGATGGGAATTTTTTCAACAGCCGCAAAGTGGTTCTGGAGCGTATATACAAAGACAGTCAAGGCAATTTTAAAACGACCAATAGCCTGGATATTAACGATATCCCTAAAGCCATTCTTGTGCTACAAATGGCATACAAACAATTGATAATAACAAACCGAAAAACAGAAACAATCAAAAACAATGATCCATGGGCCATCGAGGAAACAGTGATGACACCATGAGTATCGATCACCTGGACACTGAGGATAGACTCTTTACCTTACTCTGGCACCCAGTTATGTCTGACTTTGAGCGGGTGAGATATCTGAAGAGGCTCATCGAGGCCATTTCACTGAGGCTTGAATCACTCCGCAGAGAACCAGGACTAAAAGGTGATCCAATCGCCATAGAGGAAGCAATTCTTGCCTCAGCGGAAAAGGAATTGAAAGCACTTGAAGCCAGATTGTTTATGGTATGAGCCGTGAGGGGATATTTCAGTCCATTGCTTTTCTATATTCTTTAGAAATCTTTAAATTTCCAGAAGTCAAGATATTGGCAAGCGACCTAAAAAAATCCCTAGAAGATCGATGAATGATGAGCAAGAGGAATTTTGAGCTCGACTTTGTCCGGTGGACGATAAGATCTTCATTCCCCTCGTCGAGCACTCCACGTCAGCTCCAAGCTCGTGAAGAATTTGCTGCCGGGGCTGGGCAAATTCCCTCTTTTGTAACACTTTAGCTCTTTGAAAAAAGAATAAGCTGGCGGCTCAGGATCTCC
>CAZTAS010000383.1:0-4111 GCA_964611635.1 uncultured Thermodesulfobacteriota bacterium
GAATTGGATAAACTTGGAAAAAGGCCAGCCGACAAAGGCAATGAGGTCAGTCAATCTGCAAGCCCCAAGGGATTTTAAGTCCCTTATCTTTTCTTTCTAACCCCTCCATTCCATTAGTCTTTCCAACAATATCAATAAGTTAGCTCGGCAGTTAAAACCACTTAGAACTAAGAAAAAGCAATTAAGTCCAGTTACGATGGACTATAAATGGACTATGACCATTGCTCTGCTTTCCTCGAGAAAAATTTTGTCGAATTGATAGTTTTTTTCCACTCTTATTTATTGGATTATCTCGAAGACCCCTTCTTCAAGGAGGTGGCAACATGGGTGGGTTATTGAAATCTGCTCAGACTGTGTGTGCAGAGATTTCTGGCACAACCTGAACAGTTAGAGAGTACATCGGCGGAGGCGGGCAGGGTGAAGTCTACCGAGCCGATTTTGCAGGAAAGCTTGTGGCTTTGAAATGGTATCACTCCCATCAGGCATCAGCAGAGCAAAAGGCAACTCTGGAAGACCTGGTGAAGATGGGCCCTCCTAACCCGGACGAGCCGGAACCAAAAAGGTGATTGAAATTCATAAGTGTTTTGCCTACAATCCATCCCAGAGCCATTTGAAAGGGAGGATGGAGAGCTCATGGCGTTATTGACAGAAAGATATGCCAAGAAAATTCGGGGAATACTCTCGTTCTTCGATCGAATTATTATCCAAGGAACACTTCCCGTATTCTGTTATGCCGAGGGCATGACATCTTTTTTGCATGCAAATAATATTCGTATATTTGATTATCCTCGTTTTGCCGAACCGCTGCGCAACGAGCTTCGAGAGAACGCCGAGCAGATTGCCAAAGAAAATGGCGTTTCCATCAAGATGTACGACAAGCTCTCCTTGATCCTCCGAATCGAAACCACGGCCAACAACGTCTCCTTCTTTAAGCACTACCGCAAGGTAGAACATCGCGACGGCACACGGATAATCTTTCATTGGAAAACGAAAGGCAAAATTCAATAGGAAACATCGGTGCCAGTTCACCAGTACCGATAAGGCATTTCCGCCTCCGCCACCCGCCTTGCTCAACAGACCTTCCTTTGAAATGTTTTGTTCATGCCATCGGTCAATCACCATTATAAACAACAGAAGTGCCAATATACTTCGGGCAGTTGCACTAACGCTATGAGCAAGCCTTTAATTTTCCTCTCTATGCCGGATACCGGGGCATACCAGAGAAAGAATAACGATGAAGACGCCTAACAGAGCGCCGCCGCCGGCAACGGTGATAGGCGCCCCGATTGCGTCCACAAGCGCACCCATGGGAAGAGTGGCCACCGGCATCAGCGACCACGTCATCATGTATATGCCCATCACCCGGCCATACAGCTCCCTGTCCGTATTCAACAGGATCAGCATCCGATTAAGAGTCAGGTAACCCTGGCTCATAACGCCAACGATAACCAGCAATATCAGCGAGATCCAATACGTCCCGGAGACAGCAAACAAAAGCAGGCTTATACTGAAGCCGACGCCGGCAATCACCTGAAATGGCGACTTGTGAGGGTCGCTCGAGAGGTAAGCCACTATCAGCGAACCGAAGAGCGCTCCGATGCCAACTGCGGCATACATGAAACCGAGCTGCGCTGGGCCAACATGAAGCACGTCGAATTAGAAGACGGGGAGCAACTGCTGAAAGGGCATGCCGAATACTATGGCAAGGAAGCTCATGGCCATAAGGGGCAGCAGAACAGGATGGCCGATGAGGTATCGGAGGCCAACCATCATCTCCTGCAGGGCGCTCTCATGCGCGGCGGCCAGGAATCTGGGGGAAGGGAGGCGGATCAGCGTGAGAACAGCCCCGACATAGAAAACAGCCACGGCGTAAAACGCCACCACGGGGTGCCAGGCGATGAGCACGCCGGCCACTGATGGAGCCACGACGCGGTTGAGGTTCCCGCCTGTTGAGTCCATAGCCAGGGCGTTCGCCAGATCGCCTTTATCCACAAGTTCCGGGATGTACGCCTGACGGGCGGGCATGGTAAAGGGGAAAACTATACCTTGAAACAGTCCGATGACCACAAGATGCCAGACCCGAATGACACCCAGGTGGACCAGCACCGCATTGACCATGGACAGGGCGCACATGCTGGATTGTGACAGGATAAGCACCCGGCGCTTGTCAAATCGGTCGGCGACGACGCCGCCAAGGGGAGAAAGGATTATTGAAGGAAGACCGCGCGCCACAGCTACAATCCCAAGTGTCAGGGCTGAGCCCGAAAGGCTGTAGGCAAGCCAAGAGCGTGCCACTATGTTTATCTGCATGGCAGCCATGGAAAAGAGCATGCCGAACCAGAGTGTGCGGAAGTTGGGAACTGCCAGTGAGCTGAAAGTACCGGAAAAGCCAGTTGGCATGGGCCTGGATGAAGAAGGGGGTCCCTCTCCAAGCACATCATGAGTTCGTTCAGCCGCCATAGTGGAGCTACTCGACTGATTTTTTAGCCATTGGAACAGGTGCACAGCTTTCTCCGATCATGTCGCTCATAATATTATTTGCCGCCTCTTCTTCGGGAACGAATTCATTCATCATGCTTGTTCATCCCGGCAGCAAGTCCGCCGGTCATGGTATCAAGTTCCTCCAGAGTCAGTTGGTCCGGCACCTGAGAAGGGTGGCTTGCTCTTTTCTTTCTTGGATAGGCCAGGATCGCCTCCCCTTGATGTCCGTCGCCTATAGCCGCAACATACGGCCGATTTTCGGTTTTCTGCCAGCGGCTCGCCAGCCCATGCTGCGCTAGCCAGTATACTTTAGCGGTCACGTGGGATTGAGTGCCCCCAGCGCTGCTGCTGGTAGGTCACTGGGTGGTACCCCTTCGACAGCAATCAAGAAAAGGCTCTTTAGCCGGGCCATGGTAAGGATTAAATTCATCCACGCATCGAAACCAGATCGACTCAGAACCCAATTCGCCCGCCGGTGAAGCTCGATGATCTCCCTTGCTTCACCTCTATTATTTAAACCGAAACTCCGAAAGGCTCCAGAAAAAACTTTCCCTAAGTTGGCTGTAGCAAGAAATGCTTTGAACACCTGCTCTCCATTAGCCTTATACCTCCTTCACCTGACACTTTGTCGCTTTCCTTTTAAAATATGGTGATTTAATTGGTGGTTTCTCGACTTCTGGAAAGGTCTCTATGCCTTCGAGCGGTTTCACCGGCGGGATTGCATCTGGTGCCTCCAGGATTACAGGCGGTGGCGTCAGGAATCCTGATTCGAAGCCACTTCATCCAGGGGTTGGATGTGGAGCGTCTGTTGCATGATGCCGAGGGGATGAGATATAATCCAATTATCTTATTCAATCTTGCCGCAGAATAGGGTTGACTGCTGATGGGTTTAGGCTTAAGGCTTTACATTGTTAACGACGATGATTCTTTAGTGCGTATTCCGTGGGCTCGTTATGAAGGAATGCTCAAAAGAGATCCAAAAGAGCGCTTGCCCCAGTATGCTGGTCAGCGTGTGCGATGTGTTGAAGTCGTGTTGGAATTGGAAAACCGAGAACCCATAGCTATAATCCGTATAGACTATTTCTTGTTAAAATTCGATGCCAGGGGTCGCGTGGATGCAACCGAACAAAAGCGAGAGATGATGCTGGCTCTCGATCTTTTATCTCTTCCTAATTTTCCGGATGAGCCTCGAAAAGTTATCAAAGCATCTCATCGTTTCGCCAAAAGGCGTTTAGAGCATTCATTCAAGTGGATGCCCAGTAAGACCATTGAGAGTGCAATTCGCGAGGCTATATTTGATTGAGAGGTATTCAGCGGTTTTGCGGTAACAGCATGAGCAAGTATAGGTTTAGGCATCGATATGCCAATTGTTCGAAATTTGCCGGGTTATGAAAATCTCCAGGGCATCCTATTACCGGGTCGGCCGACAAAACGAAGATGCGCAAAAAGCTGTGGGTAAAGTGTGTGAGGGGGATGTGAAGGGCGGTCAAAAAGTGCGGAGGGTGGCGGTCGAAAAGTGTAGCACCCTGAACTAAGCTCCTCTGGAAGACGGCATATGGGGAATATTGGTTTTTGAGGCTTGTCGTTTCCGAGGAGGGAAAGTGTACACAGATATGGAGCAGTGGAAGGA
>CAZTAS010000384.1:0-4102 GCA_964611635.1 uncultured Thermodesulfobacteriota bacterium
CCTGGTAATCCTGTTCAATACGGAATCGACCTTTGGCCTTTCGGACCAGGGCTCTCCAAGGAGTTGTATCGGGAGGCAAACTGGAGAGCCAAAATTTAAGTGGGGCTTCGCTCCCATTGGGCCATTCGATCAGCAATTCCTCCGATGGCACCTGCATGGTTTTGCCTTGAACCAATCCATTGGCCATCCAGAGCACCACCCGAGCAAAACGGGAAGACAGAGGCCCTTTTGTTCCTTCTCTCCAGGTGATTTTCCTCCACTTCAAAGCGGGGAAATCCTTGGCAATCTGATCCAGGCTCCGAACCGGGGGAAGGTCTTTTCTATAAAGCCGCTTTCGGGGGATCTTCCCTCCCCGTTTCATGGGCGGCTTAGGAGGATGAGGGTCTTGGGTCCACGCGGTCAAATCCGCGCTCACTTGAAGGATGTAATCCAAGTTACGACCTCTCAACGCCTGACGGAATCCATATCCATCCCCATAGGCCGAATCCGCCAATATCAGGCGATCCCCAAGTCCCCACCCTCTCACTTCGTCAATCAGATCCAAGGCCAATTGCGGTTTACTCTTGAAGGTGACCCCCTCCGGGATCCCTGCCTTTCTCCTTCGCTCCAAATCCTCGATCCATTGCTCAGGAAGATACAAGGCCCAATCCAAAGGGGTACTCGATTCCTCTGTGCCCAGATCCAAGGTCACCGCTACTTGACAGTTGGCCGTCTTCCCCAGAGCACCACAGTACTGCCGAGCCACTCCTACCGAGTGCTTCCCCTGCTTGGGAAAAGAAACCTCATCAATGACCCAGTAAGCCTCCGGCACAAATTCTCGCTCCACCTTCCTGGCCAGAGATGCTCGTACTTCCTCAGAAGACCAGGGACTCTGATTCACAAACTGCTGCAACGCCTGAACATTCCCATCAGGAAGACGATTTGCTATGGGCTCAATGGATTTGCGTTCCCCATCCATCAGGAGACCTCGAATATACTCCTTCGCATGCTCCCTCCTCTCTTTCCTACCCATGCAAAGGAGCACATCAGCCAAAAAGGCCTCCAGCTTCAACCGAAATCGCTCTATCTCTCGAGTTCTCATACCCGAGAGTATAGAGTAAATTTATCTTAATGTCAATAAATACTTAACGTAGTAGTACTATTTTGAAGTTGAAGCCAACACTTGGCGATTCCTGCAGAAGGGGCAAAAGGTCAAATTTATTAGAAATATTGAAAAGGTCGGTCTGTACCCAGCGGTAGGTCTTATATATTCAAACTGTATCATCTCAATAAATAGGGGTAATGGCCTCCCGAACAATGATACTGGTACGACTTTTTTTAAAAAAGTGGTCCGACCCCCCTTGCGTTCCGATGCCTAATGCGTTATATTGTCATGCATGAAGGTCATTACGACATATCGGGGCCGTGACATCACTGAACCAGATGTTGGTGTTATCAGGCAAATCATATCGGATCATCCCGATGGCAGCAGACGCTTCATTTCACAGGAGGTCTGCAGAGAATGGGGATGGCGCCAGGCAAACGGCGCACTCAAAGACATGGTCTGCCGCAGCCTGCTTTTGCTGCTGCAATCACAAGGGCTGATCAAATTACCACCACCCAAGTGTAAGCTTCCTAATCCTCTTGCCAATCGGAGAAAACCTGTCAAAATAGAGGCTGATAAATCCCCGATACAATGCCTCATTGATGAACTCCATCCTATCCATCTCAAGCAAGTGCGCCGAACCCGGTTAGAGAAGCTCTTTAACAGCCTGATCAGTGAGCATCATTATCTTGGTTATACCCAGCCTGTTGGAGAACATCTCAAATACATCGCTTTTTCCAATGAACGCCCTATCGCCTGTTTGGCCTGGAGTTCAGCGCCATGGTACATAGGGGCTAGGGATCGATTTATCGGCTGGTCGCCGGAAGCCCGTCAGACGAATCTCTCCCTGATCATTAATAACACGCGCTTTTTGGTGCTGCCATGGGTTGAAGTCTCTCATTTGGCTTCCCATGTATTAGCCCTGAATCGCCGTCGGATATCAAAGGATTGGAGCCTTGTTTACAACCATCCAGTATACTTGCTGGAAACCTTCGTGGATACCGAGAGATTCCAGGGCACCTGCTACAAGGCGGACAACTGGATTCATGTCGGAAACACCACGGGTCGGGGTAAGCTCAGCAAGTCCATAACACCGACCCTTTCAAAAAAGGCCGTCTATGTCTATCCGCTGACCAAAGACTTCCGCGACAGACTTAATATACCAGGTCATGAGGCCTCTGAAAAGGAGGCAAAACAGTGCTGAACGACCTGGATATCAACAACATCAGAGATCTCAAGAACGCTATTGATGTTATCCACCAACTACTCAACCTTGTCGAATCCCTTAACCAGGAAAACCAGGAACTGAAACGTCAACTTCAGGAACTGCGAGATGAAATCAACCGGCTTAAAGGCGAACAGGGAAGGCCTACGATTAGACCCAAAAAAAGCCCCCCCAAAGATTATTCCTCTGAAAATGACCGGAAAGAATTAAAAGGGGGAAACAAGGGCGCCAAGAAAGACCGCATCAAAACCCACGACACCCGAGTCTGCTACGTAGATAAATCAGTCCTCCCCAAAGATGCTCAGTTCAAGGGCCATGATCGTGTCGTCGTCCAGGATATCAAATTTGAAGCCCACAATACCTTGTTCCTGAAAGAAAAATATTATTCCCCCTCCCTCAACAAAACCTTCCTGGCCCCTCTGCCACCTGGCTACGAGGGAGAATTCGGACCACAAATCAAGGCCCTGGCTCTTAAGCTATACTTCGACTCCAACGTAACTCAACCCAGAATCCTGGATCTCTTAGAGGATGCCGATATCATCCTATCGGCAGGGCAACTATCCAACTACCTGATAAAGAATCACGATCCCTTCCACAAAGAAAAGGACGCTTTATACGAAGCTGGCCTTATGAGCACCCCCTGGCATCACATCGATGACACCTCAACCAGGGTCAACGGTCAAAACCAATATTGCCAAATCCTGTGCAACCCCTTTTATACTGCTTACTTTACGACTCCAAACAAGAGCCGTTTGAGCGTAATAGATGTCCTGACAAACTTCAGCGCCCGCACCTTTTTGCTCAATAGTGAAGCCTTTCGATATGTCGACCTCTTCAAACTGCCCGCCTCGGTTGTCCAACAGTTGCAGTCCTTCCCTAAAGACCGCCAACTTCCCGAGGAGGAATTCCTGAGACTTCTGAAAGAACATCTACCCAACCTGGGACCTCAGCAGCGTACCCATCTACTTGATGCAGCAGCCGTAGCCGCTTACCACGCCCAAATGGAGTTCCCGGTCATTCGTATGCTCATTTGTGATGATGCGCCACAGTTTAAGCTGGTCACACAAGATCTCGCCCTCTGCTGGATCCATGATGGCCGACTCTACAAAAAACTCGATCCTTGCATACCCTGTCATCGCCAGCTTCTGGACGCCTTCCTGGAGCAATACTGGGATTTCTACAAACAGTTGCTCACATATCAACAACATCTCACAATCGATGAACACATTAGGTTAGATCAAGCCTTTGACAAACTCTTCTCCACTGTGACAGGGTATTACGCCTTGGACCAGCGCATTGCCAAAACCATCGCAAAAAAAGCATCCTTACTCATGGTGCTTGATCATCCCGAAATCCCACTGCATAACAACCCTGCAGAGTTAGGCGCACGAACCCGAGTTCGTAAACGGGTCGTCAGCTTCGGTACACGCACCGACGATGGGACCAAAGCCTGGGACACCTTCATGTCACTGTCAGCTACAGCCAAAAAACTTGGCATAAATTTCTATTCATACCTCTATGACCGAATCTCTGGCTCCTTTAAAATACCCAACCTGGCTGATGTCATTTCTCAAAGAGCAAAAGAGTTCGATTTGGCTGCCTCCTGGGATACTTCCCCATAAAAAACGATCCCCGAATGAAATTCAGCATGACAACTGCTCCTTCGTTCTGATCAAATCGCCATGATCAAATCAAAAACACCCGCAGGACAGAGGCAGTCTCTTCATTGCAGGCCTACGCACTCCTGTGCTTCGGCCTTATCGATCTTTCCCCCATTTATTGAGATGATACAT
>CAZTAS010000385.1:0-4100 GCA_964611635.1 uncultured Thermodesulfobacteriota bacterium
CATACCCCATAGTATATTATGTTACGCTTAATATGTCAAGTAAGTACTAGATGAACTTTTCGACCAGTTCAGTAAAAAAATACGAGGTCAAGATTGGGATCAAACAAAGAAAATAGTTAAACAGATCGCTATTTTTTTCCATTCTGCACGTTCAACAGATGGTAGAATACAATTACGACCATTTGTGTTTCCACTGGGTTGGGTTTTGAAACAAATTCGAGAAATTTTTACATTGTATTAAATAGAGGGAACAGACCATGAAAACTATTGAGGAAGTGGTCAAAAACAATTTCTTATTAGCTTTATCTAGTATCAACTTTACAGATTCATTTTTCCGTGGTTTGGCTGGTCAGTTTCCATATGAGGTTGCTACTTATACTATTTATGAAACTGACGAGAAGAAAATGCAGAAGAAATTTAATAAGATTTTAAATGACTCTGATGAGCCCTTTCTTATCATTTTGAGAAAGCAAAACACTGAACTAGGTGAAATACTATTCGTTCCAATTGCAAATAAAAAAAATAATAAAATGATAGACAGAAAGGATCGATAAATGTTTATCTATTTTTGACTCCTTTTATTCCTTCATTAATTTTATCCTATCCATTCCCCCGCCACGCAGGTCCAACTGGAGATTGTCGGCCTCAGGCAGCGAAGCGGGGGCCGGTATAGGAGCCGGGGCCTCAGCATACTCTACCCTTTCCAGGCCGTAAAGTATCGCGTAAATGGTGGGAACCACCATAAGGGTCAGCGGTGGAAGCTTATTTCCATTGTCATGTTGCGGAAGTTAATGCTGAGAATCCCACGGCTGGCCACCAGCATCTATCCTTCCCCTTACCTCCAGTTGGCCCGCCAGGCAGTTAAGATGCTCATCTAAAGATACGCAAATATACAATACTGCCTAAATAAAAAACCAATCGGGCGGAGGGTGCAATCCAGCATCGTTATCAAACCCACTTTTTTCAATGGGTCAGATATGCATAAAAAGATGCCCTCATATAGTTTTAACGGTACGGTCATGGGGCAATAATATAATTTTTACTAAATTGAAATTGATCTTACAGTTTTTCTTTGCCTGCATTGATATTGCCAGACACTTGCTAGTTTCTGGATTTAGGAGTTGAAACAGAAAATGATTTTCGGCTGAATTATGGTATTGATTGGACTTGGCGAAAGTTGTTGAAATCGAAAATCACATGGATCCCCTCAGTCATTTTGCTACCTCCGAAGGAAATACCTCGAATTGATTATCTGTGACTAAACACCTTCGATATTCCAATTGATCCGAGCAATCCCACGGCGAAGATGTTAAAGGCCGCAATAAAATAAAGGGTATCCGAAATCCCCAATACAGGAAGGAGAATAATGCCGGCCGAGAGAGCCCCAATAGAAGACCCCACCAGATCCATCCCATAAACCAGGCTTGCTACCTTTCCCACTTCCTTTTTACCAGCTAAATAGATGCTATTGGCTAAGGGAAAGTGCAATCCTCCCAGATATCCAGCCACTAAAGTCAAAAAAGGAAATCCCACTTCCATAATGTACGATGTGCGAGAGAGCGGTGGCGCTTTATGAAAAAAAATGATTATCCCCAAAAGGGTGACGGCATAAATGGCAAGGCCCCCTTGAATGGACATGAGTATCCGCATGGGTTTTCTTATCCTCTCTACAAATGGGGTGATATGCCAGCTTCCAAGGATCAGGCCAATCATGTAAGCAGTAATCAATATAGCAATCTTATAATAAATATAGCCGTAGAGGATCTGAAAAGCCAGGATGAGGAGCACGTTTAAGGTCATTTCGGAATAGCCTGCAACGAAGCAGGCACAGAGCAACGTAGGCTTCAGGGCCTTTTCCCGAGTCTTTCGCCGAGCAAAGCCGAAAAACAAAGCGGTCAATATCGCCACCATCAGAATAAACCACCTTAATTCGATTCCCCCAATAAAGAAGAAGATTTTTTTCAAGCGCGGTGTGTATTGGGCACTCCAATGGATGATATCGTAGAAATAGCACGAAGGAGTGAGATCTCGGTTTATTCTTGTTCCCTTGGCCGCCTCCAAGATTCCTTGAAAATAGGTTATCCTATCCTGGGAGAGGTCAAACAAAAGGTAATAATCTCTAACATATTTCAATCCCAAATTCCTCTGCCTGATCCTGTTCACTAGGACCTGAGGATCGGAAACCAGATTGCCTGCCTCCATCGCGCCGAAGAAGCGGGCTGTAGCCCCGGGAAGAACCAGAATATCTTGATAGACCGCTGCCATAGATCGATGCAACGAGTTGAGGAGTTGAGCAAGGGTCAGTCCGATGATATTCTTTGACGAGGTGAGGCTGAGGGCAAAAATGCCGTCAGGATTGGTAATCCTCCTCACTTCTTGGAAGAAATCAATGGTGTAAAATCGATTGAGCTGGGCCGTCATCGGATCCGGAAGATTAACGATGACCACGTCATATTGCGATTTGGTGGTCTTGATGTATTTGCGGCCATCGGTGTAGATAAGGTGGACCCGGGAATCATCCAGTGCCTTGATTGCCTCGCTCGGGAGCATTCGTCTTCCCATTTCAATTACCCTGGGGTCCAACTCGACATAGTCCACCCAGGAAACTGAGGGATGCTTTAATACCTGGGCAAGGGAACTGGAAACGCCGCCACCGACGAGTAAAATTCTATTAGGATTAGGATGTTCGAGCAAGGCGAAATGGACCGATTCTTCCGCTGTTTGCAGATCGGGGTAGGTGAACATCCATAGCCCGTTTTCATAAAAACTTATCTGTCCTTCTGCCGCCAGTGCTGTTAGGTTTCCATACGGAGTGTCCTCCGAGCTAATGAGGCGATATCCCTCCCATTCCCATCCTCTGCTCATCATCTCCCATTTCTTGCCTTGAAGGGCCAAAACTATCAAAAGCCCGATGAGAACCGAGCTTAAAAACCACACTCGCACACGGCTCCCTTTCTTCTCAAAGGTATGAAGCAAGAGGAACGTTGAGGACAGAATCAGTAACCCCGATACCACTAAGGAGGCCTGGAGGTGATTTAGATGATGAACGAATAACGCCGTAAAAATAACACCGCCGGCACCGGAGCCGATGGCTTCCAGGAGGTAGACGACTCCGACGGACCTGCCTCTTGCTCCCGTGGCTTCACTGTGCAGACTGCAGCCGAGGACGAAGAGAAACCCAGAGAGAAAACAGAAGGGGGCAAGGATGGCAAAGGAAATATACATCATCCTTCCGAGGTCTACAATCTCCCCTACAGGAATATTCCAGATGATTTTGGATAATCGAACAGCAAGGATGGACACAGGGAAGAGAAGAGAAAGGAGAAGCTGAACTAGTGCGAAAACTCTCTGTTTATTGGGGATAGTATCGGCTATCCTCCCTAAAGTTGCGCTGCCGATGGAAGTCCAAATGAGCCAACTGGCCAATATGATGGCTGCGGACAGCTCATTTCCGTAGAAAACAACCAGAAGTTCCCTGATGAGAAGGATTTGTCCGACAATAGCCGCAAATCCAATGAGGAAGAGAGCAAAGGAGAGTCGCTTTTCCATGGACGATATCTTAGGGAAGGTGATTTTAAAAAGCAAGAGCAGAAGGCAAGGATAAATGTTACAGGAGTTACCCCAAAATTTCCAAGGGAAAAAGTGGTAATTGTGGCTCTGGGGGATCATCCTGACGCTCCACGTGCTCAGAGAAGCAAAAAGAATCTTCGGCATTCCGGATTTCAGATATCACGCTATTGCATATGGGATCAAGACCGTCTTATCTCGAATAGCAAAGGGTTTAATCTATCCCAGACGAAGAGGTGCCCTGAGGTTGAGCTTTGGCTTGTAGTGGTCAAGGGGTTCGGGGAAAAACCTCTGATGCTCTTGACGAACCTGAAGATGCGCAAAAAGCGAACAGTGCAACGGCCCGAGTCTTTTTTGGATTGGATACCACCACCGGCATACCCGCCTCTGTGATCGCATCGTATGCCCAGTACCACGCGCGGGTGGATTCCATCACTGCAATAAATGTGGAACTGAGCTCATCGAGATATTTCTTCACGGTAATGTCAATCTTTTTGTGTAAATTCAAAGAGGGGCATTTCCTCATACTTATT
>CAZTAS010000386.1:0-4091 GCA_964611635.1 uncultured Thermodesulfobacteriota bacterium
CGTGCTGTACCACTCAAAAAATGTTACTCTGATTTATACAAGTAAGCACTAGCTCTCATTTTTTTTAAGAGAGCTTGGATAAATTCGGGTTTTCTTGACCCTAAAGCAGGGCTGTGCTATACAATTCTAGTTTGTGCAATCGCCTGGACGAGAATGTGACCTAAAATGAGAGAGAAACTTACCGCACTGGTGCCCTCGTTCAATGAAGAAGGAAACATCGAGGATTGCCTTAAGGGATTGACCTGGGCGGATGAGATCCTGGTCGTTGACTCATACAGCACGGACCGTACACTGGAGATTGCCCGGCATTATACCGATCGGATACTTCAGCATGAATACATTAATTCCGCTACTCAGAAGAACTGGGCAATCCCATTGGCTACATATCCGTGGGTCCTTGTGGTTGATTGCGATGAACGGGTGAGACCGGAGTTGCGCCAGGAAATAGAATCAGCTCTGGCCGATCCGCAAGGATGCGATGGCTTTATTATTCCAAGGCGGAACATTTTTTTAGGGTGTTCAATGCGGTACTGCGGTTGGGGACCCCGGGATGATACGAATGTACGCTTATTCAGGCGCGACAAAGGGCGATATGAAGACAAAGAGGTGCACGCTGACGTGGTAGTAAACGGCGGACGTGTGGAAAAGCTTCGCTCCCCGCTCGAGCATATATCATACCGGAGCATTTCCCATTATATTGAAAAGATGCAGCGTTACACCGACTGGGCAGCCGGGGATGTGGTCAATAAGAAGAAACCCGTGGGTGCTGGGAAGATTATTCTCCGTCCACTGGCAACGTTCTTTAGGATGTATGTGTTGAAACTGGGCTTTCTGGATGGCTTCCATGGGCTTGTGCTATGCGGACTGAGTTCCTATTACGTCATGCTTAAATATGTGAAGGCCTGGGAGCGCCTTCGATTGGAAAAGAACGAATGAAACGCCCGAGGGTTTTAGAGATAAGCTCCGCAATGCATATGGGTGGGGGTGAGGTTCATTTCCTTAACCTAGTGGCGGGTCTTTTGCGAGATCAGTTCAGTGTGGGTGCGGTGTTGAGGCCGGGAAGTCCTTTAATACCAAAACTTAAGGAATTTTCTATCCCTATTTATACTCTGCCGCTCCGGAACTCTCTGGATTTAGTTTCAGCCTGGGGTCTACGGCGATTATCCAAAAAGTTGGGGACCAACATCATCCATGCCCACGTGTCGAGGGACTATTTGATCGCTGCAATTGCATGCGCAAAGAAGTGCCGATTGGTTTTGACCCGGCATCTTCTGCTTCCTATGCGACGCTCGACTTTTCACAGGATGTGCTTCCGAAAGGTTGACCGGTTTATTGCAGTATCCCAGGGCATAAAAGAAGCTCTACTCAAGCATGATGGGGTAGATCCCTCGCGCATTGTGGTCATTCCCAATGGCGTTTCAGTGGAACATTTTCTCTCTCCGACCGTGATGGATGAACTCCGGGAGCGATTGGGCATTCCCCCTGGTGCGAAGGTTGTGGGCATTGTTGGACAGATTTCTCCGCATAAAGGGCACGAAGATTTTGTAGATGCTGCTGCGAGCCTTTCTATGCGATATCCCAAGATAATTTTCCTTGTGGTGGGAAAAGAATCAGGTGATGGATCATTTCTCCGTAAGCTCGAGTCGAAAATCAATCAAAAAGGCCTTGAAGAGAAATTTTTTTTTACCGGATTTCTCGAAAATGTTTCATCCGCAATGGGACTAATGGATGTCCTGGCAGCGCCCTCATGGGAAGAGCCTTTTGGCCTGGTTATTCTGGAAGCCATGGTCACAGGGGTTCCCGTGGTGGCAACGGATATCGGTGGGCCAAGGGAAATTCTGGAGAATGGTATCAGCGGCATACTGGTGTCACCTCGGGCGCCGCGGGAGCTGGCGGAAGCCATTGCATCAATTTTGGAACGCCCCGATCTTAGTGCTAGGCTGTCTCGCAATGGGCGCGAACGAGTCGAGAAGCATTATAACCTTGATCTCCAGGTGCGGCGAACAGCAGATGTTTTCATGAAATTGGCGGCACTATGATGACAAACTGCAGGCGTAACATCCTTTTTATTCAAGGAGTGACCCGAATAGGAGGCTCTATCAGGGGGCTTTTGAATTTTCTGGAAAGGATGAACCGGCAGCAGTTCTCCCCTATGGTTGTGACATCGGCCACTGGGGAGTTCACGACCGAACTGAAACGTCTGGAAGTGCCTCATTTAATTGTTCCCATGGGAATGTGGCGAAAAGCAAAATCCTGGCCTAAGATTCCTTCTTCCGTGAGGGCCATACGTCGCCTTTTGATTCGAACTCCCATCAATCTGATACACGCTAATACACTATGGGATCACCCTTATGCCGTCGCCTCATCCTGGCGACTGGGAATTCCCATTATATGTCACATCCGTGGCAATTGGACTCCGGATAAAATTAAGAAATATTGGATACATCGAGCCACATGCCTTGTGACCGTATCCAGGGCCTTGATGGCCGGTTTTCCGCCTGCGTTAATTCCACGAGTACAGTTAGTGTACGATGGAGTGGATCTTGAACGCTTTCGTCATTATGAGACGGGACAATTTGTTCGTGACGAGCTGGGCATTGGAAAAGATCGGCTTGTGGTGGGTATGATATCGCGGCTGGATCCGCTTAAGGGACAGGATACATTGATTCGTGCGATTGCTGCGCTGCAAAAAGACTTTCCCAATTTAACACTCCTGTTAACGGGCGAGGGTTCCGTGCGAGATCGATGGTATTGCGAGCACCTAGAGGGTCTGGCCAAAGAGCTTTGTCCACCAGGGACAGTGATTTTTACTGGAATTCGTGATGATATTGACCGGATCATGAATGCGGTCGATGTGGCAGCGCTGCCCTCTCGGGACGAGGGATTTGGCCTGATGCTAGTGGAGGCCATGGCCTCTGGTAAGCCCGTCGTGGCTTCCGCGGTGGGAGGTATACCGGAGGTGATAGAGGATGGTGTCACCGGATTATTGGTACCCCCTGAGGACTCATTGGCGTTGGCAAAAGCTTTAAAAACTTTGTTGAGCAATCAAAACCTTCGCATTACCATGGGCAGGGCGGGAAAAAAGAGGGCAGAGCGTCTTTTCAATTTGAAAACCCAAGTCGAATCAATACAGAATATATATCAGGAGCTGATAACCGCATAAGGCAGTTTTGTGAAGCAAATGCTACAAGCCTTTTATGGGAACTGAAACAAATTGGTGGTATGACTATGATATCAGTGCCAATTCTTACCTATCACGGTATTGATGCCAAGCACAGGGGGATTCCTGGTTCTCAATTGTTTGTCACCTCGGAGGAATTCCAACAGCATGTGGATACACTTGTGCGTCAGGGTTATCGATCTATACGCATGTCTGAATTTGCCGTATATTTGCAAAATGGGACAAGAATGCCTGAAAAAAGTGTTGTCTTCACTTTTGACGATGGTTTTCGTAACAACTATGACTATGTACTGCCGCTTTTGACCCAATACGGCTGTGTGGGGACATTTTTCGTTGTAGTGCACCGGATTGGTGGAATAGGGGAGTGGTCACCCAAGACTGCTGCTCCGCTTTTAACATGGAAGCAGATCCAGGAGTTGCATCGGGCCGGCATGGAAATAGGATCGCACACGCTATCTCATCCAGACTTGACCCGAGAGCGCCGGATTGAAAGGCGGAAGGAGCTTGTTGATTCCAGGAAAGCATTGGAGGACAAATTAGGTGCATCGGTGCAGTCTTTTTGCTATCCATTCGGCGAATTTAATGAAGAAGTGGAGGGGGAAGTACAAGATGCAGGCTACACCAGTGCTTGCACCGTGATGAGGGGTAATCGCCATGGGCGTCAAGATCTGTTTAGAATTAGGAGAATTCCCATGCATCAGCGGATCACCCCCTTGCGTTTGATATATCGTACTTCGGTGTTCTATCACTGGGAGCATGTTATTAAAAGCTGGCTTCTATGAAATTGCCTGCTTTTGGAACCGAGGTATTACCTTTTATCTCCGCACCGAGGTGTGTTATTACTTTTTGGAACTGGAATCAGTAGTGTCCGGTTAAGCTATTTCTCAAGCTCTTCAAAGGCTCACCAATA
>CAZTAS010000387.1:0-4077 GCA_964611635.1 uncultured Thermodesulfobacteriota bacterium
CTTTTTCTTTATTCAGTTTTCAAAGAGCTTTTTTCAAAGCGCTAAAGTGTTACAACGTTAGATTATTAGTTAAAATTTGTATGGTTCCAATTATTGTGATACTTGCATGTGTAAGTGCAAACAAATCATTAATAACGAATGCATATATTACAAAAGAGGTTCTAACAGGTATACGGGAATCGAGCACTGAAAAAATGTTAACCGTTATTGATCTAACTAAACCAGAAAATAATATCTTATATATCGTATATTATGTAGACGCGAATTTGCCAGGTGAATATCAGTTAAAATTTTCATTTATAAAACCGAGCGGAGACATATTCAATGAGACAACAAAAAAAATAAAAGTATCGCTTCCACCAGGTACTACTATTGTAGATTATCATATCATCGGATACCGTAGTTATTTAATGTTTTCTACAACTGGAATGGAAGACTTCCCAGGCAAATGGACTTTGAACGTTTATGTTAACGAAGAGCTTTCGGAAAGCACAAAATTTACAATTACATTTTGAATTTTTTGCGCCAGTATCTTATTGATTTCAAAGAGCGTGAATTCTTAAATGTCGATAATGAGTATAATATCTCAGGTATGGAGGATAGGAGTTATGAGTAGAAAAATTATTTTGAGATTATTGGTATGCATATTTATATTTTCTCTGGTCACGTTATTTGGATGTGTCAGCACTAATAAATCTTTAATAAAAGAGCTTTGGATAACCAAAGATGTAATAAAGGGAAGAGTAACAGTTGGTGCAATCTCAACGGCACATCCAAAACTAACTACAATTGATTTAGATAAGCCCGAAAATAAACAATTATATATAGCATACTCAACAGATCCCAATTTTCCAGGTAGCTATCTATTAAAATTTTCATTATTAAAACCAAATGGAGAATTATGGCTCAATTTATATAGAAAAATACTAAATAAAATGTCCAGCGCAATCGATCCTGTTGCACGCTGGCGTCGGTATTTAAAGTTATCAACAACCGGAATGGAGAATTATCCAGGCCAGTGGACATTAAATGCTTATGTTAATGAAGAATTATCAGAAAGCATGAAATTTACAGTTCAGTCATCAAAACTAAGAAAGTGAAATAAACAAATATCTTTGGCTAGGATTAGGCCCCGCACATTTCCGGGGAACTTCGGCCGCAACAGCTCACGTTGCCGGCGCCACAGCTCTTGTCTTAAGAGCCTATCCTGGCTACAGACTGGAGCATGTGGAATCATTTTTAATAACCCTACAATTCCGGAAACAGTATACCTATTCTGCCTTTTTCCTCGCCTTTCGCCTCGGTTACCACATTCACTACTCACAGTCAAAAAATTGGTATGGTGTCTCTAAAAATGCGATCCGCTCCGGTGTAAAACGTGCGTGTTTCCATTTTGGCGCTGTAGATGACTGTTCACCTATTTTCAGTATTCATTACAGAAAGGAATGTACTCCTTTCCACAAAATCTGTCAATCCTCTCTTTCAGGAAGGAATCCAGTGTCGGTCAAGACTAATCAAGGGTAAAGATTACACCCCGAAATAAGGAGGCCATTTCTGGGGATGACACCTACGACTAAAAAATCTTGAGAATGGGGATGGTGGGGCAGCGATTCATTCGAAAGGCTGCACGGTCACAAGGTTATGGCTCAATATTGCAGCCTCATGGACAAATTGCCCCAGGAGGACATGGACCAAAACAAATATCAGGATCAATTTGCAACAAAGATTTGCTAGTGTTACCATTGGTGTCCGAGGCTATGAACAAAAATTTGCGTACCCCAAGTCCGGGGCTCACTGTGAATGGATAATTTAGGCTGGCCAATCCAGGTTCGACAAAAGTTATTATGTTAGTCGGTGGGTCGCCGCCCTGCTCCTGGATAGCATAATATGTTATTTCCTTATCATCTGCAATGCTTAAATCAATGGTTAGTGAGAAAGCATCAATGCAAGAGAGTGTGTAAGAAATTTTTGGTGGCGTGAACCTATCTACACGATATCCCAATTGTCGGGTCAGTTCGTCATTTTGCTGTTGGAGATTCTGAAACGGTGGTGCTGTGAGCCTATCAGCTGCATTAATGTAAATTGGAAAGCAGAAAAGAATAGCGAACGAGACTAATACACTTATCCTGGTGAACATAATTATCCTCTTTTGGGTAAATCACAAAGAACCTCTCTTTATCTTTCTGTTGAAATATCTGGTCCCCCTTCTAACTCATGTATCAGAAAGTTAATCAGAAAGATTTGCCTTTGTCAATCTTAAATTGGGCCCATGGTCACAAAACAGCCGCTTGACAAAGCTTCATTTTGTGGTAGTTTGTGATAAATCTTTAGAATAACTTATCTTGACCGGAATTTTCCTCCAACCTTCTGCGAGGAGTCATGAGAAAAGATCTCCAGAAGGCGAGCCTCAGGGGGAGAAGAGAGGCGGTGGAGGCTTTTACGTTTTGATCCCAACAACAGCCGTCATCTTGGAAGAGCAGCGGAAACGGCTGGATCAGCGAAAAGAAGAGAGTCGAAAAGGGGGAATGACTCAATGAGACGCTTTCGACGCATCTTTTTATGTCTATTGATTGCCGGATTTCTGTTTTCAGGGATAGCCCGCGCCGCAGGTATTTTCAATAACTACGAATACGGCGGCAGGAATCCCAGCACAACCTACGAGGAAGATAGAAACATCGCGGGACATCAGGGCGCACAGACCACGTTGTCTTTCAGGCTCAGTCTTTACGGCAACGCTGGGGCCAGCCTCCCGCTCCTGGTCCAGGTTCACGAGTGGGGCGGCCATTTTGCCCGCCAGGAGGACCTGGCCAGCTATGTCCCAAACGAGTATAGCTTTGTGATGCTGTACTTTCAATTCAAGCCGTCAGAGCTCAACGAGAACAACTGGTGGTTCGGCACCCACTGGGGCGGCGTATGCCACCTGTGGTCCCACGAAGCGGTCATGAACATCGTCCGGGAGGCCATCAACACGTCATTGATTCCTGATCACATGAATGGCGTCACCATCGATCCAAACCGGGTATACCTTTTCGGTCACAGCATCGGCGGAACCGGAGCGTGGCAGCTCGGTGTCCGGCACCCGGAGGTGTTTGCAGTGATTCACGCCCATTCCGGCTTCGCCCGCTTCACCCCTCCCGTGGGCCCCTTTGAAGCATTGTTTAACGACTCCATTGTGGGCGCCGCGGGTGCGGGAGTAACCATCCTCGGGGACGACGGTAATTCCTATCCCGCCAGGGATTACTCAAACCTCGCTTGGTGGCTGACCAATTATCACGATGCGTCTTATGAGACGCCTTTCATAAACATCACGCACGGTACCGCGGATGACACGGTTCCGGCGGCCTCCGGAGGGGACCTGATGCTGCCCGTGCTGGATGCACAGAAGCGGGGATTTTTCTATCACCGGCACAATGGAGGTCACTCGGAGGACTGTTTTGTCCAGATGAACTGGATGTGGAATTTCCGCCTCAACCAGAGCTTCCTCGCCTTCACCAATCGGAGCGGCTACGGGATCGCGCCCAACGAGACGGTGGGCGCGGGTGTCAGTGGCGGCGTGAACGATCTCCGTGCGTTGAGCTGGGATCCCTCCACCATCGTGGACCGGCCGGACCGCTACGAGGTGCGCCTGGAGGGGAGCGGCACGGCGGACGTCACCCTCCGTAGGCTGCAGAGCTTCAGGGTAACGCCCAACGCGTCATACCGCTGGTGGCTGGACGCCGAGACGGGAGCAGGCACGCCCGTGACCGCCGACGCCCACGGCTTGCTCACCATCCCCGCCGTCTCTGGCGATCACCTGCTCATCATCGAGCCCGCCGAAGCCCAGGATGGCCAGCCGGATGACGGAGGGCCGCCTGTAGTACGGGAGCTCCGACCGGACATCAAGGCCGACGGCTCCGACGGGCCCGTCTCGGCCGAGGCGGGGACGCCGGTCTCCGTCTCCGTGGGCCTCGATCCCGGCTCCTACGCGGGGGTCAACGCGGACTGGTGGATAGCCTACCACGCCCCGTCCGATGCCGCCGTCTTGTGGTATTCCTACGTCTATCCCACGGGCTGGACTTCCGGGGTTCACCGCTGCAT
>CAZTAS010000388.1:0-4076 GCA_964611635.1 uncultured Thermodesulfobacteriota bacterium
TTTTTGCTCTGCTCGACACACCCGAGGAGATTTCCGATCCGGACGAACCGCTCAACCCGGAAAGAATCGACGGGACCATTGAGTTTGATAACATCTGGTTTGCTTACGAGGATAAGAACTGGGTATTGAAAAATCTTAACTTTTGCGTCCATCCCGGCGAAGTCGTGGCTATCGTCGGAGCCACCGGTGCCGGCAAGAGCACGATAATCAGCCTGATAGGACGTTTCTACGATGTGCAACGTGGCGCCGTACGGATTGACGGTCACGATGTGCGGACTTTTCGCAAAGTTGATCTGCGACAACGCCTGGGCTATGTACTCCAGGATCCCTTTCTTTTCACCTCAACTGTAGCGGACAATATCTCGCTGCTCAATCCGAATCTGAGCCGGGACGACCTGATTAACGCAGCCAAAACGGTCAATGCGCATGGATTCATCAGTGATATGCCGGAAGGGTATGACACCATGTTGAACGAACGCGGTGAAGGGCTTTCGCTCGGACAAAAACAATTATTGTCTATGGCCCGTACCCTCGCTCAAAATCCCAAGTTGCTCATTGTGATGGACGAGGCGACGGCCAACGTGGACTCGGCTACAGAAATGCTCATCCAGGATGCTTTGGGCAAGTTGATGCACAACCGAACAAGCATTGTCATTGCTCATCGACTCTCCACGATCCGGCACGCAAATCGTATCTTAGTCATGCGCCATGGCGAGCTGGTCGATGCAGGCACACATGATGAGCTTATGGAACGCAAGGGTTATTACCGCCAGCTATACGAGCTGCTTCGACACTCCTCGAAATGATCGTTCCGGCTTCATTTAGAAAAAATAGAAAGTATAAACAGGGCGAAAGCCGCCATGAGATTAAGTGCTATCGCGAAAAGCATCGTTGTATAGAAGAAGCTATTGTAAAGGGTAAAAGACCTAAATGCCTCGGCGAGATCATTGTCGATAATCCAATAAGTAGCAATGTTGAGAGGAAAGAGTACCCCAATAAACGCCGCCAAACCTCTTCCGGCCCCTTTCATGTCCGCCGGACTTAGTGTTATTGAACTAACCCCGGTTTGGCGGACAGTCCAAAAGGGAGTATACTGCTCCCAGAAAGGATTGTCCAATGGCCAGAAAACCGTACAAGCGTTTCAGCAAGGAATTCAAAATCGAAGCCGTCCGCTTAGCGGAGGAGTCTGACAAGCCGGTCACCCAGATCGCGCGAGAGCTGGGCATCCGGCAGAATCAGATCTACAAGTGGAAAAAGCAACTCGAAGCCCAAGGCGAGATGGCCTTCCCGGGAACAGGAAAAACCGCCGATCGTGATCCCGAGAAAACGCGACTGCGTAAGGAACTCGCCGTCGCGAAGGAGGAGATCGACATCTTAAAAAAAGCCGCCGCGTACTTTGCCAGGGAGCTCAGGTAAAGTACGCCTTTATTGAACGATACCGCAAGGACCATGCGGTACGACGCCTGTGTTCGATCTTGCAGGTATCCCACAGTGGTTACTATAGCTGGCGTCATCGCCCTGAGAGCCCCCGCAGTATCCGCCACCGACGGTTGACGCAGCGGATCCGTGCCTTATTCGCCGCGAGCGATGAAACCTATGGAGCGGTCCGGATCTGCGAGGATCTCCGCGACGAAGGAGAGCGTATCGGGAAGAACACCGTGGCTCTTCTGATGCGGCAATCCCGGCTTGTTCCGAAAACCATCAGACGCTTCCGTGTCACAACGGACTCCCGCAAGACCCGAGCGATTCCCAACCTTCTCAAACAGGACTTCTCGGCCAAGAGGCCCAACGAACGATGGGTCACCGACATCACCCCCGTTCCCACCCGTCAAGGCTGGCTCTCTCTCTGTGCGATTCTCGATCTGTACTCTCGTGCGGTGGTGGGATGGTCGATGTCTGATCGCATGAAGAGTGCCTTGGTGACCGATGCCCTGACGATGGCCATCCTGCGTCGACACCCTACAGAACCGTTACTGATTCATTCCGATCAAGGTTCTCAATATGCCTCGGAAGACTACCCGCGACGGCTCCGAGACCATGGCATGATCTGTAGCATGAGTCGTAAAGGTCACTGCTGGGACAACGCCGTGGCTGAAAGTTTTTTTCATAGCTTGAAAACCGAAAGAGTTCACCATGATGTGTATAAAACGCGCACCCAAGCCAGGTTGAGCGTGTTCGATTATATCGAGGTTTTCTACAATCGAAAAAGACGTCATTCGAGTCTGGACTATCAGGCTCCACTGGTGTATGAAATGAAGGGTAATTAACTAAACTCGGACTGTCCGTCAAACCGGGGTTAGTTCACATCCCCAGATAATACTAAATGGATAAACAGAGAACATTGGGCATTCAGAGGTCAGAGTGATTCAAGTTGGGGCCTTGTACCTAAAGCATTCGGAAAGGATACAAGAATCGGCTATCGTCCAAATTGTAGCCCACCCTCATTGATAGACGGAGAACAACAAGAACAAGAGCGGAAGGTTCTTAATGAATTTCTTTTTTTTACTGACCGCTGCGGTTTGCCTGTCTCTGGTGACAATCAGAAAATACGAAAAGCACACTCAAATGACGATATGCCGGATATAAATGAATGGCCATGGGAACATGTTCTAGAGCCATTAGCTCTTGCACAACACCATGGTATACCAACAAGGCTTCTTGATTTTACATACAACCCAATGACTGCCGCGTTTTTTTCTGTGCATAGTGCATGGCAAGACATGGGGAGACCTAGCCTAAATGAAGAAATTACCAGCGATAAATATGTTGCTGTTTGGGCTGTATATATGCATATAATCTTCAAGGCGCTCAAAAGAGCTAGAGATAAAAACGATAAGCCGCGAATTGTCATTGTAACTGTTCCAAGAGCTGACAACTCCTATCTTCACCACCAAGATGGCTTTTTTATTCTTGATAAAGAGGCTGACAGAAAAGGGTATCCGAATTTGGAACAAGTACTTCAAGAACTATGCCCAGACTGATAAACTGGAAAAAGCCTGTTTTTTTCGCTTGACAGAGGTTTGAGTACGGACGGTTTTCGCCGAAATGTTCGGGGATAGAGACAAAATGGTGACAGAAGATTGTGTTGTCAATGACAACAAAAAATGCCATTTGGGGAGGAGGAAAATCAAAGAATCTTCTACGACTTCATAAATCGCACAAAAGCTGAACCTTTTATTGACAGGTGTAGCCCCTTAGCGCAATCTTTAGCATCCAAAAGTCGATGGATTCTTACAGAATGGCAAAATCCACTGTGAAGCCGTTTTTGTCAGTCCTTTTCAGACAATTATTCCAGAGCTGATAGCGCTTTCTCTATCGCATCATGCATCTTAAGTCCCCGTAAAACGTCAACTATGATTCCATTTTGGTCGATTAAATACGCGGTAGGAATGAAGGAAACCGCATACAGAGAGGGTATTTTTGACTGGGGCCAATCGCCGAGGACCCCCTGACTCCAGTTCATTTCGTGACTTTTAACAAAATACCGTAATGTTTGAGTTGAGCGGTCGAGGCTGAGGCCGATCATGACGAACCGCTCGTCGTTCCCGAACGCTTCATAAAGTTCTTTTAATCTCGGAACCTCGTTGATGCATTCACCACACCATGAGGCCCAGAATGCCAATAGAACGATTTTACCACGTAGGTCCTGCAGGCGAACCCTTGTTCCATCGAGCGTTTTAATGTCAAATAGGGGTGCGGCTTGACCTTTACAGAGTTGCGTGTTCGGTTTAACCACCAATTCGCCCAGATCCAGGATTTGCTTTTCATTTCTATCGGTAGCTTCAGGAACGTTAATTGTGTGGACCGCCACGGCCACAGGGGCACCGAGTCACCCCACGCCCCGGGGTGGCTCATAAATCCGAAGGACAAATTGGTACTTACCCGCCTTGACACCATCAATGCGGAAGGTTCCGTCCGGATTGAGTTTGACAATGTACTTGTGTAAGGTCTGGAAATACGCTCTGCCCTCGCGTGACGCGGTCCATATATCGTTATATCCTCGTCGCCAATCAAAATCCAGGGCCTTGATCTCATCGGGAACCGGTATGCCATCTTCTAACGCCACCAGATAATTG
>CAZTAS010000389.1:0-4072 GCA_964611635.1 uncultured Thermodesulfobacteriota bacterium
CAAAGCAAAGCTTGGACCATCAGCATAGCTGATGGTTTAGGGTATTAATTAATTATGGCTGGGAAGGCCATGTCACAGGCGAGGTGGTGTCAGGTGCACCCGGAATCTCCATCCAGAAAGGAGCGAATCATCGAAGGAATCTGACTAGGGGTCTCCGCCACGTATGCGCCTGCCTCCCGCAGGGCACGAATCTTGCCGTCAATAGTTCCAATCCCCCGCATGACAATGGCACCGGCGTGGCCCATGCGGCGCCCCGGACGAGCCTGGCGGCCGCTGATGAACGCCACCACGGGCTTAGTCATCCGCTCTTGTATAAATTGGGCGGCAGCCTCCTCACGAGCGCCTCCTTGCTCGCCAACCAGAACTACTACTCGTGTATATGAGTCCCGCTCAAAAAGCTCCAGCACGTCCGCAAAATCAGTGCCCACTGCTAGATCTCCACCAATGCCTACAAAAGTGCTCTGTCCCAAACCTTGCCGGGTCATGTTGATGGCAATCTCATAGCTGAGCGTACCGCTGCGAGAAACAATCCCCACAACACCGGGGCTGAAAGCCACGGTGGGCATGATTCCCAATTTAGCCTTGCCAGGGGAAATAATGCCCGGAGTATTGGGCCCCACCACTCGCACACCGCGATGCATCGCCAGCGCCACAAAGTGCAGAGTGTCGTGCACGGGCACACCCTCTGCTACAGGCACCACCAGCGGCACCTCGGCGTCCACCGCTTCCAAAACTGCGTCGTAAACGCCTGCGGCGGGAACCATGATCAGTGAGATATCAGCGCCGTGATTCCTTACAGCTTCCCGGACTGTATCGTATACAGGGATCTCTTCTACCTTCTGGCCCCCTTTGCCAGGGCTAACCCCGGCCACAAGGCTTGTGCCTTGCCGCCGCATCTCGCCTGCGTGGTATGAGCCTGCCTTTCCAGTGATTCCCTGGAGTATTACACGAGACTTTTCGTCCAGCAGTATAGCCATCTTAACTTTCTCTTAGCGCTTCCACAACTGCCCGGGCAGCCTCTTCGAGAGTTTCCCACGAGTGATATCCAGCCCGCTCCAGTATTTGCCGTCCTTCTTCCTGTCGAGTTCCGGAGAGGCGAATAACCACCGGCAGCTTCCGCTCTTTGAGAGCTTCCACAATCCCTTGTGCGACTTCATCCCCGCGATGGTTCCCGCCCACAACATTGATCAGAAGCGCATTGACTCTGGGGTTTGCGAGTACAGTTTCAACCGCCTTGCACCACCACTGCACCGCTCCTGCTCCTGAGCCTGCTCTGGCGTGGGCCCCACCGGCCTCACAGAAATTAGCAGCTTTGCCGCCGTAGCGCATTACCAGGTCGATGGCCGTCATCATCATTCCCGCTCCGTTGCCGCAAATGCCGATATTTCCATCCAGCTCAACGTAGCTTAACTTAGCCCTTCGCGCCAGAGCCTCCACTTCCGTCTCGCCGGGAATGCGACCCTCGATGCTTAATTCGGGATGGCGATATAGCGCATCCTCGTCCATCTCAAGTTTTCCATCAAGGGCCACTATTTGACCCTTTCTCGTCCGAGCTAGGGGGTTGATTTCTAGGATTATTGCATCCATTTCCAGAAAGATATGGAAAAGCTGGTGGGCTATAAGGCCGATAGGAATAAGCAGTTTCCTCGGCACACCCGCTTCCTGCGCTATTTGGCGGGCACGAAACTCAGGCAGTCCCTCAAGAGGTTTCACTATGGAACTATGGAGGCGATGTGGAGGAACCACCTCTATATCAATGCCGCCGTCCAGTGAGATCATCAAAACGGGAAGAGACGAACTGGGATCAAAAGCCATGCCCAGGTATATTTCAGACTCAACCTGGATGCGAGTCTCCACAAGCACCTCGTTCACGCGAAGTCCTTGTACATGCTCCCCTAAAAGAAGACCAGCCATCCGAGAGGCTTCATCTGGATTTGCAGCAAAGCGGATACCGCCTGCCTTGCCCCGCCCACCGGAAAGAATTTGTGCCTTGATGGCAACCTCCACTCCCAGCTCCCCAGCCAGTCGCCTGGCTTCGAAGCGATTCTTTGCCACGCCACCCTCCGGCACAGGTATCCCCCGCCGGCGAAACAGTTCTTTAACCTCGTGCTCGAAAAGCCTCATGGGATTATCCTGAAATGCTCAAAGCAAGCTTTATAGTGGGAATGTGATTCGAGCAGGATATTATTTTGTAGCATAATGGAAAAAATCTATAGAAGTAAACCACTAGCTTCTGAGAATTGTTATTGCTCATGCTTTTGATTTTAATTTATACCCTGTATCCAATTTTTTTGTCAATGACAAATTTCTCCATATCATTTACTAACAATTTATTTTAATTATTAAAATGCATTTGATTGTTATACAATAGAGCAATCTAGAAATTAAAAAAGGTAGGGGGAAATATTTCATTGTGCAAAAGTGACCTCCCAAGGATGTCATTTTAAAAGCTCCATAAATCCCTCCGATCAAAGAGAGGACACAACCGATGATTTACCGAATTGCCACCAAATTCTTAGCTTAAATTCATCTTTTTTCAGTAAAATTTTCTGTGAGTATGCACTAGACGGTTAGAAGATTTAGGATATCTGATCTTAAAATACTTGACGCAATTAAAAGAAATAATATATTAGGTTTTGTTATGTTTAAACAATTTCATAAACAGTTGAGGTGTTAGATGCGAAAAGAATTCAGCTATACGAACATAGAAGCAGGAGAAGAACTAGGCCAAAAGGAAATTCTAATAACCGACGCAATAATTCGGGAGTGTGCCGATGCAATCGAAAGCAACCATCCCTGGTATTTCGAGGATTCTCCTTTTGGAGGACGAATTGCGCCGCCGACCATTTTCGACAACGATACCCTTAGAACTCTCGATGAGAATTATGAGCGTTTCGGAAGTATTCATGCCAAGCAGGCATGGGAGTTTAAAAACCCGGCAAGGTTGGGCAAAAAAGTGACGTTTACAGTTAGAGTGATCGATAAGTACATCAAACGTGGTCGGAATTACATTGTCATGGAGTTAGTGGCGCTGGACGAGGATGGTCTTGAAATCTGTCGAGGAAGGCACGCTTCCCTTATGAGACTGTAAATAGGAACAGAAAAATGATCAAAGCCCATAAAGATCTGGAAGTCGGTTTTGAAATCGAATCGAAACCTTACGAAATCACTCAGGAAAAGATCAATATCTATTCTCGCTATGTGTTACATGGAAAGGATATAAAGAACATTCATACAGATGACGAGACGGCGAGAAAAGCCGGCCTTCCCCGCGCCATTGCTCAGGGCCGGTATCCCATCGGATACCTATCCGAGTTCATGCTGGATTTCTTCGGAAAAGGGTGGATTCAAGGGGGAAAACTCGACGTGACTCTGTTAAAAGGCATCTATCCGGGAGATATTATAACGATTAAGGGGATAATCAAGGAAAAGATGCGGGAAGGGAATGCCACCCGGCTCATTCTTGATGTGTGGTTGGAGAATCAAAGAGGAGAGAAAGCCACTGTGGGTACAGCCAGTGGCCTTGTTGATAACGGGTGAAACCATTGAATGAAAAGGATGTATCATGATTCGAGCCGGGTACATGCTGGACTGGCCGGTAGAGAGATATCCTGAAAAGGTTGCCATCAAATTCGAAGGGCAGAAAATGACCTTTGGCCAAGTGGACGATAGGATTAATCGCTTAGCCAACGGTCTAATCGATCTAGGGATGAAAAGAGGGGATTGCATTGCTGCTCTTCTTTACAACTCGCCGAGGGCTGTTGAGGTTCGATTTGCTCTCATGAAAGCAGGTCTCTGTATGGTGGCTCTTAATGTACGCCAGACAGAAGAAGAAAACGCCTATATTATAAACCATTCCGAAAGCGGCCTCCTTATCCTAGACGAAGAGTACCTCTCCAAATGGGAGCATATTAAGAGTCAATGTAAAGGAGTTTGCCACATCATTGTGGCAGCACAAAATCCTGGAAACTATCTCTCATACGAAAAGCTGATAGAGGCGTCATCCACAAAAGAGCCGGAAGTCTTGGTCTCACTGGATGATGTGGAGCGAATACCATATACATCCGGCAAA
>CAZTAS010000390.1:0-4054 GCA_964611635.1 uncultured Thermodesulfobacteriota bacterium
TATCCCATTTGTTCAACAGTATTTTCGTGCCCAAATGCAAAATCTGGGATTATTGTCTCATGCTGGTTCCTCGTCCCAAGAGATCAACTTCAAAACCAGAGCCAGACCTTTCCGGGGTTTCAAAAGCGACCTGGGCCTGGTAGCCTTTGTGGAGTCTCAAGTCGTCTAGCATAACTTCTTCAAGCCAAGTACACGGCTGAGTGACCTGACTCCTGCTGAGGCTCTCGATGCTCCTGTACCCAATGCCCCTAATCACTGGATGCATCTTACAAGACTATTGACTTTATTAGCAAAAAGGAGTAATACTTATGTTGTCTTGACAACCTTATCGTCTCGCGAGCAATATTCATATGTTTTGCGAAAGAACCCAAGAGATTCGAGAAACAGGCGTTGATTTAACGCAGTGCAGAGAAAGGAGCAAAATGATGAGCTTGGAAAAGATAATAGGGGAAAAAATCAATGAGATCAGATCTCGGCGAGGTCTGACCCTCGCGCAAGTGAGTGAACAGACAAAGATTTCTGTGGCCATGCTTTCGAAAATCGAAAACGCAAAAGCTTCATCCCCCATTTCCACATATGCCAGGATTGCGAAGGCCCTGATGATTCCGTTGGGGCAGCTCTTTTCAATCGACGGCGATGTTCCCCTCTCTCTTGTGAGAAAGGAAGAGCGGATAATTTGTACCAAAAGCGTCAACTGCATCGGAGAGTCCATCGCTTTCAAGAAGACGAACAAGAAAATGGAACCTTTTTTCCACATTTACCCTCCGAAGGTTGCCAAGCCTCCTGTACGTCAGCATGATAACGAAGAATTAATTTTTGTGATTAAAGGAAAACTGGAATTTCAATATGATGAAACTATGTACATCCTTTCTCCAGGCGATTGCATATATTTCGATGCAAATAAGAAACACTCTGTGAGGGCACTGGGCAATGAGACCGCGCATGCACTTGTTGTAAATGCATAAAAATATCCCTAATAGGATTTGAGAACTTACGTCGATAGTCCATCGCCACCTGGGGCATGATATTCCATTTGATTTTAGCGACAATAAGACCGCAAGATTATATGTGGAATTGATTGCAAGTCTTTGATTTTTATATTCATAGACCAAAAAATAGATCTAATAAATAGGTATTATTCATGATGTCTTATCATTGCGTTTCATGACAAGAAAACCCTGGATACCCCGTGCGGAAGCACGGGGTTCTTTACTTCTAATCCCTGATTCTTTAGAATGCGTTTTTTTAGCTTCGCATTTAAGATATGCTGCTGGTATTCAGACTGCCGACGGCCCCGGGTTACTATGGAGTCCCTTCTTAACACCACGGTGCCGGGCGGAATCCTGGCGGAGGCTATGTGGTTAAACATATCCTCCCTCCTTAATGAACAGGTTCAACTACTCAAGTCAACTGAATACGCGCTTTTTCAAATAGTTGCGTATAAGGTGTCTAAAGTATTTATCATTATTAGGTTATAAACAAAATTGCAAGCTCTCAGGCCCTTGCCCTTACCTTGCTGATGAAGCTTTCACTTTTTCGACGATCTCCTGAATCTCTTCATCCTTAAGAGCCCTCTTTCGAATGGAAATCTCCGCTCGAATACTCTTTAGTGCAGGAGAAACGAGTTCTCTTGAAATTTCTACTCCCAACTCCTTTAGTTTACCCAGAACTGACCATTGGTCCGCGTTCTTTCCCAATAAAACGGACTTGGAGTTACCAAACACAGAGGGCTCCACGCAATAGTGCAGGAGGGGTTCAACAGGCAGCTCAATTGCGAGAAAATTCTCTGAGTAAGCCCAAGCCCGTTCCCCGGTAACTGCTTTATTCTGGGCCATTTTAACACCGGTTATGTCCTCAACTAGCCGGCGGAGAGAGGTAAGTTTTTCCAAACGTATCGCCGTATCCACCCCATAGAGCACCTCAAGGGTGGCAGCTACCTCGGCTAAGTCAGCCTGGCCTGAAGCAGAGCAAAGCCTGTTCACAGAGACTTCAACTACATTGGCCCCACCTTTGACGGCGCCGATGGCATTGGCTACCCCCAGTCCGAAGGGGTTATGCGGATGGACGTTAACCAGGGGTTCTGGGGCTACGCGTCTGATAAGGGAAACCACGTATTCCCAAGCCTCGGGGCCCATACCACCTGAGCCGTCCATAAGTGATATATAGTCAGGCTCTGCCTGAGCCACTGCAGAACAGTAACGCTCCAAGTATTCGGCTGTCGAGTATGAAAGCATGTTGATCCCTGCGCTGGATTTGACTCCGACTTTCTTGGCATACTGAACTAGCTCACTTATCCACTCTATTTGATCCTCTACCGATTTAATATTGTACTTTTTGCGCCAATCCTCCCCAAGCCAGGCCATTTTCGGTACCTCTGGGTAGTAGATTGGCGTGATTGCGGGAACCGAGGGATTCATGCACGCGGCTACATCAATACCAGCTTCAGCCACCGAGTCGATTTGCTCCTTGGAAGTAACCCCGGTTACGACGAGTTCGACATTCTGAGCCAGCTCTCGGATGTACTTGACAAAATCAGGAGAGGTCCATCCTTCGCCCACCAGTGTCCAACTGAATTGCATAGAACGAACACCTGCTTCTAGCAGAGCTTCTGCTAATCTGAGCCGTTCATTCCAGGTTAAAGAAACCACCGGCGTTTGTTCTGCAGTCCGAAGCGTAATGTCCCTAAGGACCACCGATTTGGGGAATTTGTTCCCCGTGATCTCAGGGTCCCTATTATATCGGCTTACGCTCCACTTGCCTGGCTCATAGGCTCCGGGCACTCTGCGCTTGTTGATCTCACTGCGGATGAATTGCACCTCTTCATCTGTTAAATACCAGTGTTGCTTCTCCATAATCTCGCCTCCGTTAGTGTCCTAATTACATTGAGGTTTTGGGCTGCCGAAAATCAGAAATCCTCTGAATTATACTCTTTAAATATATGTTCTTTTCCGGGCTCATCAAAAATTATGCGAGTTTGAATTTGTAATTCGGCCACTCGCCTTTTCAAATGCTCTATCCGATTGGTCTGTTTGGTATATTGAATCACGGGGAAAAGAAGTGAGGGTTTGAGAGATTGAATAATCTTGACCCCGCTTTCTACTGCTTCTTCCAGTGACGTATCTCCCTTCTTTTTGCCCTGGATAGGGATCATGCCCACATTGACAGAAAACTGACGGCCAATCCTCTGAAACACATCGGAGAAAACAACATCTCCCAGATGGCAAAGAGTAATCTGCCCGGTTCGAACAATGAACCCGGCATTTCTCGTGTTAACACCCCCCCATTGTGCAATTATCTTCAATGTTTCTTCCGATTGCATGGGATGTTCAGCCTCAAATACATAAACTTCCAAGCCGTTAATTATTCGATTTTCTTCAAAACTTAAAGGAATTACGCGCTCTTTTTCCATTTGTTTTTGATCCAATACATGATGACAGAGCTCTTCTGGACCCAGGAAGAGAGCGCCGGTCTTTTGCGCGACCTCCACGCTGTTGACAAAATGCCCGGGATCACCGTGTGTTGTGAAAACAAAGTCGGATCTTTCATTAAGCTCAGATGTCTTGATAGGCGAGTCGGGGTTCTTATTGATAGAGGGATCGAACCATAAAGTCTTTTCATTATAAATGATTTTAAATGCGGCATTATCGTACCAGGTGATGGCCAAAGACATCATCGTTCTCCTCTTGCCTATTTTGTTATTCGTTAGTGTTATTAAATAAAATCAGCAATCAACTAATGCAACTTTGTTGCATGAAAAGTCATTAAGCAGTCATAAACCGAGTATAACTTCATGCTTCTTTTTCAAGCGGCTCGATGTGCACGAAGTGCAGGTAAACGCGGAAAAGATTAGAAAAGCAAACTGAATATTTTACCCCACCAACGATATTATGTGCCTCCAGCTCACCCCAAGCTCTCGCAAGCTTTTACATGGTGTGCTACCCTATTTTGGTCCAAGGTATATTTGATAAAAATCAGCTGCCTTCCAAGTAATTAAAAATCTCGTAACACTTTAGCGCTTTGAAAAAAGCTCTTTGAAAACTGAATAAAGAAAAAG
>CAZTAS010000391.1:0-4009 GCA_964611635.1 uncultured Thermodesulfobacteriota bacterium
TTGTTCAAGCTGATTGACGCATCATGTGGCTGATTTGATAATAATATATTGTCTCAATGCCATAATCAAGTGGAAACTATTTTGACGGTACTGAAAATGCGTGGGTCCGCTCACGACAAGGATATTCGTGAATTCACAATTAATGGAAAGGGAATGCACATTGGTAAGCCTTTTCGCAATATCACCGGAATCCTGTCGGGCCATCCCATCAATGTGACCCCCGGAGAATTGGAACGAATCAGTGGGATGTTCAAAGAAGGATAGATCGATGAGCAAAACAAAAACTAACTGTTTTCGTATTCTTGCCGTTGATGATGAGCAATTGATTTTGGATCTGTATAAAAAAATTTTCTCCCCTCCAAGGGATATAGGTGAATCCTTATTCAAGATTTTAAACATAAATGACAGGACAATTTTTTCATCCCCTCTGTTCGATCTTGTACTTTGTCGTGAAG
This sequence comes from uncultured Thermodesulfobacteriota bacterium, assembly GCA_964611635.1. GTDB lineage: Bacteria > Desulfobacterota > JAFDED01 > JAFDED01 > JAFDED01 > JAFDED01. The sequence goes on from CAZTAS010000391.1 coordinate 456, forward strand.
GCAAAAAAGCAGTGGAAGCTGTGAGAGTGGCCATTGAAGAAAACCATCCATTTGTGGTAGCTTTCCTGGATTTACACCTGCCTCCTGGGCCGAATGGTGTGTGGACAGCAGAAAATATTCGGAAGATAGATCCAAGCATAGAAATTGTTTTGGTGACTGGTCATTCAGAGTTTGAGTTTGGAGAAATTGCCCGCAAAGTTCTTCCCCCTCACAAAATGCTTTACCTCCGGAAGCCTTTTTACCCTCAAGAGATATGGCAATTTGCCTGTGCCCTTGGAGCAAAATGGGAAGATGAGCGACGAGTCCAAGCAATTCATAAAAGCTTGGATACCCTGGTTGATAAACGCACGTCTGCTCTATCGAAAGCAAACAAGAAACTGAAAAGGGAAACGGAAAATCGCATTCGGGTTAATAACTCATTGATAGAAAGTGAGAAAAAATTCCGAAATATCATAGTCAACAACACGGATTGCATCGTCATTGTTGATAGGAATGGGATCGTGCGTTTTACCAATCCGGCAGCGGAATTACTATTGGGGCATAAAGCAAATGAGCTCATTGGCGCATCATTCGGCTTTCCTGTGATAGCCGGTGAAACAACGGAGCTTGATATTATTAAAGAAAATGGAGACACAGCAGTAGCGGAGATGCGCATGGTGGAAACAGAGTGGGAGGGGGAAATTGCTTACCTCGCATCGCTTCGCGACATCACCCACCACAAGCTTATGGAAACACAAATTCTACAGAGTCGGGAGAATTTGCTAAAAGCCATGAAAGGAATAATCCAAGCCATGGCGTTTGCCGTTGAAACGAGAGATCCATACACAGCTGGCCATCAACAGCGCGTGGCTGATCTTGCGCATGCCATCGCCGAGGAAATGGGCCTTTCATTGGACCAAATTGACGGAATCCTCATGGTGGGAATTATTCATGATCTTGGAAAGATGTCAGTTCCGGCAGAGATTCTTAGCAAGCCAGTCAAGTTAAACGAAATGGAATTCGGTCTTATTAAAAAGCATCCCAGGGTCGGTTACGAAATATTGAAAGAGATAGAATTTCCATGGCCGATTGCTCAAATCGTTCTTCAACATCACGAGAGGATGGATGGTTCTGGATATCCTTCGGGTTTATCGGGTGAAGATATCCTCCTTGAAGCAAGAATCTTAGCTGTTGCTGACGTTGTAGAAGCCATGGCTTCTCACCGACCTTACAGAGAAGCACTTGGTTTAGATAAGGCATTAGAGGAAATCTCAAAGAATCAGGGCATTCTTTATGATCCCAACGTGGTCGTGGCTTGCTTAAGGCTATTTAAAGAAAAAGGGTTTAAGTTCCTATTCGACCTTGATCGATTCGAGGGCTATAAAGACATTATGGGCTAGGGGAAGGACGAAAATTTTTTGAAAGGATTTTAGAGGATCTTGAACTGGATAATTTGAGGCAATACTATGGAAAAATGCTATATGAATCCTGTTAAGTATATATCCATATTATTAGGTGTATTACTCTTGTTCGGATTATATCTGAGCAGCCTATACAGTTATCTTCTTTTCCACAGCCTTGCTGAAATATTTAGCATAGTCGTAGCCTGCGGCATTTTTATGATCGCATGGAATGCACGAAGATATTTGGATAACAATTATCTGCTCTTCTTGGGTATTGCTTACCTGTTTGTTGGTGCACTGGATCTTGTCCACACACTGGCTTACACGGGCATGGGGGTTTTCCCAGGGTATAATACCAACCTACCTGCTCAACTATGGATTGCCAGCCGGTATATGGAAAGCCTCTCTCTTCTTATCGCCCCTTTTCTAATTGGCCGAAGGCTGAAATTAAAATTTGTATTTATCGGCTATACAGGAATTATTTCCATTTTATTAGCATCCATTTTCTATTTGAACATATTCCCTGACTGTTTTGTTAAAGGCGTGGGATTGACCCTATTCAAAAAGCTCAGCGAATATATTATCTCAGTGATCCTCTTAACCTCTATAGTATTGTTGTTAAAAAATCGCGGAAAATTCGACAGAGATGTATGGCATTTGCTGGTTTTATCGATAATTGTCACCATAGGCTCAGAATTAGCCTTTACTTTTTATGTCAGCGCCTATGGTTTTTCGAATTTAGTTGGTCATTTTTTGAAGATCATTTCATTTTATCTCATTTATAAGGCCATTATCGAAACAGGCCTAAAGAAACCATACACTATTTTATTCAGGAACCTCAAACAAAGTGAGGAGGCCCTGCAAAAAGCTAACGAAGAATTGGAACAACGAGTTGAACTGCGTACCAGTGAACTAATTAGAGCAAATGAGCAGTTGAAGTTGGACAATAAAGAGCGAAGACGTGCCGAGGAAGCCCTGAAAAGCGCCAACAGGGCATTAAAGACTCTTAGTAGCTGCAATCAAGCATTAATTCGTGCCACAGAAGAATCAGACTTACTCCATAATATATGTGAGAACATCGTAAAAGTCGGTGGATATCGTTTCGCATGGGTGGGCTTCGCAGAGCAAGACGAAAACAAAACAGTGCGCCCAGTGGCACAGGTGGGATATGACGAAGGATATCTCGAGTCAATTAAAATTACATGGGCAGATAACGAACTGGGGCGCGGTCCAGTTGGCACAGCTATCCGGACAGGCAGGCCCTCTGTTGCAAGAAACATTTTGACCGATCCTAATTTTGCTCCTTGGCGCAATGAAGCGATCAAGCGAGGTTACTCATCTGTGATTGCTCTGCCTGTTATTGCTGATAAACAGGTTCTTGGTATTTTAACTATCTACGATACAGAATCAGATGTTTTTAATGCAGATGAAGTGAAACTTTTAGAGGAATTGGCGAATGATCTTGTTTATGGAATCATGGCACTTCGCATTCGTGCTGAACATGATCATCTTGAAGCGCAATTGAAAGACACCACAGTGCTTCTTGAAACGATATTGGACAGCATCCCTGATGTAATTGGAATGCAAGACGCAAACCATAGAATCCTAAGATACAATGCAGCTGGATATAAATTTCTCAACATGAGCTTTGAAGAGGTTTCTGGGAAAAAATGCTTCGAACTTATTGGCAGAAATGCCCCTTGTAGTATATGCGCTACCAGTGAAGCTTATAAAACTAAGAGACCTGCTCGTGTGGAACGATATGAAGAAGAATTTGGGATGTGGCTTGATATCAGAACATATCCTATTTTGAATGAATCAGGCAATATTGTTAAAATCGTAGAACATCTTCGTGATATTACCAAACAAAAAGAAATGGAAGAGGCCCTCAAACGGCAACTTAGTCGTCTCGCTGCCCTTCGCGCCATTGACATGGCCATCACAGCCAGCCTTGACCTACGCGTGACTTTTAATGTCTTTCTCGATCAAGTGGTCAACCAATTAAACGTAGACGCAACTGATGTCTTGCTGCTGGATCTACATACCCATAAACTGGAATATGCTGCCAGCCGTGGCTTTCGTACAGATGCTCTTAAACACACCCATTTGCCGCTGGGCGAGGGCTATGCAGGTCGCGCTGCCCTGGAAACTCGTACCATCAGCATCGCAAAC
>CAZTAS010000392.1:0-4008 GCA_964611635.1 uncultured Thermodesulfobacteriota bacterium
ACCCAAAAATATTATATTGAATAAGAAGTTTTAGGAGGATACCGCCCGTATACGTGACACAATTTATGAAATAAAGCACTAAGCGATCATGTATCTCCAAAAAACCATAAACCACAGGTGAAATTTAAAGTACAAAAACGTCTTTGTTTCAAAATAGTGTCCATTTTTTTCTTTACAATTATAATTGTTGAATTTATGTTTAACATATAGGATAGTTTAAGAAGCCGGCACGGAAACTTATGAAGTAAAGGGGCCCAATGTGATGGACAACCGGGGGATTGGAGATCGCTATCAGGAAGAGACCCGATATAACCGCAGCGGGATGAAGGGGAGGGGTTTAAACTGGTCCAGCAGGCCTTCTCCTTTTAAAACCTACCCGGATTGCATCCGGCGAGTACCCATTCCGGAACCCCCGGAAGAAGAGGGAATACCGTTGTGGGAGGCCCTGGCCGGAAGGCGCTCGATGAGGAATTTTTCCCGTCTATCACTGGAATATCCGGTTCTTGCGCGGCTGTTGTGGGCCACTCAGGGGGTGACTCGCAGGGAGGGATCATACTTGCTCCGCACGGCCCCATCGGCCGGGGCGTTATATCCCGTGGAGACGTATGCTATTATAAACCGCGTCCAGGACCTCTCTCCCGGGATCTATCATCTGGATATAACAGGCTGGAGCCTGGAGCTCCTGCGGGAAGGCTCTTTCGGTCAGGCGCTTGCCTCCGCGGGACTCAATCAAAACATGCTTGACTCTGCGGCTGCGGTACTGGTCTGGACGGCAGTGGTAGCCCGCTCGGCCTGGAAATACGAACAGAGGGCCTATCGCTACATTTACATGGACGCGGGCCACATTGCCCAGAATCTCTATCTTGCGGCCGTCGCCATAGGGCTGGGATGCTGTACTGTGGGTGCTTTTTTCGATGCGGAGGTAAACGAGGTGATAGGCGTTGACGGAAAGGAGGAGTTCGCCTTATATATGGGTGCGGTGGGCAATCCGGGGTAATTCTCGTGGGCGGGCTGCACCGCGAGTCATTCAGCAGGAATGGAAACCCGGAGACTTTCGGGTTTTTCATATATAGAGAGGAGGAATTTCCATGGAAGAGAAAGTGAAAGAACTATTGGATGAAATCCGGGTAAATCTTCAGCGAGACGGCGGAGATGCCGAGCTTGTGGGAATTGAAGGAGGTGTTGTAAAGCTCCGCCTGGTAGGCGCTTGCGCGGGATGCCCCATGTCTCAGATGACTCTGAAGCAGGGCATTGAACGAATCATGAAGGAAAAAATCCCCGAGGTCACCGAGGTAGTCGCCGTCTGAAACTGAAAACATGGGAAATATGCTTTCCACATTGCCTACGAAGGGGTAATAATACAATTGTTACATGCTGGATATGGGTAAGCGCTGAGAGGTGAACCCATGGAAGAGGATCGGGTTTGCCTCTTTTATTATTCCATGCCGGAAATAACAGGTCAGCCAGAGGTCCGCGGATGCTCCCATTCCCGAGCCTGTCGATAGCTCACCTACTGCATCGAGCCAACTTACGTGTCAGTGATTATTGCTCATGGAGTCTAGGATGAATATCCTGCAGCATCTTGAAGAAAAGGCGACCAAAACCATTTGCAGCACACTGGGCGTGGAAGACGCTTACGGGGACGTCCGCGCCGCATCAGATGAGAAATTTGGCGATTACCAGATCAACGGCGTTCTCCCGCTGGCCAAGCAGCTGCGTCAAAACCCCAGGAAAATGGCTGAGCGAGTGGCGGAAAAGCTGGAACTGGGCGACATGTGCGAGCTGCCCGAAGTGGCCGGGCCCGGCTTTATCAACCTCAGGTTGCGCAAGGACTGGCTGGAGACGCACCTCGGCCGGGTGGCCACCGACCCCCGGGCAGGCATTATGCCCGCGCAGGTGGCGGAACGAATCGTGGTGGATTACTCCAGCCCCAATGTTGCGAAGGCCATGCATGTGGGACATCTGCGCTCCACCATCTTAGGGAACGCCCTTTGCCGCATCCTCAGGTTTTTAGGTCACCATGTGATCGGGGACAACCACCTGGGGGACTGGGGAACACAGTTCGGCCTGCTCATCTTGGGTTTTCGCAGATTCGCCGATCAATCTGCCCTTTTGCGCCGCCCCATGGAAGAGTTGGAGCGCATCTACCAGAAGGCCGTTGCCCTGGCAGACAAAGACGAATCAGCGGCGGAGGAAGCCCGCCAAGAGCTTTTTAAGCTCCAGTCGGGTGACGAGGAAAATCGAGCGCTGTGGGAGAAATTTGTGCGAATCTCCCTTGAGGAGAACGAGAAAATTTATCAGCGCCTGGGGGTATGTTTTGACAAGATACTGGGCGAGAGCTCTTATAACGACCTCCTTCCCGGAGTGATTGAAAATCTCCTGAAATCAGGCATCGCACGAGAGAGTGAAGGAGCAATTTGCGTCTTCTTTGAGGCCGATCCCGAGCTGGCAGACCATCCTTTTATCGTACAAAAATCAGACGGCGCTTTTCTGTACTCTACAACCGACATCGCCACCATCCAGTATCGCAATGAACAATTCCGGCCCGACCGGATTCTTTACGTTGTCGATCTACGCCAATCTCTCCATTTCCGACAGCTCTTTTCGCTGGCCCGGCGGATGGGCTACCGCATCCGAATGGAGCATATCGGCTTTGGAACAATTCTGGGCCCCGATGGCCGCCCCATTCGCACGAGGGAAGGAAAGGCGGTGTATCTGGAAGATCTGCTGGATGAGGCGGAAAGGCGTGCAGCCTGGATCATACGCGATCGGGAGGATGAGCTGGGAGGTGAGACGCAGCGGGTGGCCAAGGCGGTTGGCATCGGCGCCCTGATTTATGCAGATCTTTCGCAAAACCGACTCAGCGATTACAGCTTCGATTGGGAGAAGATGCTCTCATTTGACGGCAACACCGGGCCTTACCTCCAGTACGCCCTTGTCCGCACCCGCTCTTTGTTCCGGAAGCTTGGGGATGAGAGCTGGCAACCGGCGGGAAGCCCGCTTCGGTTGGAGCATGAATCGGAGAGTGCCCTTGCCCTCGAATTGGCTCGATTCCCCGAGGCGTTTCATCGGGCCGGGCAGACATACTTCCCCCATCTCATCTGCGACACCCTTTACCGAATTGCCCGGCGGTTCAGCCAATTCTGGCACGACTGCCCGGTGCTGAACGCCGCCGGCCCAATGCGGGAAAGCCGCCTTTCCCTGTGCCGGCTGACCGGCCATGTCCTCAGATTGGGTCTCCAGAGCCTGGGAATAGATACACTTGAGAGGATGTGACTGGTGAGTGCGGGCAAAATCATTCATATGAAGATGGATCCAGGGAAAAAGAAGGTCGGGTGATGCGCTGTCCCCGGCAGCGGGGGCATCGCCCGGGACGGGTCAGCCTTTTACGCCCGTGGAATATATACCCGCAGGTGATACACCGGGAGGGATCCGTGTGAAATACCTCGTTTCTGCCCGCCGACCGGGCGATATGAAGCAGATGAGCGTAAACGTCTTTCTCCTGAATCCCAAGAAGCTTTGATATCTCCCCGGCAGATCGGGATTGTTGCCGGATCAGCTCAGCGATTTCCTCTCGAACCGTACCCATTCAACACATTCTATATTAAACGCCATTAATAATTGCACATTGACATTCCTAATCCGGGTGCCACGGGCAAACCGAAGGTTGCCCGTGTCTTGTGATCAGTACATTCATGCTTCACTGGCAAGCCTTCAGCTCTGCCAGTGGCACCCAAGATATTCATACTCGTGTTGGTGCAGCCACTGACTAATTAAAAATATTATGCGCAAATATTAAAGACTTCTTATATAAAAACTTTCCGTTGGGACGCCTTTTCATATCTTGCATTTGAGGGCAGTGAAAGTTATGTTCATTGCACCGACTTATGTACATTACTAAAGTTTCGCAGTAACTTTTGTTAGTTAATTTGAAATATATTTAATGGCTATTAACTTCCTTCAGCATATTCTGTATATTGTGGATATTAATTTCTGGAATACAATATA
>CAZTAS010000393.1:0-4007 GCA_964611635.1 uncultured Thermodesulfobacteriota bacterium
AATTCCGGTATCCAGCGGCCCCGCGCCAGATCCAGACGACTTATTAAATCTCCTCACCTCTGTAATAATTTGCTCCAGAGTAAACTCGCATGCCACCCTGTGCTCGCACCCGTGGCATGCTCGCCTCCCTCCGGGGGTGGGGCTTTAGAAGCCACTCCTGGCCAAAGGGGAACATATGCCCTTTGAAAACCCCAGTGCAGGGGGCCTCAAGCCCCCTACAACCCCCGTATAAGGTGTCGATTTATCCACCCCCTGAAGGAGGTGGCTTTTTCGGCAATATTGGTAAACCCATTTGGACCAACTGGCGCCTTCTTTATGAAAAAGCGGGCACTTACCCTTTTGGAAGGGTAAGTGCCAGAAAGGTCTGCTTTTAAAAGGCCCATCTATATGCTGGATTTCGTCCACTTTCTTCAGACTTTCAAATGGGTTTGCTCTGCATGTTAACACAGATAGAAAAGTGAGAAAGGAGATGAACAATATGGACCAGATGAAAGATTGGCATGAATTGGTATCACAGCCTGAGTACGAAGTCATAATCGAAGAGGATGTGCGGGTCCCCATGCGGGATGGTGTTCGCCTATCTGTTGACTTGTATCGGCCGGAGACAGAAGGCAAATTTCCAGCGCTACTTTCAATCTCCTGGTATGGCAAAGATTCAGAAAAGCTCCCGACTAATCCTATTTACCAGATGTCGGACTATATAAGAGGAACCGGGGGGCATGAGTGTGGCGAACAGTCTTATTTTGTGCCAAGGGGCTACGTGCAGGTTATCCCTGACATGAGGGGGGTGGGCAAATCTGAAGGGGGGTTCACATTTGATTGGGCACAAGACGGATATGACCTTGTTGAGTGGGTGGCGGAACAGCCTTGGTGTGATGGCAATGTCGGCATGATTGGCATGTCTGCCTTTGCGGCTGCTCAATATCATATTGCCGCTCAGCAACCACCGCACCTTAAAGCGATTTTCCCATTTGAAGGCCTGACGGACCTATATCGTCATCGATCTTATCACGGGGGCATCTTTAACTATCTTTTCCCGCTCCATATATGGGGTCTCATGCCAGTGCGAAGTAAGCCGGAACCTATGAGCTTCAAAGAGTTTAGTAAGGATGAGCTAAGAGAAAAAGTAAAGGAGTTACAGAGCAATCCTGACATACAATGCACCCCTTATCTTTATTTAATATCGGCCCGTCCTGAGATGAATCCCGCAGAATTTGACTTGATGTTACATCCATATGATGGGCCATTTTATCAGAGGGGATCAGCTTACACTAAGTATAAAGACATAAAAATACCGAGCTTTTTAGGAACCAGATGGAATGGATGGGTTCTCCATCAACCTGGAGATTTTGATGCTTATGAAAAGATAGCTGCCCCTAAAGAACAGAAAAAGCTGCTGGTAGTTCCGTCTGACAATTACGGAGGTATGGACCGTCCCTTTCATGAGGTCCAAGATGTATGTCTGAGGTGGTATGATCACTGGCTTAAAGGGTTGGATACCGGCATGATGGACGAGCCGCCGATCACGATATTCGTTCAAGGAATTAATACATGGCGATACGAGAACGAATGGCCGTTAAAGGTGACTAACTGGAGCAAGTTTTTCCTTAGAGAAGGGGGGGGATTATCAACAGACCCTCCAGGGACTGATGAGGAACCCCAGGTCTTTATCAGTGATCCTTGGGCTAATCCCACTCAGGGCTTCCGTCGGGCAGACGTGCTCGCTAAGGCTGATCCTGTTCCAAAGGCTACATATGAGACAGAGCCGTTTAGTGAAAATGTGGAGGTTACAGGTCCATTGGCCCTTTACTGGTATGCTTCGATAGAAAGCAAAGGTGTTGAAGCGAGGACTTGGAAAGCCTCAGAGATAGAAATTCTGGAGCCACCGACTAATGATACAGACTGGTACCTGAAGCTTTTCGACGTAGACGTTGATGGTTCTGACAGGTGTGTAGCCGAGGGTTGGCTTAAGGCTTCGCATTATGAGATTGACGAGAGCAAGCCAAAACCCTATGAGCCTTTTCATCCACATACGAGGAGTCTTACCATTGAGCCAGGTGAAGTCATTCTTTATGCCAGTGACATGAGGATGACCTCCAACGTATTTTTGGCCGGTCATAGAATTCGGGTAGAAATTTCTGCACAAGACCAGGTTCAGGCGTTATGGTATCACCTTCCACATATGGCAAAGGTTAAGCACACGATCATTAGCATCGAAGATCGGCCTTCTTACTTGCTTTTGCCTATTATCCCGAAAGGCTATAAGGGGGCGGGAGAACCAGCCTACCCACCTACCGGTCCGTTTAGAATTCCAAAGTACACCAAACAGCCATAAATCGAAACGGTAAATGCGGTAATTTCCATTTTCTCTTTCCACATTGCTAGCCTTCGTGACGAATCAACCTCAGGATATTTCCCGAGTAGATCATCTCCTTTTCTTCCTCCGGAATATCAAGACATTTGATGGAAGTGACAGCCTCCTGGATATCCCCGATCACATGAGGGTAGTCGGACCCAAGAACCAATCGGCCGGCGCCGAGGAAGGAATAGGCACACATAAGTGCCGGCTCGAAAAAACTCACGGTGTCATAATAGAGTCGTTTCAGATAGTCCTTTGCGGCACCAGAAATATTCTCCTGGCACTCGGGATATGCCTCATAGCAGTTCTGTATTCGTTCAGCAAGGTAAGGGATAGCCCCACCTAAGTGGGAGACGATGAACCTGAGATTCGGGAACCTTTCCAACACTCCTCCCATGACCAATCTCACAACGGCCACACAGATGTCCACCTCAAAGCCTATCATTGGACCCAGGCGATAATCCTTGTATGTTTCTTTATCTCTTGGCGTTCTCGGGTGTATATGGATGGGCAGGTCGTAATGGGACATACGTTCATAAAAGGGGTAAAGAAGTTCGCTGTCCAATCCCATCCCATTAATGTTCGAGCCTATGCAAGCGCCTTTAAATTTTAGTTCATTGATACAACGATCCAACTCCTTGACCGTTCGATCCGGGTCAATAAATGGTAGTGTGGCAAAGGCTATGAAGCGTTCCGGGCGGTCGTTGCATATCTGAAAAAACTCGTCGTTAACCATCCTGGCAAGCTTTTCAGCGGTCTCGACAGGGAAGATATCCACGCTGGGAACAGAAAGAGTGAGGATTTCCGTGTCAAAACCTGCCAGGTCCATGTCCGCAATTCGTTGGTCAATATCGTTCATGGGAGGTGTGATGGTGACCACACGGGTTCCGCCGTGGACTAGGACCTGTCGATTCCATTTGTCTTTCTCTACCGTAATGCCAGCTGTAGGCCCGTTTTTTTCTAACTGTCTCAAAAACCGATTGGGATAGAAATGATTATGAACGTCAATTTTCATTCCTTATTTCCTCCGTATGGTGCGTCTCTTGATTAAGTTTGCCGGATAGAACCGAAGGTTACTAGATGGCTTCCCCCACAGACATACCACGTAATGGCCATCAAAATGAAGTTCTAGCGAGGATATATTCTCAATATCACCCCCGAGTTGGGCAGGATACCAGAGTATCAGGTACGGTAAATTACAATCTGCGCCATCCCCCTGACAGAGCAATATTGTTATGAAGGTTATCATTATAGGAAAATCCGACTATATTTGACCCAAAAAAAATGGACCAAAATCTCCAAGGTGTCCGTTGAGGAAAGTCAAATTGAGTGTTTTCCCGAACACAACATAACTTGCATCATGAAAATAGCCGGATTGAAGTTTACATGCAGTCTTTAACTCAACCGCTTTCCTGAAAAAACCCTCTTTATATTAATATTACCACGCAACCCTAATCAAAGCAAATCCGATCTCAACTAATCCGGAATTTGCTATTGTAAACGATGAGTTTATCAACTACCCTATCCTCCCAGTCTTCCTCTCAGGACCATACAAACTCTTCACAGGAACCGTCTTCTCCGTCCGTACACCTGGGCCTTTACATCCACCCATTCTATTTAGGCCTCTGCCCCCTTAACGGTCTCACCT
>CAZTAS010000394.1:0-3996 GCA_964611635.1 uncultured Thermodesulfobacteriota bacterium
ACCGTTATCGCGTGTGGAAACCGCTCAGCCTTATGGTTCTCGCGGGCCTGACCCCTCCAGAGTGGGAAATCACAATTGTGGATGAGAACCTCGGCGTGCCTGACTATCCGGCCATGCCTCGGCCTGACCTGGTGGGCATTACCGCTTTCACCTCGCAGGCGAACCGCGCCTATGAGGTGGCCGCTCACTTCCGACGCTTGGGCGTGCCCATCGTCATGGGCGGCATTCATGCAACCATGTGCCTGGATGAGGTCATGGAGCGTGTGGACTCGGTCGTTACGGGGGAAGCCGAGCGCATCTGGCAGCAGGTTCTGGAGGACACCCGGCAAGGCTGTCTGAAGCACAGGTATGACGGAGAGCTCGCTGAGATAGACAACGTCCCGCCCGCCCGGCATGATTTGATGGCCGGAGGATATGCCCTCGGAGCCATTCAGACCACGCGCGGCTGTCCCATGAATTGCAACTTCTGCAGCGTGACGGCGTTCAACGGGTCTCGCTACCGGCAGCGACCCATTCCGGATGTCGTGCGGGAATTCCAGTTGATCCGTGAGAAGCATGTTCTGGTGGTGGACGACAACCTCATCGGCACGCGCCCTGAACACATCGCCCGCGCCAAGGGCCTGTTCCGCGCCATGGCACAGGCGAACCTGCGGAAAGAGTGGGTTGCCCAGACCACCATTAACTTCGCCGATGACAAAGAACTCGTGGCGTTGGCCGCGAAGGCCGGGTGCAGAGGCGTCTTAATAGGCTTTGAGTCCCCTGCACCGGAAGGGCTTCTGGAGTTCGGCAAGAAATTCACCCTTCTGAAGGGCCGGGACTTCCGCGCCTCCGTGCGGCGAATACAGCGGCACAACATCCTGGTTGTGGGTTCCTTTATCATCGGTTTGGACATAGACAAGCCAGGTATCGGCAAACGCATAGCCGACGTGGCCAGTCAGTACGGGCTGGATAATCTCAACGCGCTGTTTCTGACTCCCTTGCCCGGCACGCGCCTGTGGGACCAGATGAAATCGGAGGACCGCATCGCCCTCGATGCGTTCCCGGAAGACTGGAAATACTACACGCTGACCTTCCCGGTGGCTCGGTATAAGCATTTGTCTCTGGACGGCATAATCGAAGAAATGATTTGCTGCGACCGGGAGTTCTATTCCATGCAGCGCATTCTGTGCAGGGTGTGGGGCAACTTATGGCGACGCCGCAAGCCCCTGATCAGCTTGGTGGGCAGTCTCTCATACAGAAGCAATCTCCGGCTGGACCGCAAGGCTTACGCAGACTTCAAGCGTCAACGGGGCAATAGGCACGATTGTGTAAGTGGGGTGTAAGGAAAACCGAGTGCCAGGCACAAGATAAAAGCAATGAGATTTATAAGTCATAAGTCTTCATGCCTAACAAGGCGCGTCTAGCGGACGCGCTGCCAAGTGCCTATGGCGGCAACCTGCCAACCGGAGCGCTCCGCTCACGTGCAAAACGTTAGGTTGCCACCTCGAATGACATATGATGTGAATCCATGTCTTCAGTAGTCATAATAGTTGGTTTTTTCATCCTCGGAATAAGCATTGCTATACTAATATCACCAGTGAAGCTCAAAAGAGTCCTGCACATATTTCTTCAGAAGCAATGGTGGCGCTTCGCAGCGGTGATAAGAATCCTTATTGGAATCTTGTTTGTTGTGGCGGCTTCAGAAACCCGTGCTCCATCTTTTGTGCTAGCGGTCGGCATCATGTTCATTTTGGCGGGTGTTGCAATACCGTTAATGGGATCTGCCCGAATCGAGAGGTTAGTTAATTGGTGGTTGGAGAGTTCGGACGGAACGCTTCGGCTGTGGGCTCTGGTGGCAGCTGCCTTTGGAGCGGTAGTTTTGTGGTGTGGCCTGTAGGGCCGAAGTTTATATCCACAACCTAACATTTCGCTGGAGAAGAACGCGCGAACTAATCGCGCACCCCTCAGTTCCTGCGTTAGGCGAAGTACACGGTGAGGCCATGAAGAAGTTTTCCGCATCTATCCCGAGAAAGATGTTTTGGTCGCGTGATGTTGGCGGCAAGTCCCATTGCCCTGCGTGTCGCTCAAAGCTGGAGAGTGAATTTCATACGTTCATGATGGCGGTTCGCCACGCCGGTGAGGTTCATCCTTTTTTTGTTGGAAATGATGCCGGATATTTCTGTTTGCAATGCCCCACAGTGGTTCTGCATTATGAGATATTTGTCCAGTTTGCACGATCGGCTCTTGATAGCGAATATCAGGCTCAGTTTACCGTCCTGGGGCTTGTTGACCTTGAAGCAATACCCCAAGAGAAAAGGTCCGTCCCTTTTGGAGGCGATGATAACCCAATACCGCTGGTCAAGTTTACCAACATTGGGAAGGGTCAAGGAACTCCGCGAAGCAGAGGTGGACATAAAAAGAGACGGAAGCGCCTCAAGAAAAGAAAGCGGAAGTAGTCCGAATTTGGAGTGCAGCGCAGGAGGCTTCCCCGAACTGTCAATGTTATGATTAACGAAATTAGATTTAAGGGGAAATATTTAGTTTATCTATTTACCATCATACTCATTTTTTTTGGAGGATGTAAGACAACAACTGTAAGTTCAAAAAGCCAAATAAAGCATCCTCTCTTTTCTCAGGATTTAAATGTCTTACCGGATTCTAATGGTAAAATAGTAGAACATAAAGCAGTGAGTATTAAATCTAAATGGTCAGATGAAGTCGAATGCTACAGAATAAAATACTTAAGTCATGGATATAAGGTTGTAGGGTTTATCGTAAAGCCCAAGGGAGAGGGCTCTAAATATCCCGTGATGATATTCAATAGGGGTGGAAATCGAGAGTTTGGCAAAATAACAAAGAAATCTTTGAAATATCTTTCCTATTTATCTTCCAACAATTATGTAGTTATAGCTTCTCAATATAGGGGCAATGACGGAGGGCAAGGACGGGAAGAATTTGGAGGGAGAGATATCAATGACGTCTTAAATCTTGTACCTTTAGCAAAAAGCTTGTCATTCACAGAACCCGATAAAATTGTAATGTTGGGTTTTTCCAGGGGTGGCATGATGACATATTTAGCGATAAAAAATGATGCCAAAATAAAAGCTGCCGCATTTGTCGGTGGTGTTACTGACTTAGGTCAAAATTACAATGAAAGAGAAGAGGCTATGAAAAAGGTCATTAGAGAATTAATAGGAATGGATAAGAACGAATGGAAAAAACGGTCAGCATACTATTGGCCTGAAAAAATAAATGTTCCTGTTTTAATTCTTCATGGCGAAGACGACTGGAGAGTAAAAGTAAGCCAAGCGAAGAAGCTTTCTGAAAGGTTAACAGAGGTCGGCAAAGTTCATGAGTTATTTGAGTTTCCAAAAGGTGATCATGGGTTGAATACACATCGCTCTGAAAGAAACAGAAGAATTTTCGAATGGTTTGATAAATATTTGAAACAATGATCGATTTATTTTAAAAAAGTGTCTAACAACCGCATGAACTCGGGCGCGAAAAGACCTAGCGGCCCTTTCGCGCCGGTTATGCGGGACGTCAGGTGCCCTTACCCCGATTTCTGACTGGATACATTACGATGTCAGGGAATGCCTTCCGCTGGCTGATCGGCTTGACAGCGTAGGTCTCCTCAATCTTGTACATTCTCTCCGACCTCATCGAATTGCTTGGTAACGGGTTCTCTTCCACCCAGATCTACTTGAGTTACGTTGTCTTTGTGGCCTAAAGGACCATGAATAACTCCTTCGAAAATTTTGCTCTAAGATTGCTTTAATCATTAATCATAAGTTGTGTCATTGGTAACTACTTTAAAAATGTTATAAAAATAAAAAAGAAAAAAACTCGCTAAGAAATGCTAAGTATTCGTGACCGTTAACCAGGGAATCGGAATGTCAGTTGTAGATCGTAAAACCTGAGTTTGGGATCGGTAAGTTAACGGATCGGTGAAAAGGGCCATATGGTGCGCACTTAGGGGGTGAGGGAAAAATCGTCGTGTGTCTACACTTTTTGTGG
>CAZTAS010000395.1:0-2452 GCA_964611635.1 uncultured Thermodesulfobacteriota bacterium
GGTGTGGCGAGACAGAATCACTCTCTGGTCCGATGTCGTGGCCAAAAGCCCAAAAAATGCCAGGGCGCATAATAACCTGGCATTCTTTTTGGATTTGCAAGGGCGGAATCGAGAAGCACTGGATCATTATTTTGAGGCTTTAAAGATCAGACCAAATTATGCGTTAGCACACAGTAATTTGGGAGTTACGCTGTCTCATCAGGGGCATCTGCAAGAAGCCATTACGCATTATTCCGAGGCCTTGCGAATAAAGCCTGATTTAGTCGCAGCCCGAAATGGCCTGGGGATTGCCCTGGCACGGCAAGGCAAGTTACGTGAAGCCATTTCGCATTTTTCAGAGGCACTACGTGTCAACCCCAGGAACCCGGGAGTGCGCCACAATTTTGAGCGTGCTTTGCAATTGCTGAGGAATTCCACCAGGGCAGCAAATACTATCGAAGAGCAATAAACCCCGATGTTGCAAAAAGCATCTGTGTTTCTTTCAAATTGGTCTATTTTTAAGGCGTTAATCCAACGAATTGCTAATTTGTCAGGAATTCACGATTGATGCGGTCCTGCGAAAGAAGAATAGATCGAGTTTGCTTCTTGTATAACCGCATATTTCATCGGATCGGGTGAATTCTAATGCAACATCGGGGTAAAGCCTGATAGAAAGCGGCCAAAGATATACTGTTAGGAGCAGATTCTAATATGCGGTCCTATCGATTAAAGCTTCTGGTCTGCATATCTCTGATAATGGGGACGCTTGTGGTTTACCGGCAGGTGCCTGGCTATGATTTTATAAATTTTGATGATGATATTTATGTTAGCAATAACCCCCATGTACAGAGAGGCATTAGCGGGCAAAATGTCATTTGGGCTTTCACGAATTTGGATGCACACTTCTGGCATCCCCTTACATGGCTGTCCCATATGTTGGACTGTGAGCTGTTTGGATTTAATCCCGGGATGCACCATCTGAGCAATCTCCTGTTTCACATGGCCAACAGCCTATTGCTTTTCTTGGTCTTTAGTAGGATGACGGGGGCGTTATGGCGCAGTGGTTTTGTTGCTGCCCTGTTTGCCTTACATCCCCTTCATGTGGAGTCAGTGGCGTGGGTGTCTGAGAGGAAAGATCTCCTCAGCACCTTTTTCTGGATGCTGACCATGTGGGCATATGTCGGGTATACTGAGCGACCGGGGTTCAAGAAGTATTTTCCCACTTTGATCTTTTTTGCCCTGGGTCTTATGGCCAAACCGATGGTGGTGACCCTGCCATTCGTATTGCTTCTTATGGATTATTGGCCTCTTGGCCGGTTGCAATTGTGGCAATCGCGCAAAGGGAAAATCGGAGCAGATCAAAACCCCACTGTTTTTCATCTGATTCTGGAAAAAATACCATTTTTGGTCCTGGCCGGGGCTGCGAGCGTTATGGCCTACTTTGCCCAGGGGGAAACAATAGGATCTATGGATGCATATCCCCTAAAGATCAGAATGGCAAATGCATTGGTTTCTTATCTAACCTATATTCTAAAAATGATTTGGCCTCACGATCTTGCAGTCATTTACCCCTATCCTGTAGCAATACCTTTGTGGCAGTCTTTTGGCGCTGGATTATTGTTGGCTTGCTTGTCTGTGCTGGTGCTTAGGGTATCCCGAAGGTTCCCGTATCTTGCAACTGGATGGCTGTGGTATCTTGGTACCCTTGTCCCGGTAATTGGACTGGTTCAGGTGGGGATTCAGTCTATGGCCGATCGATATACCTACATCCCGCTTATCGGTCTATTTGTCATTGTGACCTGGGGATTTCCTGACCTGATAGGGCGGTGGCGTTATGCAAGAAGTGGCCTTGTCATATCAACGGGCTTGATATTTTTGGCTTTAATGATCTGTGCGTCATTTCAGGTGCGCCATTGGAAAGACAGTATTTCTCTTTTCAGTCACACTACCAAAGTGACTGATAATAACTACTTAGGGCACAATAATCTGGGTGTAGCATTAGAAAAGAGCGGAAGAATGGAGGAGGCTGTTATCCACTATTCTGAGGCTCTTAGGATTGCGCCTCTCTATAAGGACCCATACAATAACATGGCAAGTGTTCTTGTACGCCAAGGCCGTATAGAGGAGGCCATTCGGTATTGCCATGAGGCGCTGCGAATCGATCCCAACTTCGCGGATGCGCATATTACCCTTGGAAATGCATTAGCGAGTAAGGGCCATATTGAACCTGCCATGAAACACTATTATGAGGCTTTGCGAATCAACCCTGAGTCTGCTGAAGCGCACAATAACCTGGGGAATGTGCTCATCCAAAAAGGGCGCATTGAAGATGCCATTCGCCATTGTTATCTGGCATTGCGAGTCAGATCCGATTTTGTCAGGGCGCACATCAATCTTGGAAATGCATTAGCGAGTAAAGGCCATATTGAACCTGCCATGAAACACTATTATGAGGCTTTGCGAATCAACCCTG
>CAZTAS010000395.1:2552-3976 GCA_964611635.1 uncultured Thermodesulfobacteriota bacterium
AGTCTGCTGAAGCGCACAATAACCTTGGAGTTGCTCTGGCCCGTCAAGGCCGTGTCGATGGTGCTACAAGGCATTTTTTCGAAGCAGTACGGATTAAGCCTGGCTTTGCGAAGGCACACATCAATTTGGGCGATGCCTTAGTGCACCAGGGGAATTTAACAGAGGCTATTCCCCATTTTTCAGAGGCATTACGTATCAACCCCGAGAATCGCGCGGTACGCCGTAAGCTTGAGGCCGCTTTGAGGTTGCAGGGCAAAACATCGGTCACTTCTAACCCTGGCAGGTGACAGGAGGAATGTCACTTCCCTACAGCATGATGAAGAGCCTCTTTTCCCTGAAAGATAATCCTGTCATGATTCGGCTGACAAGCCCATGGTTTGCGGTGATTCTTATCGCACTTGTTGGGGCGGTGATTTACAGTAACATCTACCGCGCACCATTTGTGTTTGACGGAAAATGGCAGATTGAAGAGGAGACCAAGATCAGGAATGTAGAGAACTACTTTTCACTCAATGAGCTTTTTTATCCCAGGCCCGTCGTGGAGTTTACCTTTGCACTCAATTACAAGTTTGGGAAACTAAATGTTCTTGGCTACCACCTAGTCAACATTCTTATCCATATTATTAATGGTAGTTTGGTCTATTTTCTGGCACTATTCATATTTAGACGACTGTTGATTTCTTCTGCCCAGCCTCCTGGCCAGTCGATAGAGGGAATGTCCGAAGTCCGACGTCCAACGTTCGACGTTCGACGTCCGAAGTCCGAGGTCCGATGTCCAAAGTCCCAAGTTCAATATCCACATCCCACCATTTCTCAATCCCTGGCCCAGACCTTGCAGGACCGGGCTCAGCAAGGAGAAACCAGGAATGAGGAAGCATTGGAAGCGAGCGCATATTCAAATGATGTCGCACCAGGGCGGATATCAATCCCATTAATGTCCTTATTTACGGCCCTTATCTTTATTACGCACCCGATCCAGACCCAGGCAGTGACATACACGGTCCAGCGGTATACCTCGATGGCCGCAATGTTCTATTTGCTGTCAATCCTCTTTTATGTGAAGGCGAGGACAACACAGCAGGGGGCGGGGGGCAGGGAGCAGTGGTCAGTGGTCAGAGGTCAGAGGTCGGAAGACTGTGGCCACCCTAATGAACTGCACTTCGCTCGTCATGGGAGTGAGTTTCAGGGGATAAAGAGGTCAGAGGGGAGAAGGGCTTTCAGCTTTCAGCTCTCAACTTACTTCACGCTATCCTTCCTTTGTGGCGTTTTGGCCTTCTTGAGCAAACAGACTGCGGCAAGTCTCCCTGGTGCAATCATCCTCACAGAATTCCTCGTTATTGAAAGGGCATGGCAGGGGTGGAAAAGAAAACTGGTGTGGTTTGCCCCGGTTGCTCTTTTTTTTGGGGCTTTTATCCTGTATGTTT
>CAZTAS010000396.1:0-3959 GCA_964611635.1 uncultured Thermodesulfobacteriota bacterium
CTGACGGCACACCTGCCTCAGGTCCAAGGTAAAGGATGGCCAAGTCCCCTGGTACTACTCGTATCAAGAAGAAAATAAGTGTAACGAGGATCAAAATGGTGGGGATAGCCAGCAGCACCCTCCGGATAGCATATGTCCACAAAGATCTCCTCCTCTTTGTCCTCCTGCTTTACTGGCTCAGCCAGACGTCCTGGAACTTCACATTGGTGAAGTGATTGGGATGAAGGGTATAGTTCTGGATGCGCCGGGACAACGGACAAATCTTCCCACGCCAGGCACCCTTACCCCAATAAGCCTTCTCCCAGATGCGGGATTCGATCTGCCAGACCAACTCCCGCCGCTTCGCTGGGTCCAGCTCCCGTGATTGTGCCTCGAAGAGTCGGGTAACCTCCGGGTCTTCGTAACGGGAGAAGTTTCTCGCAGCCCCAGGCATGCGCGCACCGAAGAAGGCATCTGGGTCATCATAGGGTGGCGAGTTGTAGATAATGCCCATCTCCCCATCACCCAACTTGCGCACTGCGCTGAGCCAGCTACTGGTGTCTAACAATACGTGGTCAACCGTAATGCCTACTCGAGCAAGCTGCTCAATGTAGTAAACGCCAAAAGAGGTGTATGGATGGGACACATTGCGATTGAGCAGCTTCAGACGGAGACCACCGGCATAGCCTGCTTCCTTTAGCAACTCCCGTGCTTTCTTACGGTTGCTCTCGGCGTCCGTCCCCCAGCCGGGGAGCTTCTGGAACCTATCGTCGGGCATCTCCCAGACGGAGTTGGGACGCCCCCACTTGCCAATTTGGCGAAGACCACAGATAGTTCCCATCGCCTTAATCATTTCGTAGCTGTCAATGGCGTAGTTGATGGCAAGCCGCACCCGCACATCGTCAAATGGCTTTTTCCTTACATTAAATACAAGGTCGAGTAATGATATCCGGTCTGACTCGATAACTCGTATTCGGTTGCCCGCAGCCTGCTCTATTTGCTCAACCAACAAGGGAGGTATGTCCCGCAGTTCTGCATCAGCGCGTCCGGAGATGATCGCAGCCACTCGCGCCTGAGTGCCGTGGATGATAACGAAGCGCACCCCGTCCAAATATGGTCGGCCGGGAATAAAGTAATTGTCGAACCGTTCCAGCTCAAAGCTAGCATTGGGCACATGGCTTTTGAACTTGAACGGGCCTGTGCCCATAATTTTCTTTGTGGGGTAGTCTTTGTCCCGCTCCAGCATGGCCTTGCTGTAAATATGCAGGAAAGGGTTCGCCATATGGGTGAAAAATGAGGGAGTGGGCCGGCTCAGGTGAAACACCACAGTCAGGTCATCCGGCGTCTCGATACGCTCCACTGTCTTCAGGAGGTAGCTCCACACGCCAATAACTCCCTCCGGCGGGTTCTTGATGCGCTCCATGCTGGCCTTTACATCTGCCGAGGTCAAAATGCTTCCATCATGAAAGTGAACGTTAGGCCGAAGCTTGAAGGTATAAGTCAGACCATCCTCGGAAATCTCCCATTTTTCCGCAAGGTCTCCGATAATTTTGGGATAATTATTAGGATCAAATTGTAGTAATGTGCTGTAAGCTGGCCCAGTTGGCTGAGCGATTCTGAAGCTGCCTGTCTGGTGGGCATCGTAATGGGCCGGATCGTCAGCGTGGGCCAACACCAAGACGCCCCCACGCCGTGGGGTCTGTTGGGCTGATGCAATAGTTATTGCCAGCACAAGCATTAACGCAAAAATATAAAACAGACATGACATGAATCTCTTCATAGCGACCTCCTTTGTTATATTAGAGTTGATTGAATATAAAAAAATTGTTTTGCACATCTCCAAAAAAGATCAGGTTCCTCCCAGCTCGGCGCGGGTCGCTTTGATAATGCTCTGACAGAAGAACTGGAACAGCGAGCCAGTGCTCTGGATCAATATCCTTCGGACCCCGTGTTCATAAAGGCGCTTAATCCGCTTGGCAATGGCCTCCGGATCCTGAAACTGGTAGCCGGTGCCGCCCCCCAGGTAGAGATTATACTTCTCAGCTAAGTTCGCTGCTTTATCTACCACCTTCCAGACCTCTGGATGTTCGTAGTCAAAGGGGTGACCAACCATACGAGAGCAATCCGACATGGCGATGTTAAATGATTTGAGGCCCGGTACCTTGCAAATCTCCTCCATGTTCTGAAGAGCCTCCTGGCTCTCGAACGAGGGCACCATCACCGTCTCTTCCGCCATCTTTTTCTGCACATCGGCGTATTTACGCATATCTTCGGCAAAGGGCATCACATGGATGTTGCGGTGCCACTCCTTGCATACCTCTAATGCCATTTCCACCATACGAGGCGTGTTCACCGGTAACCAAACACCCGTCGCACCAATGCCTAAAGCGCGTGTAATATCTACCAAGATGTGAGGATCCTCCTCTTGTACCCATGGGTTGGAGGGCACCCGGATAAGGGGGGTAATACCCCAAGCTTTGGCCGCCCTTACCATGTTTGCAGCAAGAATCCAGTCCGTGGACTCGAACATCATATCGATGATTACCCAGTCAAAACCCGAATAGGCCAATGTCTCCACTATCTCCGGGCTTGCCGTCACCTCAAGGATGCCTAATGAGAGGCGTTTAGCTTTCATTGCTTCAAGAAGTTTGTCCATAGCTTTACCCCCAATAGTAGTTAATAATAAATTTTAAAATCCCTCTTTCCACTCCAAAACCTTAGCCGTATTTCGCAAGACCTAACATCGACTCAGCAATTAAAAACCTTGTCCCGGCACCTCATTTTTAATGGCTTCTCTAAGCTCACTTAACGCAGTTTGTAATAAAAACTCGGGGCTTTGAATAAGTATCATCCTTATTCCGTGATCGCATAGCCTTTTGATACGTTTTGCAACGCTTTCAATATCTCTAGCTGCAGCATATCCAGTATTGGCTCCAACTATAATGCCATATTTTTCTGCTAATTTGACAGCTTTATCAACAAGGTTCCATACGTCTGGGTGCTCATAATCAAAGGGATGCCCTATGACTCGTGAAGTATCGGACATACCGCAAAAAAAGAATTTCATACCCTCAACAGCCATGATCTCCTCTAAATTATCCCAGCCTTCCTGACTTTCTGGCCCAGGAATAATCACCCTATTTTCTATAATTTCTTTTTTATGGTCTTCAAAATCATTTGGAGTAAAGGGAATAATATGTATCTTTCGATGCCAGTCCTTTCCTGCGCTTATGATTTGCCGCGCTTCATTCGCGGTGTTACAAGAAAGCTTAACACCATCCGCACCAATGGCTAACGCGCGCAGGGCATTCATACCAGCACTTTCATTCCTGCTATCCCACGGATTTGCCTGCAGGCGAATGATCGGGCTTATGCCGGCAGCCCGGGCTGCGTTAACCAAGTGACGAGCATCATTCCAATCTATTGGACTAAGCATCATGTCGATCCACACACAGTCAAGTCCTGCGTACGCCATGATCTCAATCCAATTGGGATCATTGCTAAGTGTCATCATTCCAAACGAAACTTTTCCTTCATTGAGTTTAGTCAGCATTGGGTTGATCATTTTAATTCCTCCTTAATTTCTGCGATAATATTTTAGTTATGTCGTCTGCCCATATTAGTGCCAACAAGAAGAAAAGTAAATTCCAGCCCCAAGATTGTTATTACGGGTAAAAGGGCATTGCGAACCGCATGCCGCATTACCACTAACAATCCCGACAGACCCTTGGCCCGTGCGGTGCGGATATAGTCCTCGCGTATGACCTCCAGCATGCTGGAGCGCATCATTCGAGTCACAACCGCCATGGATCGATAACCGATATCCATGATAGGCCAAATCATCTGTTGCATGTTTGCCACCGGGTCCTTCCAGGGCAGTGAATACTGCATCGGTGGTGCCCAGACAAATAACAATAACAGGAAAAAAAGTATCAGTATTGCTATCCAGAAGGAGGGTGCTGCGATGCCCCCGATACTGA
>CAZTAS010000397.1:0-3949 GCA_964611635.1 uncultured Thermodesulfobacteriota bacterium
ATCAATCCATGGGGCAACAGAAAGACGCCGTGGAGGCATTCGAAAAGGCTCACAGCCTTCAGCCCAAGCATAAGGCCACACTGGAGAACCTGGGCAATCTGTATCTAGACATGAAGAATTATACCAAGGCTATCATAGCTTATAATAAGTACCTGCGCCTGGATCCCAAAAACTCAGTGGTATTGAATAACCTGGGTTTCGCATACTCCCAGACCGGAAAGCTGACCGAGGCTGTTTCTCATTACCGGCGATCCATCGAGCTGGAACCCCGCGACACGGTTACACGGCTGAACCTCGCCGCCGTCTATGAACGCCTTAAAGAGACCAACCTGGCCAAGAAAGAATATGAGGCCGCGTACAGGCTGGATCCCAAGAATCTCGATATTCTGCAGCCGCTCTCCCAGATCTATCTTGAGCAAAAAAAATATGCCGAGGTTATTCCCCTGCTTCAAGCGCTGATCAAGCAGAGGCCAAAAGATGCAGTGCTTTACAATAACCTGGGCTATGCTTACGCGCAGACAGGCAAGTTGAAAGAGGCCGCCGAGAGTTATGAGAAATCGGTCCAGTTCGACCCCTCAGATCCTATGGGTTACATCAACCTTGCCCGCCTCTATGAGCGGATGGACCGGTTGGAGCAAGCGGTTACAAAGTACTCGGAGGCCCTAAAAAAGAATCCGAAACTGCAAGATGTGCGAGAGAAAATCCTGGAGTTGAAGCTGGAGATCTTGCGCCGAAAACATCAGAGCGGGGCGGGTTGACCCACCTCCTGAAACCTATTGTCAAGTTTAATTATCATAGCTCAGGGTGCAAAGCATAGAAAGATTGACCTTAATCCTATTAGCATGGAAATATTGTTGTTCTGAGTATTTCACCACTTCAACAATCAATCCAAAAAAACACTCCTTTTTAAATTTACACAAAAAGCTTAGCGTTGCTCCTTTTCGATACTGAGAGAAAAAGAGTTGACTTATACAAATTTGCGTTCAAATGAGTAAAGATAAATCGTGAAATTATATAATGGTATGTAGAGGCGGGGTTTATCCCGCCCCTACGTTGGAAGAAAGAGGAAAATCAGAATCATGGAAAAATTAGGGGCTATACCTTACATTACTTATAAGAAATCAACTTTATATTAAGTTGGTTTTAATGCCGCGGCCAATCGACAAGTTACAAAGCAACAGGAGTAATATCCCCCCACTTTTTCTGGACAGACAAAGCCTCTCTCTATTGTGCACCCCGGCTATTCATCATGATGCGTAACCGGATTTAATTTTGGATGCTCTTATCGTTTAAAATACTGAACTCTCGCCATGGGCTCCAGGGGCCTTCGGGCTCCTGGCGTATGCGGAATCGAAAAGGATTATAATTTGGCAGCACATTCCATGTGGAGTGAGGGATGGGGCCGAACTTTTTCCGGCTACCCCTGACCACGAAGCGGCCGGAAAGGAATCTGTCGCCTGAGCCCACCCGGTATTCGATAGTATATTCGGCGTCCTCATTTCCGATCCACTCCAGCACCAGCAACGATTCGCCGGGCGAGAAGCTCAGTGTCTCGCCGTCGCGCGGGAGGAGAATGATGGGAGCCCATTGAGGGGCCCTGGCTGAAACCACCCGCTGTCCAGAAAGGCTTATCCGGAGATCCGATGCAAGGCTCTGGTTCAGAAGGATCTGCCGTGCTAAAATCTGCTTCATGATTTCAGCCTGGCGGCTCTCAGAGTGGATCAGGTTATGACTTTCGCCAGGGTCCCGCTTCAGGCTGTACAGCTCAAAATCCACCTGCGATCCTTTGCGGGTTGAAACGAGCTTCCAGTGGCCCATGACGATGCTCGTGAGATGATCAGGAATTTCTCCTTCCGGGCACTGGTAGCCGCATGGAGTCGTCTCCTGGAATATGGGCCGCGTTGTGGTTTTCTCTCCCCGAATCAGGGGCATCAAAGAGAGTCCTTGAAGGTCTGAAGGGTGCTTGATCCCGAGAAAGTCCAGTATTGTGGGCATTATGTCCACCTGGCTTACCGCCTGGTTGATACGGAGACCACGGTATCGTCCTCCTGGGAACCGCATGATCAGCGGGATATGCGTAAGCTCGTTGTGGAGAGTCCCCGCCAGCGAAGTTGACGCGTGCCCCACGAACCCGTGCTCTAATATTTCTTCCCCATGGTCTGCGGTAATTATAAGAAGAACCCTATCCGGAAGGCCGAGTTTGCGCATGTAATCCAGAGTTTTGCCCAGTAGATGATCCTGATACGCCAGCTCGGCGTCATAAAGGTCCTCCACCGCCATGCGCTCACCGTGTGTAACGTCGGCTTCTTTTTGGGATTTCCGGTAAACGGGTTGAGTTTGAACTTTTCGGACAAATTCCGTATCAGCTTCCCCCTTCCGATAAAAGAGGCGCCGCCAGGGCTCCGGGGGCTGATATGGTAAGTGGGAGATGGCATAATGGTACCAGAGGAAAAAAGGTTCTTGAGGGCGGCTGTCAAGCCAGAGTCGCAGAATCTTGTCGTCCGCATCGTCAGGGTCGGCCCCAAGGCCCGTGGGCGTTGGCGAGAATCCCAGGTTGGCATAGTTCGGGATGGACAACAAATAGCTGAGTCCCGGCGACTGGTAACCATTCCGGGCCAATGCGCGGGGCAGCGTGGTGATACCATCGGGGATGCTTTTGCCCCGCGCCGCCACGCCGTGGACGGTAGGATAAAGGCCGGTGATAGTGGATACCAGTCCCGGGGATGTCCATGCCGAAGTGCTGTACGCTCGCAAGAAAAGGACTCCCTCGCGCGCAAGGCGATCCAAATTTGGAGTGTTATCCCGCCCGTATCCATAGGCGCCCAGGTGGCTCACGTTGATGCCGTCCATCGTCAGGAGCACCACCGAATAGGGCGGCGGCCACAGACGCTCATGCAAGTGCGCGCAACCTGCGGCCAAAATAACCAGAATTAGCAGCAGCCACGGCCCTACCCGCTTCCAGGCGCATGTTTTATTCCTTTTACTTGGGGTGCTTGTTGGCCTCGTCGATGATCCTCCTCCCCCTCTCCAGGTGCCCCTTTTGGGCCTGGCTACTGTGTGTTGTTGACGAAAGAACGATTGATGGCATTGAGATAGGCTCGGGCGCTGGCATCTATGACGTCCGGGCTGGCGCCGCGGCCTGTAATTATCTTTCCGTTGTGTTCAACCCGGACCATGGCCTCCCCGATGGCGTCCTTCCCCTTGGTCACCGCGCGCAGGTCAAATTCCAGAAGGGTGCATTTGAAGCCCGTGATGCGGTCGATGCAATTGAAGGTAGCATCCACGGGGCCATTTCCCGAGGCTGAATCCGTCAGAGTCTCCCCGTTCTTCTGGAGGGTCACAGCGGAGATGGGCGTCACATCGCTGCCGCTGATAACCTGGAGTTTCACGAAACGGTAGACCTCGGGGGCCTTGGATATTTCGATCTCAACGATGGACTCCAGGTCGTCGTCGGAGATATCCTTCTTCCTGTCGGCCACATCAAGAAAGCGGGTGAAAATCTTTTCGAACAGTGGTTCAGCCAGTTGGTATCCTTTTTGCTCCAGGCGGTGGCGCACTGCGTGCCGACCCGAGCGCGCCGTCAGGATGAAGGCGTGTTCTTTAATTCCCACGTCTTCAGGCCGCATGATCTCGTAGGTTGCCCTGTCCTTGAGGATTCCGTCCTGGTGGATACCGGAAGAATGAGCGAAGGCGTTAGAGCCCACGACCGCCTTGTTTGGTTGAACGGGGATGTTCATCAGCCGGCTGACCATCCTACTGGTCTTGAAAATCTCCTTTGTTTGTATTTTTGTTGTGGCGTCAAATATGTCCCTGCGCGTTCTGAGCGCCATGACAATCTCTTCCAGGGCGGTGTTTCCGGCCCGCTCGCCGATGCCGTTGACGGTGACCTCCACTTGCTGGGCTCCGTTGCGAATGGCAGCCAGAGTGTTTGAGGTGGCCATTCCTAGGT
>CAZTAS010000398.1:0-3935 GCA_964611635.1 uncultured Thermodesulfobacteriota bacterium
ATCCGTGTTTGCAACTACTTGATTTTATTGTAAAGTAAACCGGACATTACTGATTTTCATTATTTTCTTTTTTCTTAAAATCAAGAAGCCTCTGCTTCTTCATTTGGTAATGATGGCTTGCTAGACCAGTCCAACCTTCTGTAAAGAAATTAGCTATCAGTTCCCCACGGACATCTTTGAGATTTCCATATTTAACCAGAATCTCTCTTGCCCAGCAAACCCTGTCCTTTTCATGGGAAAGCACTTTTGGGACGAAGCTAGCAAGATACCACGCCCTTTTATCGACATCCTTATCTACCCATTGCCAAACTTTATCGGGTGAAAATAGCATCAAGGCCCCTTCAACCCCGCCTTTGATATACTGCTTGGTTTCCCTCAACCACTCCTTGATACAGAATGCCCTTGAATCAATTGGTGGGCCCAAGCGCTTTGAAATTTGCTCCCATACCTCACCAGGGAACATTTGGGCGATATAATTGAGCACTTCGTGAGTCTGGGAATAGAAATCTTCAAAAATAGTTCCCTTTTCTCCAAAATGCTCTAGCATTTTATCAGAAATAACTAAACTCTTCTTTGGGTATATATCCACAAATCTTTTACAAATTTTATTCCAATTGAACTCATCACTTTGTCTTGGCCTTCCAGATTTAGGTTTGTGAAAAAAAGAAGGCTGGGTTAAGAGTTTTAATGTATATTGAGAGGGCAACTTGTGCTTAGATTCTTTGCGAAGGTAATAGAAATCATATAAGTCCAGCGCAATGAAAATTGCCTCGTCTTCCCCGCTACTAAGCAAATAATCCATCCATGACTTAAAAATATCTTCAGAAATATGCCAAATAACGCTTCCCAAACAAAATATCCTGAAATTAGCCGCCCCTATAATCCCTTTCTGTGCAAGGCACAGAACGCGCTTAGCTGCCCTATCGGACATTCCAGACCGCCAAGTGAGCCCTGGCACCCAGATGGCCAGCTTTTCATCCTTTGCCAAGTCATCTAAAACAGACTCCAACCTGGGTTTGTCCCTCTCAAACAAAGCCCGGAGGTATCCGCCAAGAAAATAGTCGCTGGCATTTTTTTTTGCTTCCCTTTGGGCATCCAGCAACATGGGTAATAGAGAAAAATCTTTGTCTTTCTTGCCCAATTCGTACCCAAAGCGGAAGCCATTCTGGGCTTCATGGGTAATTAGCCAGCGCAACTCCGGCTTCAGTAATTGCACATTATCAATAGCATCTTCAACAAGCCTTTTAATATATAATTCTGCCGCATCTATGCTTTTTCCATCTTCATCAAACTTATCCTCTAAAAGATCCATCCCCACATAGCGTTTTAGCAACGACTGGAAGCCACTGCCGGTCAGCTCATCCTTTAAATCTTCACACCTTTGCCTTATTTCTACTGGGAGTTTTCTCCCTTGATAGTGTAGAACTTTAGTAATAATCCCAAGCACTTTTTTTTTGTTTACATAGGGCTTTTGGGATATCTCGCCTAAAGTGTCAATAACCATGTTTGCAAGTGCAGGTATATGAGTCAGCCCCCTGGAGCGCTGAAGAAGGATGTCAACCCCTCGTTGCTGCTCATCTTTCGGGAGTTCGTTCATACTTCCATATAACAAACTCCATATGTAACGATAAGCATCATACAATTCTCCATAGGTTTCAGGCTTCCAAAGTTCGGGCTTCCTCCTTATGCCCTGGTGTTCGGCGCCAATCATACGAGCAAAATGTTGAGATAGCCCCTTATCACAAGCATTAAGGGCTAGCAAACGGCGCTCCTTTGAATCTGAATGAATTGCCTCTTCTAGTACTGGGAAGCGCTCCCGTGGCGGAGCCTCGGTTGGCGCAACTATGCCATACCCTAACGAAAACATCCCAGC
The DNA here is from genome assembly GCA_964611635.1 of uncultured Thermodesulfobacteriota bacterium. Classification (GTDB taxonomy): domain Bacteria; phylum Desulfobacterota; class JAFDED01; order JAFDED01; family JAFDED01; genus JAFDED01. The sequence continues at coordinate 1,874 of CAZTAS010000398.1, forward strand.
AAAAACACCGCTCGCATTATTTGCAACATTTTCGTTTTCCGCCTCGCCTAATTGAAGCAAGAGTCTGGCTGCATCAGGAAACAAATCTCTCCACACAGCAATTCTCTCCAGTGCCCAGACAACCTCCCTGCGACCGGTCTTAAACTTAAAAAGCTCTTCTTTACTCCATGATCCGACAGTGTTTTTGAGACATTCCAAAGCAGATTCTGGATCGGCCTCAGCAAGATTCAAAAAAAATTTCGCACCAAGGCTATTTTTCAATAGCGAGCCATCAGAAAATTGACCTTTTTTACCAAGAAATAGTTTTGTAAACTCCTCACCCTGGTTTGAAGCGGTAATGAAGGGCATGTGTTCAAAAAAGCGCTGTAATATGTCTTCCCTGAATTCTTCGGGTATGCTTTCAACAAACTCTTCAAACCTTTCGACAGTCAAATCATGTGTTTCCCACCATTCCGTAAGGAGGTATACTCTCAGCATAAATGGAGTGACATAGAGATAATACTGACCTTGGATAATCCCTCTCTGTCTTTGCTCAAAGACAATTTCCTCGAAATCCATCCAATTTACGCCAATTAGATCTGCAACCCAACGAGATTCACTTGACAATCCGCCTTGGTAGCCTACCTTGCTAAATAAGGACAGGCCCATCAAAACCCTTCTGTTTCTCTTAAAATGTTCAGAGGTTGTATCAGCCCGACCCGCAATCAAGCGGTTTATAAGATCCTCGTCCCTCATCGTTAAAAACTCATCTGTTGTCTCCAAGTTTTCTATATAGCTTTTACCCAACAAAACAGCAATTCTAGGATAGCCGTCGGCGAACTCGCTTAACCTAGAGACTACATCGCCTGGTAAATTGGTAAATTCAGCCTTAATAATTTCTTCCAAAGGCTTTTTCCCAAGCGGACCTAATTTATACAATGCACTGGAGCGCGAACCATTGCCCGGATCATGGAAAAGCGTAATGACAGCTAATCTGGATCCTCTGCTGGAAAAGGCACGCACAAACTCATCGTGATGTTGCAAGCTGCACTCATCAATCACAATTATTGCAGAAAGGTTATCGTCCATTTGAAGGGTTTGATATAGCGATGTGAAACGGAATGCATCTGCTTGAACATAAATCACTCTCTGCCGAAGGTCATCAGAAGAAAGAGCTTCGAATACAAACCTTGTTTTCCCTATTCCGGATAGCCCCACGATCCTGAAAACTAAGCACTGATTGCCAGGTTCTGTAAATTTTTCACGAATATCTTCCGCCAGCTTTTCCCGGCTTTCGCCTGGAACATACTGCCTGGGCGATGTGATGTCACTTCTTCCTGCCCAAACAGAATAAGGTAAACACTCGGTCCATACTTTCTTAAACCAAGCCACTAAAGCTGGAAAGCGCTCCATAAAGCCAGCTATCTGATCTGCTCCATGAAGGCGTAATTTGGCGTCAGGGTAGCCCAGATTAACGAGCTCTTCCTTAAGGTCGTTCTCTCGATTGGTGCGCTGTTTTTTGGATATATTAGCAAAAAGGACTAGAACATAGGTGCCATTTTCATCCAACAATCTTTTTATTTCAGGCTTAATCGGCCTATTGAGGTTTTCACCCTCATGGAGTTCTTTTTTACAATCTTTTGGTTGAAGATCCGAAGATTTAATCTGAAAACCGCTTGTTCCATTGGGTATTAAATCGTCTCTTGAAGGGTTTGCGTTTTTTATAAAGGCATCTATTCCACCATCACCCACATTGATGCAATCTGGGACATTAATCAGGTGATTACCAACTCCGACCGCTGATCCTTCAGCCCATAAAAGCCTTCGGAAGGATTCGACAGCCACATCTGGGGTAAGGTTTTTTAAGTCATTAACTTGAATGGTAAAAGGTGTTATCGCCTTCATAGCCTCTTAGATAATAATAATTGTTGGATAAATCAAAATTCAACTTGGAAAATAAATTTATGAATTCTTAATTAAAAATTTTATAATAAATTAGTAAGGAAAACAATATATAATAATTGAGACCAGTAGTGTCCGGTTAAGATAATTACGAATATCCCGAAACGCCCCCCAATTGCGA
>CAZTAS010000399.1:0-3904 GCA_964611635.1 uncultured Thermodesulfobacteriota bacterium
AGCCACCGGAGCCGCTTGAAGCTTGGGATTCACCGCCTTTCGAGCCCTCCATACGTAATGGGCGCATTTACGCCCGTGGGAGCGCGGATAACAAAGGCCAGCTCTTTGCTCACATTAAGGCGGTGGAAGCCATCATGAAGACCGCAAAGGGGCTGCCAGTCAATCTGAAGTTTCTGTGCGATCCCGAGGAAGAAATTGGCAGTCCCAGCCTGGACGACTTTGTCATGGCTCACCCGGATCGATTCTCTGCCGACATGGCTTACAACTCTGACGGGCCTATGGACTCCTCTGGGAGACCCATCCTGTCCTTCGGCAACCGGGGGACTTGTTATGTAGAGATCACCCACCAAGAGGCCAATCGCGATCTCCATTCCGGTCAATTCGGTGGACCAGTCCCAAATCCCAACTGGCGCGTGATCGAATTTTTAAGCACCCTGCTTGATTCAAACGGACGCGTAACCATTGAAGGGTTCTATGACGGCATCGTCCCCCCCACGCCTGCTGAGAAAGAGGCTATTGCAAATATTCCATTCGACGAAGAAAAAACACTTCAGTATCTGGGGCTCAAACAGTTCGCCGGGCCAAAAAATCTGGGATACTGGGAGAAAATTATGTTTCAGCCCACCATGAACATTTGTGGTTACAGTTCAGGGTACGGAGGCGAGGGCACAAAAACTGTTCTCCCATGCAAAACCAGAGTGAAAATCGATATGAGGCTTGTGAAGAACCAGAATCCCCGCGATATATTCGAGAAGTTTAAAAAACACATGGAGAAACATGGATTCGGAGACCTGGAACTCAAGTTCCTGACAGCGTACAACCCGGCAAAAACACCCATAGACCACCCCATGAGCAAGGCTTTTGTGAGTGGAGTGAAAAAGGCTTTTCAGAGCGATCCCATTCTTTATCCCGTAACGGGAGGGAGCAACCCCAGCAGCATTATCACTGATTTTCTGGGAATTCCAATTATCAAGATCCCTTACGGCAGCCATGACGAATGCAACCACGCCCCCAATGAGAACTTTGTCATCGATCTCTTCATCAAGGGTATCAAATGCAGCGCCACTGTATTTTATGAGCTGAGCACGATTTGAGCGGGAAGTTGTTGTTTAGGTCTGATTTTTTAAAATTTGGCTATTCAATCAAAATCAGAGGGAGTCTGACATGAATGTTGTGATACTGTTAGGTAGTCGAAATCCGAAAGGTCAAACAGCAAGGGCGGCTGATGCATTCCTTCAAGGTCTCACACGAGAAGGCAGTGAGGGCGAAGCCATATTCTTGCCACAGATGAAGATTGAGCGATGCCGTCAGTGTGAGGATAATGGATGGGGTATTTGTCGGACAGAGGGCCGTTGTGTGATCGAGGACGACTTTGCTATGTTAGTGGATAAGATAAGGAAAGCCGACGCTGTTGTATTTGCCAACCCTGTCTATTTCCACGATCTCAGTGAAAGCCTGCGCGCTTTCCTGGACCGCCTGCGCCGTATTTGCAGGTGGCATGAGACCGGCAAAATCGGAATTGAAGGCAAAGTAGCCATTGGGATTTGCGTTGCGGGAGGTTCAGGAAACGGGGCGCCAGCATGCGCGGTTAGCTTGGAAAAGGTGTTAATTTTCTGTGATTTTAAGGTCATAGATGTGATTCCGGTGCGCCGGCAAAATCTGGAGATGAAACTATCAACCCTTAGAGATACTGGTGCATGGCTGGCGACTGGTACATAGCTTTTCCTTCTTAAAGTCAACTTTGGATATTTAATTTTTAAGATTATCAATTTAATTCTATTGTCGATCACTTAATTACCGCTTGCTGCGCTACCCAGGCGGTTACATATCCTCAATTGGTTGCTGATTTAAATTGATAATTCCATTAATTTTTAAATTTTATAAATAAACGATAAAAAATCAATTTTTCTCCCTCATTTCAGTTCTTTCATGAACTGTTTGATGGCATGCGGGATATCTTTTGAGATCATTGATGAGGAGACTCATAAATGGAACATATCTATGAATACATCGAAAATAACTCCCAGCGTTTCATCTCAGAACTCCTAACTTTATTGAAGCAGCCTTCCATCAGCTCACAGCGCATTGGAGTGGAAGAGTGCGCTCGGCTGCTGGCGAGCATGATGAAGGATGTGGGTATCCGCTGCGAGATCCTGCCCATGGGAGGCCTGAACAATCCTCCAATGGTCTATGGCGAGATTTTTTCTCCTAGTGCGAAAAGGACTCTGCTGATTTATGGACATTTTGATGTGCAGCCGCCGGAGCCGCTTGAAGCTTGGGATTCACCGCCTTTCGAGCCCTCTATACGTAATGGGCGGATTTACGCCCGTAGAAGCGCGGATAACAAGGGCCAGCTCTTTGCCCACATCAAGGCGGTGGAAGCCATCATGAAGACCGCAAAGGGGCTGCCGGTCAATCTGAAGTTTTTGTGCGATCCCGAGGAAGAAATTGGCAGTCCCAGCCTGGAGGACTTTGTCAGGGCTCACCCGGATCGATTTTCTGCTGATATGGCTTACAACTCCGACGGGGCCATGGACATATCAGGCCGCCCCATCCTCTCCTTTGGCAACCGGGGCAACTGTCATGTGGAGGTTAACCATTATGAGGCAAACCGAGACCTGCATTCAGGCCTGTTCGGGGGTCCTGTCCCGAATCCCAACTGGCGTATGATAGAATTCTTGAGTACTTTGCGGGATTCCAGCGGCCGCGTGGCCATAGAAGGGTTCTATGATGACATCGTCCCTCCCACGCCTGCAGAAAAGGAGGCTATTGCAAAAATTCCATTCGACGAAGAAAAAACACTTCAGTATCTGGGGCTCAAACAGTTCGCCGGGCCAAAAAATCTGGGATACTGGGAAAAAATAATGTTTCAGCCCACACTTGAGATATGCGGCTATACTTCAGGATACGGGGGCGAAGGCACAAAAACTGTTCTCCCCTTCAAGACTAATGTGAAAATCAGCATGAGATTGGTGAAGAATCAAACCTCACGTGATATCTTGCAGAAGTTCAAACGACACATGGAGAAAAATGGATTTGGCGACTTGGAAGTCACTTTCCGTTATGGTTACAACCCGGCAAAGACTCCTATTGACCATCCCATGAGCAAAGCCGTCATGACAGGTGTTAAAAAAGCCTTTCAGAGCGATCCTATTCTTTACCCTGTAACAGGGGGGAGCAACCCAAGCAGTATCATAACGGATTTTCTGGGGATACCAATTATCAAGGTGCCTTATGGCAGCCATGACGAATCCAATCATGCCCCAAATGAGAACCTGGTCATCGGCCTCTTTATCAAGGGCATCAAGTGCAGCGCTGCGGTGTTTTACGAGATAAGTAAAATTTAATAATAAACAGAATGTTTGGTAGTAAATGGAGGAGATTGGATTTCAAAAATAATGTTTTCTTTTAAATAACAGACATTTTAGACATCTTGTATCTCGAAAACATTAAATGAGCACCAATCACATTATGGTTCTTGCCAATATCGATGTTGGATGATTAATAAGAAGTTGCAGTCATACAAATAATTATTCCGTATGCCTTCTCCCCCCTCACCCCCGCCCTCTCCCCTTGTAGACTGTGGCGCAATTGGGGTTTCTTTTAAAAAGTGGTAGAGACAAACAACACATCAGGCCAATTTGACGAGCCAGTGGGCCAAAATACCATAAATGAGCCATGAAATAACCATCAAGTGGAACGAAAATTTAGCAAAAAGTAAAATTCCTTAATTGCGACACAGCCTCTTGAGGGAGAGGGTCAGGGTGAGGGGTGAATGAAAATGAGTAAGACCCCAAAAATAATCGGTGCAAAGGTCAACATGTAGTTACTTCCTTGAAAGCAACTTAAGGTTCATCCGGTTCTTGCGTACTTTAGGTCTTGAACAGAAGTGGACAATCAGGTT
>CAZTAS010000400.1:0-3872 GCA_964611635.1 uncultured Thermodesulfobacteriota bacterium
GTAACATCTTGACATCACACATTAATTCAATTTTTTTCCGGAATATGGGATATAACGCGAAAATTGATAGAGGAACATCCTCTGCAAATGGATGAAATCGTAGATATTGTATTAACGTCATGGGAGTCCATTTTTTCTTCGAGCTTTGGTACAAAAGGTTTTAAGATTGGGGTTAACATTTTTCCCAAACCTCAAATCATGGGATTCCTGTTACATGAACTGATACCTCTTGAGCTGTCTGTAAGGTATCCTAAATCATGGCGAACTGAAGAAACCTCTGAAGATAAAGATATTGTTTGTATCTCTAATGATAGATTCTCCGTTGAGCTTAAAACTTCATCAAGTCCTCGCCACATATTTGGCAATCGGAGCTACGCCCAAGATAGCACAAAAGGAAAGAAGGCGAAAACCGGGTACTACCTTGCAGTCAATTTCCAGAAATTTACTGAAAAAAAGACGCGCCCAAATATAAAACTAATTCGCTTCGGTTGGATCGACTCAACTGATTGGATCGGCCAGAAGGCAGCTACAGGCCAACAATCCAGACTTCCCACAGAGGTAGAGAATTCCAAGCTTTTGGAAATTTACCCTTCAAAATTCAAATAGCCTTCCCTGTCTCTGCAAATCGTCTCTTTCTTTCTTGAACGCTTCATATCTTTCAACTGCGATGTCGCAATATTCAGGCTTTATTTCAATACCTAAGAAGATTCGACCTAGACCAACCGCTGCTATACCTGCAGAACAAGACCCAGCGAAGGGGTCTAAAACAACTTCCAGAGGATTTGATGAAGCTTTAACAATTCGTTCAACCACTCGTAAGGGAAACTGAGCCGGGTGATCAGTCCTCTCTTTGGAGCTTCTTTTTGTCCCAGTTGTTACCTTTGGGAACTCCCAAACATCTGAGGGATTCTTTCCAAGTGGATTACATCGGTATTGGCCATTCTTCTTTTGATTAGGATACTTAACATTTGGATCTCTTATTTCATCGAGATTAAAGGTATATTGCTTCTGATCTTTAACATAGAATAACCATTTTTCATTTCGTGGACTTAAACGCCGTTTTGCTGTAACACCAGCACCATATTTCCAAACAATTTCTTGAAGAAGGTAGAAGGGAGATTTATCCCATAATAAATAGGGAATTGGAATGCAGAGACCCTTACCTTTTACCTCCAAATATCCTACATTGAGCCAAAATGCCCCTTGAGGTTGTGTTACTTCAAATATATGATTCATCCATTCAGAACACCAGTTGACATATTCATTTGCAGTCATTGTTTCTTCATACTCTTTGCCAATATTATATGGGGGTGAAGTGACTGTAAGATCCACCAGAAAACCAGAACTTTCCAAGTTAGGAATCAGCTCACAGCAGTCACCGCAGTAAAGAATAAAGCCTGAATCCGAGTATGCAGGGGGACCAATTGCGTTTGATAGCAAACGCTCAATTTCCGTGTGCCTATCTTTTAACGACTTTATGATATCGTCAGGAATCGGTTGAAAGAAGCTTGATGGAGCAATTTTTGTGGGCTTATGTGGGTCGACGCCTTCAAAAAGATATCGATTATGGTTCTTGTCACCAATCCTACGTTCAATACTATCGGTATCTCGTACAGTCATTTATGGGTATTCCCTCGTGCAGATCCTATCGCCTTCTTGAAATGCAATATAGCAAATTGAGATCTAATTTTCACCATTTATTGAGAACCCCTAACGATAAGTTCAGGGGCGGGCAGGGAAAAAGGCCTCTGCTAAAGCCACTGACACTGAAACTACTGAAATATTGTTAGGAAGCTGAGCCGCTCGACCCTGCCCGTCCAACTGAAACGACAGGTTAACAATTTTGACTTCCCAAGGGAAACTTATAATTCATAGCAACAGGCGTAATTGCTGAATTTTAATCTATTTGATCTTCCGCCCCCAAATGGATAGGTAACATTTATTTTTATTGATAGCTAACATGCGCTGAGAAAAATCCTGAAGCTTCTGATCATCATGCCTATCCTTAGGCTCAAACAAACATTTACCGTCGGAAGATAGAAAAACACAAGCTGGCTCAGATATTTTATTTTTCTCATCAAAATAAGTATAAACATCTAGATTGCTTACGCGACACCCATGTGAGATTACCTGAGGTCTAATTTGCTTCATTTGAACTTTGCTCGTTCTCCAAATCTGAATCACAGTTACAATTGGTGCTGTTACCGCACTAAATAGTGCAACAACTCCAAGAAGATTTTTCCCTAACCAGTCTAAAAAACTCATTTGTCTCTCCAATTATTATTTACGATTGCTAATGCTGCGGATCACCTGCAAGCCCGGGAATGAGCCCGAAGGGGTCATCGACGGGCGCTGCCAGGTGCATTCGCTGGTTGTGAGGCGCGCAGCGCCGAGGCAAGGTACTGGACGAAGTCAGCGCCGCGATTCCCGGCGACGGAGTCGCCGGGAACGCCCACAATCACCTGACAGCGGAAGCCGCGGGCTGGAGCTGATCAGGTGCATTGTGATGTTGGGCAATCAATCAAATTGGTCAATCTCTCCATCATAATATGAAGCATCTCTATCTATGTCGTGTAAAAATATCATACCTTGTTTATGGTACTCATCAATATCCATTTGAAGCATTGGCATACTCTGTACACCATGCAATAGTGCGTTTGTAAAACGTAGTAGACAATTATCATTATATGCATGCAATGTTTGTGGATCTTCAGCATAAGCTTCTTGATGAACGAACCAATTATTCTTCAAAATCCCAATTCCATGTACGTGAGCCTCAGGATATTTTTGAAGCTCGTTTCTAAATTCACTTTCAAAGGAATCAAGGTCTTTCCAACCTTTTTTCCCAAAGGCAAATAGATATGCACGAGGCGGTAATTGTATTCTTACCTTTTTTTGGCCTGCTACCGTCCCTGATTTTTTATTCCCTTTTTTGATAACAGGTACGTATTTCACATATGATTTGTGTTCCGCAAGTCTCCTCACTTTAGTGATTGCTTCGAGTGTTCTTGCAATATCTGTTTTTCCATCCTTCCTGCGGTATCGTGAAAGGGTGCCTTTAACCTCTACAATTGCACAAACTGTTTCAATTGGATGAACTTCTCCAGCCAATTCACGATATATAGGAGAATTAAAAAATTGATCACAAATTACCACGTCTGTCTGATTGCTAGGCTCTTTGTTAGGATTTGAGCACACAATAAATCCAGTTGAAACACCAAATCGGTTGGGAAGGATTTTTCGTAGGAATTGACGAAACAATTCTTCATCATTCCGGCCCCTTTCACCTAAATGTGTAAGCACACCGGTAAGAACATCCGACTGGATCTGAAATATCTGTTCAAGCGCTGAGTAATACTTATGAATTCCTGGAGATTCTTTCTTCCTTGGCATGTTGTACCTTATCTATTTTTTATATGCCCAATGCTGCGGATCACCTGCGAAATCTGGGCGTGATCCCCGGAGGGGTCATGAACAGATTTTGACAGGTGCATTCGCTGGTTGTGAGGCGCGTAGCGCCGAGCAGCCTGCGGATGATCATCCGCAGCATTGTCGAGGCCGCGCGCGGCCTCGACAATCAGTTAGTAGATAGTTTCCGTATAACTTTCTGCAAAAAAAGTGCTTGACAAAGGGTTTTGGGATCTAATATAGGTTTCTAACTGCATAACTCCGAATATGAACGTTATGAAGAAAGAAGCATAAAATCCTATGAAATCTATTCCCCCTGAAATCAGGATTCCTTATGACGCGGCTCTGGTCAAAAAGGGCCTGCCCCTGCCCCTTCATTTTCACTACAGAAAATGGCTGAGGTATTATCTGGATTTTTGTCTTAAATATCATCACGGCCTGGCAGATCAGGAGAGTCTTTCGCG
>CAZTAS010000401.1:0-3821 GCA_964611635.1 uncultured Thermodesulfobacteriota bacterium
ACCAGCGACCCCCTGAACCCCATTCAGGTGCGCTTCCAGACTGCGCCACGTCCCGTTGTTTGTCTCAGATAGAAGGAATGCCGGTAGTGTATCGAGCTATTCTTTTCAACTCTTTTGAGCCTTGTATTGTTCCTACCATTTCATTACAATGTTGTCAAGGCGATAATTTGGGAAACCAATAATCGCACAATATACTCCTATAAAACCCCACTTTTCCCCGAGTAATTAGTAATCTATATAGTTCTGGATACTTAATTACTGTATCTCAATTTGGCGTGCCCATGTACTTATGCCCTTATGGCCTGGCGCTGGGTGGCACTTGCTGTTACACGTCGGATCACTGCAATGGACTCGTCAATATTCTTTCTGTTCACGTCCAGGTGAGTTACTGCCCTTATGCGATCTCCCTCGATGGGGTTCATCAAGACCCCCTGCTCCCGCAAGGCTCTGACAAACTGAGCGGAGCTGAAACTTGTTCCTTTAACGTCGAAGATCACGATATTGGTTTGAATCTTGGCCATATCTATATTAATACCCGGAATTTCAGCAAGGGCAAGAGCCAAACGCCTGGCATTATCATGATCCTCCTTCATTCGTTCTATATTGTTCTCCAGAGCATATATTCCTGCTGCAGCGAGAATTCCCACTTGCCGCATGCCACCGCCAAACATGCGCCGGACCCGTGAGGCCTCCTTAATAAACTCCTTGGAGCCAGCCAGAACAGATCCCACAGGAGCTCCCAGGCCCTTGGATAGGCAAATGGTGACGCTGTCGAAGAGGCGGGCATGGTCTACAGGGCGAGTCCCGGTGGCAATACATGCGTTAAACAAACGCGCTCCATCAAGGTGGGTAGCCATTCCCCTTCCATGAGCAAGTTCAGCCAGCTCAATTTCAACCTCTACAGGGTAGACAGCCCCGGAGGCGCGATTGTGGGTATTCTCCACACAGAGAAGCACTTGTCGAAGCCCATGGAGTTTATCTGTAGGCCGCAGGATGGGGAAAATGTGCTCGGCACGAAGTATGCCATCAGGAGTTTTTACCTGTCGTACGTTAACGCCGCCGAGGGCTGCTGCTGCGCCCACCTCGATGTTATAAATGTGCGCATCATGCTCCGCAATAACCTCATCTCCCGGTTGTGTGTGGGTCTTGAGGGCCACCTGATTGGACATGGTGCCCGAGGCCATGAACAGGGCCGCCTCTTTGCCCAGCATCTGAGCAACTTTAGCCTGAAGGCGGTTCATTGTTGGATCTTCTTCATAGCAGTCATCCCCTACTTCTGCCGCGGCGATGGCCTTTCGCATGCCCTCTGAGGGTTTCGTTACCGTGTCGCTTCTCAAATCGATCATATTTTCCTCCTGTATTTTTTAATCTTCACTGGTCAGATGCAATTCTTGTTCATTCACGTGATAGAAAATCTAATGAACACGGATTGGCAATTTATACTTTCTCGACCCGCTCCATGCCATAACTGGCCAGTGCTTGCTCCTCTGTGTCGTAAAAGACAAACAGATCTTCCAGATCGGACACGATGAATACTTTGCGCACCCGAGGTGTCAGGTCGGTGAGCAATAGTGTTCCGCCAACTTCCTGAATCTGCTTGGCTGTTGACAGAAGCACCCGGAGGCCAGAAGAACTGATGAAAGTGACTCTGGCCATGTTTATGACAAGGTTGTGATCTCCTTTATTCATTACTTGACGCAGAATTGTGAGAATCTCGTCTGCCACCAATGCATCGATACGGCCCTGCAAAGTGATAATCTTTACTTTTTTGTCCTGTCCTGCTTCAGACATCATAATTTTCATTATCTTCCTCCGAAGCTATCTATGAATATTCGGATACCGTAAGTTCTCTTTCAGTGTGTCTTAAAAAGAAGCGCATTGTTATTCTGATCATTTTTTCTTTATCATCCTGACGCAGTTACCACCACCTGGATTTTTCTCATACTCCAGGCCATCCACCATCCTGTTGACGATTGCAATTCCCCTACCCCCAGGCTTGGCCGTGGATATATCTTCGCAGGGTGGAGCCGATGGCCAATTGCAGGGGTCGAAGTTAGATGCTCGATCCAAGATGTAGATGCTCCCCTGTTGGCCTTCGTCTTTACATCTAATCTCAATGGGCCCCAGAGAATCCGATGAATAGCCATGCTGAATGACGTTGGTGCACAGTTCCTCAGTAGCCAATTCGATATCCTGGATTTTTTCCTCACTAAAACCAGCACTTCGAGCCCATGAAGTCACAAACTGGCTAATAACGATCAATTGTTTAAGACTCGCCTCAACAATTATTCTTTTAAACATTGCATTCGGTTTCCAAGGCTAAAATAAATATCTTGGGACTGCTAAAAAACTACCAGCGATAAACAAAATTATTATTTCGATAATGATGCGCTTTTTCCTCAGGTATGCCGCCTAAAAGCCAGAAGTGTGATATCATCTTGCTGGCTGCCACCTGTAAAAGCAATGACGGCCTCCCTTATCCGAACGATGATTCCGGGCAGGGGCTCATCCCGACTTTCTTTAAGCAGTTCCAAAAACCGCGTCTCGCCGAACTGCTCATCATCTTTGTCCATAGCCTCCACAATCCCATCGGTGTAAAATATCAGGAGGTCTCCCCCATTCAGTGAGATATTCCCTTCGGGGAGCATCAACCCCGATACGATGCCAAGTGGTTTCCCGTGCGGCTCCAATAGTTGGTGTTCCCCATTCTGGCGGATAAGCAATGGTGCGCAGTGACCTGCATTGGCATATGAAATGGATTCACTTTGGGCGTCGTAAATTGCATAAAAAATTGTAACGAACATGCCTATATCAGAATGATCAATGAGCATATCATTGACACTGCGCAGAATTTGGCTGGGAGTCACACCTTCGCGTGATTCCGCGCGGATCAACCCGCAGGTCTTGGCCATGAAAAGCGATGCTGGGAGGCTCTTGCCGGACACGTCGGCTATGACGAATCCATATTTTTGCGGGCCCACCTGGAGAACGTCGTAAAGGTCTCCACCTAGTTCATGCGCAGGGAATGTGGCCGCTGCTACCTCGATCCCCTCGATGGTGGGGAACTTCTGAGGCAACATGCTTTCCTGAATGGAGCGCGCGATCTCCAGTTCTCGCTCCAACTGGCGTTTAGCCTGAAGTTCCTGGAGGAGTCGGGCGTTCTCGATGGCGGCTGCGCAGTTGTTAGCCAGCGAACCCAATAACTCAAGATCGGCTTTGGAAAATTGCTCCTCTTCCCGGAGTTTATTGACTAGCTGGATGGATCCGATAGAGCGCCCATGTACAACCAGTGGCACACACAGAATGGACTTCGTCCGAAAGCCCGTTTTTTGGTCGAAGCTCCGATCCCATCTTGGTTCCTTTTCCACATCCGTGATGATCATCCCTTTTTTGGACTGAGCCACCGAACCTGCTATGCCCTGTCCCAGTTTCAGGCGTTTCCCTTCCATTAGAAAAACATTGGGGAGCAGGGCCACTTTGCAAACCAGCTCATCGCTCTCCCTTTCCCTAAGCCACAGAGATCCGGCAGCGGCGCCCAAAACCTCGGCCACCTTGCCAAATAACCTGCGCATAAGCCCGTCAAGGTCATAAGTTGATGTCAGTATGGCGCTAATCTCCAGAAGGATGCGCATCCTCTCCTGGATTTCAGAATTATTGAGATGATTTTTCATGATATTCCGGTCCAAAAAGCGATCTTTTCCCGCACCTATTAGGAAAAATATCATTTTTTTTAATATATCAAAATACATATATTATGTCAATTTGTCGCAATAATCCGGTAACGTAAAATAAGTTGTGTAAATTAGAGAGGGGTGCTACAC
>CAZTAS010000402.1:0-3819 GCA_964611635.1 uncultured Thermodesulfobacteriota bacterium
TAGGCGTCATCATGAAAACATGATAACGTAAGCAATATAAAATGTTAATTACTTAAAAAAGTAATATAAAGCAGGTAGATTTATAATACGACTGAAAGTCGATCATTTCGGCTGAAGCCGATTACTCATCGGAGACCTTGAAAACATCTTTGGGCAGCGCTTTCTCTTATTGCTCAATATATGCTGCTATTATCTTCTCGGCCACCTTGCCAACAGATGCACAAAAACAGCCGCGCGCCCAAATATGTTTTCCCCAATATCGTTTGCGCAGATGCGAAAACTCTTGTTGGATTAACCTAGAACTCCGCCCCTTTACATGTTGGGTAATCTTACTTGGTGAAAGATCCGGTGGAGTTGACACATGCAGGTGGATATGATCCTTGCTCACATGACCACTCAAAATCGTGCTATTACGAGCTTCGTATGTCTGAGGGATTATTCCTCTTACACGCAACGCTACATCATCCTTCAAAACATGGTATCGATATTTCGTCACCCACACAAGATGATACTGGACTTCATAGACTGTATGTGGCCCTTTTTTGTATTCCTCGCTCATGGATCACCTCCCATGAGCGATCATACCACAAACTTAATATCGCTGACTTTTCGCCTAAAGGCGAAGGTTTTAAACCAGGTGCATGGAAAAATAAAAACAAAGCGCTAGGAGGCTCAGGGGATAGGTGCGCCCAAGAGGGGAGTTTTTGGCTCTTTTGTGAGGCGATCCGATGTCATTAAACAGCCACTAAGGCCGAAATAAGAACACTATCCCACTGCTCATGGCTTTAAAATGCCCAAAAGGGATCAAAAAGAAGCTGTGCCAAGATCAATGTCTATTTTTGGGTTGTCTTAAGGACTTGCAAACTTAGATGAAAATAAGTAAAATTAAAGTTCATTTCCTAAGATGATTGAACAGAATGTGACCGAGATATAAGAAATTGAGGTGGAGTATCTTTACTCAATTTTGTTAAAAGCTTTGGGATAAGTCAGCTAGGGATAAGGATTCGCGGCGAATAGAGGAAAAAGGATAACACAGAAAATAATTATCAATTGCTTGATTGACATATTCATATTTATGATCCTTCCTTTCTCTCCGTCCTTATGATATATTGCGGGCGGAATTGTGTACCGACAGGTAACACCAAGAAACAGGGAGTGTTAATGCCATGGGTAAGTATTATCTACTAGACAATAGAAAACGAAGCTTGAAAAGAATTCAAAGGTTGTTTTACTTCGCCATCTTATCAGTTCTTTTATTGTTGGCGACTGCATTCATTCCTTTTTACGCTAAAGCACAAACCAATTGGACAACGCTCTTCCAAGACGATTTTGAGGATGGAATCGCAGATGGCTGGGATTTTTCAGATAGCGAAGGTCAGCCTTTGGCAGCCCCGTGGCCAATCGAGGAGGATGATGGTAGCCTCGTTCTCAGTGGTTCGGATCATACCTGGGCCAATATCAATTTTGGCTCTCAATGGACCGATTACAGTTTACAGGTCAAGGTCAAGCTGATCATGGGCGGAGTTCATTTGAACTGTCGGTTTGGTGATATTGGCCGCTATTTCATTGCCGTTAGTGAAAATGGGCTCTCTCTGCACAAGCATATATGGCCAGACACTGTTTACGATTTAGCAAGTGATGATACGCCCTTTGGCATTAATACCTGGTATACCGTGAAGATAGTTTGCATACAGGATAATCTCCAGGTGTATGTGGATGGACAGCTAAGACTTGAATATAGCGATCCTGATTTTCTGTCTTATGGCTCTATTGCCTTTGAAACCTTAGATAATTCCCATATCCACTTTGATGATGTGTTGGTGGTTGGAGATCCTCAAGCCAATTGGACAACACTCTTACAAGACGATTTTGAGGATGGAATTGCAGATGGCTGGTATTTTTCAGATAGCGAAGGCCAGCCTTTGGCAGCCCCGTGGCCCGTCGAGGAGGATAATGGTAGCCTCGTTCTCAGTGGTTCGGATCATACCTGGGCCAATATCGATTTAGGCTCTCAATGGACCGATTATAGTTTACAGGTCAAGGTCAAGCTGATCATCGGCAGCGTTAATTTGAACTGTCGGGTTAGTGATATTGGACGCTATTTCATTAACTTTAGTGAAAATGGTCTCTCTCTGGGCAAGCAAATATGGCCAGACACTTTTTACGATTTAGGAAGTGATGATACGCCCTTTGGCATTAATACCTGGTATACCGTGAAGATAGTTTGCATACAGAATAATCTCAAGGTGTATGTGGATGGACAGCTAAGACTTGAATATAGCGATCCTGACTTTCTGTCTTATGGCTCTATTGCCTTTGAAACCTCAGAGAATTCCCATATCCACTTTGATGATGTGCTGGTGGTTGGAGAACCTCCTCCTACTGGTGAAAATCCATCTCCCGACATCAGGGCCAACGGCTTGAACAGTCCCGTTACCGCCTTATCCGGTTCGCCCGTATCCATCACGGTAAGCCTCGACTCGGGCGGCCAGGCCGGGCTGGACGCGGACTGGTGGTTGGTGGAAGTTTCTCCCTCTGGGATATATTACTTTGATCTGGCTGCGGGCTCTTTTGTTTCGGGCTTGTCAAACACTTACAGCGGACCGCTCTTCGACCTGAGCCAAACTCAAATTCTGCTCTTTCCCTCCCTAACGATAGGAACTCATACTTTCTATTTCGGCGTCGATACGAACATGAACGGCTCGCTCGATATGGATCGGCTTTTTTACGACAACGTGGTTGTTAATGTAATGGGAAATCAAGCGATCGGAGAGACGACCACAGCCATCACCCGCAACTATCGCTACGAGTCGACAATGGGCGACTGGGTAACCGACATCATGCGGGCATACGATCCCGGCATCGACTTTGCGCTGGTCAACAGCGGTGGTTTGCGTGCTGACATTGACGCTGGCCCTATCACTTTCGGCGAGGTCTTCGAGGCTCTACCTTTCGGCAATACCCTGGTGGTAGTCGAGCTGAATGGCAATGAGGTGCGCCAAGTTTTAGAAGAGGGGATCACTGGTGCCCACGGCGTTGTGCAGGTCTCCGGCCTGCAATTCGTTTTTGATTACGATGCTCCGGTTGGTTCTCGCATCGTCAGTGACGTAATCGATCTGAGCACTGGCCTGCCGCTGGACCCAAGCACTTCTTATTATGTGGCCGTGAACGACTTTATGGCCAACGGCGGTGACGGCTACGACACGTTGGTGGCCAAGCCACAGACTAACACCTACGTGCTGGTACGTGACCTTGTTGTGGACTGGATAATGGCCAACTCTCCCTTCACCCCGCCCGATCCTGCTGTCGAGCAGCGAATCACGGCACTGGGCACGCCGCCGTCCTAATCTCAAAAACACGGGCGAGGAGTCCACCCAAGGAAATACGAAATATAGGGATATTGTACCTATTTACCCCTCACTACTTCGTTGTTCAGCCCGGTCTCAGCCTCCGCAAAACGCAGCCTGGAAATTACCATGGTGTCCTCAAAATTCCCATGATGTCGAGTCCACTTCTAGAATCTTATCGCAGATTTGTCCGGGATGTCTATCTCTGAAACATGAAAGGCAGCGATAAAATATGGTATCTGGGAAAAGCCGGTTTGACTTTCCATCTCTTAGCGCGTATCCGCACTTTCCATAAGGATGGATGCGATTTGAAAGGCATATCAAAATCTGGAATCCGACGATGACAACCACCTGGATTCTCTATCCACCGAAACTAAAGAAGAGAGGGAACCTTCTATCGATTACCAATTGAAATCGAGGTAACACTTTAGCGCTTTGAAAAAAGCTCTTTGAAAACTGAATAAAGAAAAAG
>CAZTAS010000403.1:0-3807 GCA_964611635.1 uncultured Thermodesulfobacteriota bacterium
AGATTATCAAAAAAAATGAAAGAGTCAAGTTCTTATTTCATGGACGTCCCCCTATTCTTGTGTCAAGATTTCTCCCTGAGCATTGTTCTCGAGAATGGAGAAAAGAGATCGCTGGATATGAAGCCATATCTGGATTTTGGCGTGTTCAAGAAAATACGTGACTATGAAAAATTCAAACGTGCGAGGGTGGCATTCGACACCATCGAATGGGATGAAGGCGTCGACCTTGATCCTGAATTTGTTTACGCGAAAAGCCAGGCAGAATGAATCACCCGCAGATCCTTTAACAGCGATTCCTATGGAAGAGAGGGCACGTTCTGAAAGCGCCGGTAAAACCGGCATGGAGTAGGAGGTGAAGCTTTAGAGCCGAGTCCTCTATGGGGTAAGGAGTAGGGTAGCGACTGGCAAGGCCGCAGTCCAGCGGGTGAAAGTTCGGCTACTTCAATTGCAGAGAAGAGGTCAAATCCACGTTTGACCGTTGCCCAGGGTCTTGACTAGTTTTTCAACTCGTAGCTTACAAGACGACAAAAACCACAGATTGAAGAATTGAAGGAGGTCCCCCCCCTCCACGGGGGTCGGGCCAAGCTATCTATCCGCCCGGCCCCCTCCCGCCAGGGGAGGGGGAGGTTCCGTTCAGACACTACGTAATGTCAATAGAGGGAGGCCATTGCCCATCCCCTCACTCAAACCCCGTTTCTCAAACGGAATAGTAGTTTTGGCCTACTATTAAGCAGTGGAATTTTTTGTATTGACTTTTGGGCTCCGAACCTTTATCGTTTTGCCTGATTTGGCCCCTCGGATAAGCACGTGAACCCCATTGCTTTAAAAAGAGCCCAGGTCAATGACAATCTCCAAAGCCCACCTGATAGACTCAATCAGCACTCGCCTTGACCTCCCCAGGTGCCACTCTGCCCGACTTACCGAATCTCTTCTAGAAATAATCAAGACCACACTACAGAATGGTGAAGATGTTCTTGTAAGCGGCTTTGGGAAGTTTCATGTCAAAGAAAATAGGAATAGCAGGCGCCGAAATCCTATAGCCGCAAACCATAGGATATTGGATTCCAAAAGGGTAGTGACCTTCAAATGCTCCCCTGTCCTGCGGGACAAGTTAAACGGGGGAAGGTAAGCATTTCCCAAAATTGAGTCTTTATCCCTAACCCGAATAAGCCGGAAATCCGAGGCACGAAATCAGTAATTGTCTTTCAGGCACCCCACCCTAATCGGGTGGGTCTACGGTTTCGAAACAATATGAAAAAATTGACGGGACAGATATTCGAGGGCTGAAGACTAAGGAACTTCGTCTAAGGGCCCTACGAAATGTCAGCCAACAGTCAACAGCAGATTTGACCAATTATCGATCATGCCTAATCGAAAACGTAAAGCATAAAAGCATAGGCGTCCTCTTCTCCACGCTCCCCGGTTTCGCGAGGACAGGCCCAGCGGGAGTGATATAGCCGGGGGGCTTACGAAATCATCAGGGTTATGCGTGTCTGCGGGGGTAGCGACATGAAAACAGCAATCAGTCTTATTATTCTGGCGATCCACCTCCTATCCCCGACGGTTGGATATTCTCAAGAAACCGATAGATTTGTACTGGCCGAGGGGACAGCACCCATTCGCGGTGATATGGGGCAGAGCAGGGATATCGCTATCCTGCGGGCCAAACAGGCTGCTATCGAGCAGGTGGGAATCGGGCTTAGGAGTGAAACCATTGTGGACATGGGGATGTTGCTCGATGATATCATCAAGGTTCAGACGTTTGCGCTTGTAAAGGCATATGAGGTCATCAAGGAAAAGCAACGAGGAAATGAGTACTGGGTGCAAATTAAGGCCTGGGTAGTACCGAAAGAAAAAGAAAGGCCGGTTATGGAAAACCTTTTTGCGCACCGTTCCATTATTGTCCAGGCAAAGGGCGAGGGAAGTCGAGTCATTGAGAAAGAGTTGTTGGCCCGATTGACGAGGGGCACCTATTTTGTGCTCGATCCTGGCTTCCGGAAATGGGACCCCGACTACAAGATAATGATCGAATCAGGCATAGAGTTTTCGCAGAGGAATCATGGCATAGAGTCATATTATGCAGATTGTGAGATCAGGCTTATAAAGCGATCCAACGGCAAATTGGTTGTCCAGGAAGTAGAGCCTGAGGACAACAGGATATATGGTTTGAACAGGAATCAGGCATTGAGCAGTAAAGGCCCTAACGGATTTTCAGGGAAGATTGCCGAACCGATGGTAAGCGAGTTCATGAAAAGGCTTGATGCTACATCCCACGTAAAGGAACACGATGTTGATATCGTTGTGAAAGGCATTTCGAACCACAGAACTTTTCGCGATGAATTCTGCAAAATGCTCCGGGGGCTACGCCTCGGTGTTAAGGGAGTGTTCAATGAGCGCTATGATGGCGGCACTGGAAAGGTAACCGTTCGTTACGCGGAAAAGACCGATTACCTGGCGGCCATGATCGGCTTCAGAAGCCAATACAGGGTTGAGGAGGCTTCCTGGGACAAGATCAAGGTCGTTTATCAAGGGGGGTAAGCACGATCCCGAAACCAACAATATTGAGATGGACACTGCTTAGAGCCCAGGGGATTGAAGAAAGCTACAGAACAGATGAAAACCAATGACAACTTTCAGGCTATTCTTATTCTGGCAATGCCACAAGGATAGGAGGTAACGAATCATGAAAAAGTTGGCTTGGCTCATTAAAAAGTTGGGGTTTAAGGCGGCACCTTGCTGCATCTTGGTAGCATCCTTTCTTTTGATAACCCCCCACATTTGCGTTGCCTATGAGACGGAAATAAATAACCTGTCGATATCTATGGCTGAAAAAATTGCCAAGTCAGGCAAAAAGACGATAGCTGTTGTCGATTTCACTGATCTTCAGGGAAATATCACCGAACTCGGGAGATTCTTGGCCGAAGAGCTTTCTTCTGAACTTGTCAGTGCCGGCAGACCATTTGAGGTGGTAGATAGGATGCATTTAAGGACGATCCTTTCAGAGCATAAGCTTTCCCTAACCGGATTAATCGATCCTAAAACAGTAAAGAAGCTGGGTCAGGTATCAGGAGTTGATGCCATTGTTATTGGCACGGTTACTCCCTTTGGCGAAAGCGTAAGGCTATCTATTAAGGTTTTGGCCACGGATACTGCAAAGATTATCGGCTCTTCTCGGGGCAATATTCCGAAGACCCAGGCCATCGCAGAACTTCTTGCCAGGGAGATTGAAACACCGACAACGATTAGTAGTCAATCAGAGCGGCCAGGGACGAAAATTGTTTCGAAGAAGAAAGAGGCTGTTATTGTTCCGCCGAAACCGGGTACCCCATTTCAAGAATTCGAACATCTGCGAATAGAAGTGGAGTCTTTACAGGTCACAAAAGATAATAATATCATGATCTTCCTCCGTTATTTCAATAAAACGTCGCGAAATTTAAGCTTAGCCTTGTACAGTGTAAGTGGATATCTATATGCTACCCCCACCTTTGTCACTGATGATAAAGGTAACGAATACCGCTTACAGGAAGTCAGCGGAATACGTTGTAATACGTACTCGAATGCCTATCTTAATCCGTTGCTGGTGAAGCCTGGTTTAATAGCTACGTGTTCATTGAAATTCAAAGGGTCCCGTGACTGGCAAGTTGGCTCGCTTTTCTCTTTTACGAGCGCGCAGGGGATCATGGCTACGGATGACATGGGGAATCTGAAAAAGGACAGAAATAATAATTATTTTTTTAGCCAGGCATTCAATATTTGGTAGTGTCACCTGATCATTGTTAGATTTGCGGGTAGGCAAGGATCTCACCT
>CAZTAS010000404.1:0-3777 GCA_964611635.1 uncultured Thermodesulfobacteriota bacterium
ATTATATATTAATATAACCTGTATGTCAACTAATTAATGGCGTTTTCTATAATAAAGCGAAAATTTGAGAAAAATATCATTTTCTCTCAAAAATACGCTTGACTCAAATGCTAACTTTCGATATTTAAACAAAGGTAGCAATATAAAAGTTAGTGAAAGGGAGACAATTTTTAACAATTATAACGTGATTTTTGGTATTTCCTCAATGAAAGAATACAGCCTTAAATGTCGCTGGTGCGGGAAGCCCATACTCCAGATGGGCCACGAATGCGATTTCTGCAATGAGCCACCTGAGATATACTGGGAAGATTCTTACCTAAAGAGGTACGTTCCACCTCAGGCAATCCGGACAATGTGGGATTTCTTTCCCCTCCTCCCAACGCAGAATCGTACCAATATAGTGACCCTGGGTGAAGGGGGAACATTTCTCGTGGAGAGTAAGGCACTGAAAAAGGTGTTAGGTGTCGAGGGACTATTGGTCAAGGACGAAACAAAGAATCCAACAGGAAGCTTCAAAGACCGCTCTGCTTCCGTTGGAGTGTCCTGTGCAAAAGAGGCTAATATCGAATATCTCATCATCGCATCAGATGCCAATGCAGGACCAGCTACTGCAGCATACGCCTCTCTTGCCGGGATTCCTTGCCATGTTCTGATGCCAGAGGTTACAGCGCCCGAACGGCTTGCCCTTTGTGCAATATATGGAGGCAAGGTATACCGAGTAAATGGGACAGTGAATGATTGCATAACCATTGCCACCAAAATGGCTGCGAATCTAGGCTGTCGTCAGGTGACCACCGCAGCGAAAGCAGATCCATTTCAGGCAGAGGGGCCAAAGACTTTATCTTACGAGATGCTAATCGACTTAAAATGGCAGGTACCGGAATGGATAATTTCTCCGGCGGGAGGAGGTGGCCTGATAAGCAGCATATGGAAGGGCTTCTGCGAGATGAAACGGGCTGGCCGTACTCAACAACTCCCTCGTATCTGCCTCGTTCAGGCGTCTGGTTGTTCCCCAATTGCACGAGCCTGGGAACGAGAAGATGATCCCCGCAAAATAGAGCCATGGAGCCTGGGAGAATATGCAACAAATGCCTATGCCATAGGTGTTCCTTCCCCGGACGATGGCTCCGCTGCCCTGCGGGCCGTACTCCACTCCAAAGGATGTGCTGTCACTGTAACCGACGAAGAGATGAAGGAAGCTGTCGAAATCTTAGCTAGAACCACGGGGATATTTGCTGAACCCGCTGGGGCCAGTCCCATTGCTGGATTGATGAAGCTTAAGGAGAGAACTCAAATAACAGGAACAATTGTGGCACTCATAACTGGGGGAGGTATGAAGGAACTCTCCAAACAAAGCAAGATCGTAAGCAGTCTACCTCTTCTAGAAAGAGATGAATTACCAAATTTTTAATTTTTTTAGTGATTTTAGATTCTATTCTATAATTGCCTGAGAGGGCAATCGAAGAGTCTTATCATAGGTTCTTCTCAGGAACCGATGGCTGTCGGTCCCTTTGAGCAGTGTTATAACTGCCAGGCGGCGGTGGACAAGAAAACCCAGGTGATTGTAGTGGCCACCGTTACGCAATAGCCCAACGAAAAACAGCGACCGAAGTCGGTTCTAATAAAACTTATAGAACACACCGGGAGCACGGCACAAAGGCCCGTAAGTGTTCCTGTATGTCTTTTCAGTGAATACAACACACTCATTGTCTGGCAGAAGGCCTAGACGTCCATCTGGTTTAGGAGAAACAGAGCCACAGCCGACAAAGATCCCGATGAGTTGCCATAACTGCTATATATCCGGTATTTTCCACACCCAGAAAAATTTCTATAAGACATTCATACATTCAATTGGACGAGGTGCATAAATTGGTGTCCTTTCAAACCATTGTGCATAGTTCATTCAGTAATCATTAATCTGTGAGCCTTGGTATATCTAAAGAGTTGTAGGTGGAAGCGACAA
Source organism: uncultured Thermodesulfobacteriota bacterium (assembly GCA_964611635.1). Taxonomy (GTDB): domain Bacteria; phylum Desulfobacterota; class JAFDED01; order JAFDED01; family JAFDED01; genus JAFDED01. The sequence goes on from CAZTAS010000404.1 coordinate 1,964, forward strand.
CCCCTTTTCAACTCTTCTTTCCTCCGCAATTGACTGGCTCCACCGAAATGTGTAAATATCATTTTAAAAATAAACAAGAAAGGCAGAGCCATTTCTGACCCTGCCTTGAGTGGTTAAGTTAAATGTCCCGCCAGGAGAAGAATCAGGGTTATTCGAAGCCATCCGAGAGAGTCTTCATGAACGCAACGATGGCGTCTTCCTCCTCAGGGGTCAGTCCAAGATCGCCCAGTTCGTCAATGTTCACATTCATAGGCACTTCCGGTGCCGGCCAGCAGCCCTGGGCTAAGGCATCCTTCTCGGTCATGAAGGGATCAGGACACTCAGGCTTCACATCTCTGGTGTTATAAAAGTGCACAACTGCCTTTAAGCTTTTAAAGTACCCATTGTGCGTGTACGCCTTCGGGAAACCATTACCGCGCCGCTTGTCCACGTTCCTCAGGGTCGGAACCTTGTGTTTACCCATGTTCTCTTCGGCTAAATCTGCCCACTCCGGCCGCGTCGCAAGGAAGCCACCCAGACCCGGATCGACCCAGTCTGCACCCTCAGGGTTGATCGGCGTTCCGTCGTCCAGAAACACCCTGTCCATCATATAGAAAGGATTCTCCGGGTTTCTGGGAACACCCAGGTTGTCGTAGGTGAAGTCTGTGAAAAGAGGTGGCTCACCTCCAGGGCCTGGTTCACTGAGATGACAGGCCGCACACATGCCCTTTCCATTAAACAACTCCAGGCCCCACGCTTCCTCCTCAGTCAGCTCGGCTATTCCAGATAGGTAAGCGTCATACTTCGACCTAAACTGGTTGACTTCGATAGAATCCTCATAGGCCGCAATGGCCAGTCCGACACGATCGTAATTCTTCTCCACGTCTTCTGGGGTTGCGAAACTAATCGGTTCACCAAAGACTACTTCCCACAGCTCGGCGTATCTTGAATCAGCTATTTGTTCTAACACGGCCTGCTTACTGGAGTTATTTTGTTCCACTGGATTCAAAAATGGCCCCAGAGCCTGATCCGCCGCAGGATTCCCTAGTTTTTCCCCTGTTGCCCGTCCATCCCAGAAGTTGCCGCCTATGAAAACCTCCCCGTCGTAGTGGAAGATCGGACTCAAAGTCGCGTATGCCGCGCTGGGCGGTTTACGATTGCCGAAGCGTTGAGGTACAGCACCTCTGTAAACAGCCCCATGTTTGTTTATCCCAGGAACAGGGCCCGTCCAGCCCGCACTGGGTGCATGGCATGTGGCACAGGACATCCAGTCCGGATCCGAAATTTTGTCAAAGAATAGCCTCTTGCCTAGCATTTCCATCGGCGTAAGTCCGGAGTCCCAGGCCGTTGCAATTCCAAAGCCGACAATAAGCACCAACATCAATATGCAAGCAAATATTTTCTTACCCATCTCATCCCCCATTTGGTTATCATCGTTGAAGTAGAGGCTGATCTTATCGATCTGCTCATATACTGATCACTGCCCTCTAATGTTCAACAGTGGTAATAAACCACCTCCTTTCAACCTTCGAAAAGCCAAGCAAAACTGTCTCGGGGTCCTCAGGAATGTGGGCAATAAAAGCTGGGTTATAACCACAAAGGCAACCAGGCTGTCTCCAGAAAAGACCGAAAGCTTTCCCCCCTCACCTCCCAGTGAGTTTGGCCTTATCTGAGGAAATAAAATGCAAAAGCCTTCATGAGAATCTCCCTTCCTCCCGGAGGCAGCATAGCGGCATTTTTTTTGGAAAAAGATCGTCAACTGGATATAAAGCGATGGTTCAGTCAACTACCACCCCTAAAAGGGGTGGCTTGTGGATGACCCTAAAAGGGTCAAT
>CAZTAS010000405.1:0-3773 GCA_964611635.1 uncultured Thermodesulfobacteriota bacterium
ATTTGCTTCAAACATGTTAGTCGTTACTCCAAATTCTTTTTCTTAAATGCTATATAATCCGGAGACAGAAAAAACCGCAAGAAAGCTGACAGGCTCCTATTATACCCCTCGGGAAATCGTCAACTACATGGTGGAAGAGGCCCTCATTGCCTACCTCGAACATGTCTTGGTCATGGATTATGAAACAGGCATGGAATTGAACCTCAGGACAGCGCCTTCACAAGGGAAGATGTTCAGCAGTCCTGATCCTGTCCAGACAAGACTTACCCCAACGCGAAAAAAGATCCATGAAAAACTAAGAAAAGAGATCCATGAGAAACTCAGGCACCTTTTTGAATACAACGAAGAACAACACCGATTTGATCGCCATGAAGTTGGGATACTCATCGATGCCATCGATAATATCAAGATACTGGATCCGGCCTGCGGTTCAGGAGCCTTTCCTATGGGCATCCTTCATAGGCTGGTCCATACTCTTGGACGACTCGATAAAGGGAACAAACTCTGGAAGGCAAAACAGATTGCCAAAGCTGCCGAAATTCCTGACAGCACGGTCCGTGAAAGGGTTTTTGAAGAGATCGAAAAAGCTTTCGAATGCAATGAACTGGATTATGGACGTAAACTCTATCTTATTGAAAACTGCATTTATGGTGTCGATATCCAGCCCATCGCCGTACAGATTGCCAGGCTTCGTTTTTTTATTTCGCTCGTAGTTGAACAGAGGATTGATGACAGATTAGAAAACAGGGGGATTCTTCCTTTGCCGAACCTTGAGACAAATTTCGTGGCGGCAAATTCCCTGATTGGTATTGAAGGTCCGGAACAACGAACAATTCGGAACCTAGAGATTGATCAAAAGGAGAAAGAACTGGCTGAAGTTCGGCGGCGTCATTTTACAGCCCGCACACCGAAAACCAAGGCGAAATACCGAGCTCTCGACAAACAATTGCGCTATGGAATCAGTGGATTACTAAAGGAATGGGGGTTCCCCCATGAGACCACAGAGAAGCTGGCTTACTATGACCCTTATGACCAAAACGCATCAGCAGACTATTTTGACCCCGAGTGGATGTTCGGCGTTACAAAGGGTTTTGATGTGACTATCGGAAATCCTCCATATGTCCGTGCAGATTCGGGCGAGAAACATTTGTCCTTACGAAAAACCATTGAACAAAGCAAACAGTATGAAACCCTTTGGGAAAAGTGGGACCTTTATGTCCCTTTCATTGAACGAAGCTATAAATTACTTAAGCCTTATGGCTTCACGACCCTGATTGTATCGGATGCTTTTTGTCATTCAAAATATGCCCAAAAATCACAGGAATGGTTCTTGAAAAACAGCCGTGTGTTGCGGCTGGACTTTTTCAGCAAAATAAAGATATTTGACGCCGCAGTTCATAATATCACTTATCTGTTTCAAAGGGCCGACGGCCGTAAAAATAAGCCGGAACGTCGTGTTCATGATCCTGAATTCGGGGTTGTAAGGATTCTGTCGACCTCAGACCAAGAGGATATGAACTATCGTGCATTTTTTCCAGAGGATACACTCATTAAACTGGTCCATGTGCCAACACTGCCCCTTAATGAAATATGTTACATCACAAAAGGTATGGTTGTTCACTCTAACGAAAAATTAGCCCAAGGCCAATTTAGGTTGAAAGATCTTATTTCCGACAAAAAAGATAAGTTGCACACTAAACCCTTCGTTGAAGGAAAGAATATTGGACGGTGGATTGCTGAGAAGCATAACTGGATCGAATGGGGAACCGAGCGAGCGCCAACTTTGTTTAGTAGGCCAACCTTTAGTGAATTTTATGAAGTTTCTGAGAAAATAATTTCAGTGGATATGGCAGCGGGGATGAAAATGCTTAAGCTGGCATATGACGACGCGCAGCTCTATCACAACCATTCAGCCTGGTCATTTGTGCCTTGGTGTAGCTTGGCAGGTGTTCGCAACAAGTCGCTCAAGAAATCAGCTCGCTACAAGGACGAAAAACCGCCTCGTCCCGATTTACCAAGGCGCGAAGATTTGGAGAAGAAGAGTCGCCGATTTGCGGTAAAGTGTCTTTTATCCATAATGAATTCTACTATTGCCCATTATTTTCTGCGGGCAAATCGGCGGAGCAATATACATCTTTATCCCAATGACTGGAAACAGCTGCCCGTTCCAGATGTTTCACCTGAGCAACAAACCCCTCTTATCAAACTCGTGGATGATATTCTTATTGCTTTGCGAGCAAATCCCGGAGCCAATATAACCTCGTTAGAAGCTGAAATAGATGCTTACGTCGCGCACCTTTACAAAATAACCGAAGACGAATATTCATTGATTCTATCCGAAACGCAGACTCCGGCCCCTTTCCGCGTGGCAGCGCTGAACGCATATCGCGACCTGGCAAGAGGATTCTAAAATGGCAAAGAGACTTAGGCTTTCAAGCTTTCATCTAAAGAATCTCAAGGCGGTGCAGGACAGCAGAACAATAAAGTTTACGCCACTGACAGCCTTTATCGGCAATAACGGCCCGTGCAAGAGCAGCATTCCCGAGATGCAGGGAACAGGAACTGAGGTCAGCAAGCATGAGTAATTGCTGGCACTTCAGTGACGAGGACAAGCAGATAAATCCAAATATGAGGTCAAGTCAAGATGCTTACGCGATTAAAGGTCAACGGTTTTAAGAACCTGGTGGATGTGGATCTCCGCTTGGGTCCGTTTACGTGTGTGGCAGGTGTTAATGGGGTCGGCAAATCGAATCTCTTTGACGCCATTCGTTTCTTGAGCATGTTAGCCAACACGACACTTGTTGAAGCCGCATTAGCGGTGAGGGCTGAAGGTGGCAGCACATCCGATCTTCGCAGTCTCTTTCATCGCGTAGGGGATCATTATGCGGACAGAATGTCCTTTGAAGCAGAAATGATCGTCCCGGAAAAGGCCGAAGATGATCTCGGACAAACCGGTAAAGCAAGCATTACAATTCTGAGATACGCACTCGAATTAGGTTACAGGCAAGAAACTAGGAACAATTCCCCTCTTGGTCCACTTGAGATTCTGAGGGAGGAGCTTTCTCATATTAAGAAAGGTGAAGCAGGCAAGCATTTGCTCTTCCCGCACAAGAAAAAAAGATGGAGAGACAGTATCGTGCTCGGGGCCCGCCGGTCCCATTTTATTTCAACGGAAGGCGAAGGTCAAGCACGTGTCATTAAACTTCATCAGGATCATCCCGGTTCAGGTCGGCCAGGTGGCCGGACTCTGGCACGGTCCGCAACAAATCTTCCTCGCACAGTCCTTTCGTCTGCAAATGCTGCTGAAAGTCCTACGGTTCTGTGCGCCCGACGGGAAATGAAATCCTGGCAGATCCTCCAACTCGAGCCGTCCGCACTGCGCCGACCAGACGAGATGAATGCGCCGCCTCATCTTTCAGCCAATGGGCAGCATCTTGCTGCGACTCTCTACCATTTGGCCCAGACTACGGTGTCAAGTGCGGAAAAACCTGAACAGGTTGTTGACCCTGACTTTACCTATACCCATGTTGCCAACAGACTCGCCACCCTGATTGGCGATGTAAGCAAGGTGTGGGTTGACCGAGATGATAAGCGAGAGATTTTGACGCTTCAAGTAGAAGGAATTGACGGGACGGATCATCCGGCTCGGTCGTTGTCAGACGGGACTCTGCGTTTCTTAGCTCTCTCCGTTCTTGAGCTGGATGTCAGCGCCCAAGGCGTGATTTGTCTTGAAGAACCGGAAAACGGGATACACCCTGAACGGATTCCAGCCA
>CAZTAS010000406.1:0-3729 GCA_964611635.1 uncultured Thermodesulfobacteriota bacterium
CAGATTGCCTCAGGGGCAGCATCTTGATCGTTGGTGATCATCAGACGGATCTTCCAGCCTTAATCTAACGTAAATTCTTGTATTATCAGGGGAAAATTTATTTTTTTGATATTTTATGTTGGCATGTAAATGGGGAAGGCTTTCTTATTGGCACCGCGTATGCGCAGCCAGAAGAAATAGTTGTCAAACAACTTCCCATCGGCCAAAAGGAAAAACCATTGCAGCAATTCCTCCGAGGGCTGACAGGTAAATCCGTCCAACAGTCCATTCCAGAAGAGATTCATCAAGGGCGATGGTTTGTAATGGTGGGTTCGCATTTAAAATTAGAGGACGCAAAAGAACAGGTTAGACGACTCAAAGCTCAGGGTTTAACCAAAGAGCTTACTCCAGAGATTTATACATATCCGGGAAGTATGTATTTTGCAGTGGCAGTGGGGAGTTACTTGAGTGAATCAGAAGCAAAGCAGCTAAGAGAAAAGGCCATCAGTGCCGGGCTTCCTCAAGAGACCTATCTATGGAAGCTACCTTAATCAGTATTTTGTCTCAATGAATAATATGATGAGGTCAATCAAATATTTTTTATCGCGAGAGATGTTGCCCTAAACATAAGAAAAGAGGACTCGGAGTTCTGTCTTCGAGAAGGGTGATGTTATGAAAGTGTTGAATCACCGGCTGCACAAGGATGAGGGCACGCCATATGATTTTGTGCGCAGTCCAAATCAGAGCGACCCTATCGAACCCGAATATCTGATCATGCACTATACCGCAGGGAGAAATGCCCAGAGTTCGATAAATTGGCTTGTCAATCCCCAGGCTAGGGCGTCAGCCCATGTTGTGATTGGTGCGGATGGTGAGATTACTCAACTCGTGGCTTTCAACAGAAAAGCCTGGCATGCAGGCTCCAGCCAATGGGCCGGAAGGATTGGAGTAAACAATTTTTCAATAGGAATTGAACTTGACAACCCTGGTGCACTTACCCGCCGTTCAAGCGGTTGGTTCACCATTTGAGAGATGCCGTTGATGGCGATAAAGTCGTCGAGGCGGTCCATAAAAATGGAGGCCCGTTGCGGGGCTGGCATACTTATAGAGGAGTGCAGCTCGAGGCGGCGATAGAGGTATCAAGCTTATTGGTACAACGATACAGGTTGAAGGACGTGATCGGACATGAAGATGTTGCTCCAAGACGAAAGATTGATCCAGGACCTGCCGTTCCGATGGATAGTTTCCGAGCACGGGTGATTGGACGTGAAAACGATGAACCAGAACTGTTCGAGACCATCGTTGATTTGAACATTCGTCTGGGAGCGGGCACTCAATATGAGAAGCTTCCCGTTAGTCCCCTCTCTGCTGGAACTCGGCTTGATGTAGTGGCACAGGAAGGATCATGGCGTTTGGTCGATGTACTTGATCCAATCAATGATGAGACTGATGTACAGGGGTGGGTTCATGGTAGATACATAAGACGCATCAGTTAATCCACTGTCAAGTTCTCCATCTCCGGTGTAAAAAATTTACATAAATCCGGGTGCACATAAGGTGCACTTTCATGGCAATTGAACGGTAAAAATCGGTATAAATTGGTATAGACTAAATTTGAAAACCAAGATTTGATCTGGCAGACGCTGTCAAATCAAGTGTCGGCCAATTGTTACACTTACAAAGCTGCAGTTTAGTCAAGCCGGATCAAGTAAGTATTATTGGTTCAAAGTGAGTATAATGGCTCGGCTGAGTGGCGCGCGCTTTTTCGCGCGTCCTCCTCGAGCCGGGTGTTAGGCTACTGATTGTGAATAGGAGTTTGATCTAGTGGCCTGCAAGGCGTCCAGCCATGAAACAAGAGCGAAAGCCGATAGAGTCTCCGTACCGCTCATTGTTACTAATGCAATCCGAAAATCGGAGAACTTCTTGCCCAGAACCCACTTAACAACCCAGATATTAATCGGAATTGAAACTACAATCCCTGCGATTCCGCCCAGAAGTTTAGCTGTGGCGAGGTCGACATCCATAAAAAAATCCACAGTTCCAATGACAAAGCCGAGTACTAAACCCGCCAGGCCTGTAAATAAGAATACACGCCAAGCCAAACTCCACCAAAACTTGAATGCTCGCCCCCTCGTAAGCTCGATTTCTTTCATTGCTTTATCTCTCCCAGTCGCCTAACGGCAGGCAACACCTGCTGGCATGGAGCGCCAGCGGAATACCAATCAGGTGCATTCCTTTGTTCGGTATTATTTTTATACTGCCCATTTTGCCCAACTACTGCATTCTTTTTCCAAGAATTTGTTCATATCATTAAGATCACCTATATTTATTGTTCCTTTTTTCCATTCTTTTAATAGATAGTCGAAGCATTCCTCGGGAATATCTATAGCCCAATCTTTAAATTCTGATTTTGATTCTTGATGCGAAAGCATTAATATATTTAGTATTGAACAGGCTTAATTTACACTTAAATCTATTCCATCAGATGTTTCCGCATAAACCGTGCGACTTCTTCGATAGCCTCGAGTGCTTCAGGCAACATTGTCGTAAAAAAATGCCAGACGTGGCACATGTCCTCAGCTGTGTTTAAAGTGACTTCCACACCGGCTTTCCTGGCGTGGTCAACCATTCGGGTTGCGTCATCGAGTAAGATCTCAGCCGTACCCACATGAATTAGCATTGGCGGTAAACCCTCTAAATCAGCATACAGGGGTGATGCAAGAGGCGTTCGGGGGTCGGCATCATCCATATAGGCATCGGCACTTTCGATTAAGCCTTCTTTCGTAACCATCGGATCAATATCTGCCTTGGAAATGATGGAATCACCGGTTATCGCCATATCCACCCACGGAGAAATCAACACCGCTGCTGCCGGTAACGGTATTCCTTTTCCCTTCAGTGAAACCAGCGTCGAAACGGTCAGCCCACCTCCGGCCGAGTCTCCGGCGATAATGATATCCCCGGCAACAATACCCTGGGAGAGGAGCCATTTATAGGCTGCCGTCGAATCCTCTACTGCAGCCGGAAAAGGATTTTCAGGAGCCAGTCGGTAATCAATCAAAAGTGCCCTTGTCTCTGCAGCCCTGGCAATATATGAAACCATACCACGGTGCGTATTGATGGACCCGATGCAATATCCCCCGCCATGTAGATAAAGTAAAACGTTCCGCTCCGGAGCTTCTGCAGGGACAATCCATTCGGCTGGAATACCACCAGCGGATACCGGTTCAAAAGATACATTTTCTGCAACCGGCAACTGAGAAACCTGTTCTTCAAAGTTAGACCGGCGCTCTTCGAAGGTCAGTCCTGAGGTATCCGGCATTGAATCCAACAGTTCTAGTATATCCTTATATTCCTTGCTGGGCATGGTGAACCTCCTTTTTGGTTTAAAAGATACTACGAATCAGATAATTTTTTGTCAACAAAACAGCGATTCTATGCTTCAATATTATTATGAAGCACCCGGCCTCAGGGATAATCGTATTCACCTTTAGCCCAACTTTGCACATTTGCACCTTAACGTAGCCGCTGCTTACAGTTTTTCAGGCCCTGAGGTGGATGTCAATCTGAACTTATTTACCCAAAATTAGGATATAGAATCTATCAGCGTCATTTTTATTTACTTACTACCCACTCCCCATTCTGTTTATTTCTAATTGAAATCTTCACTTATTAGCTGAGCCTGTCGACCGTTTATTACAGGAAGCTATACGTAACATATCCTGTTTTTTCTATTGATGTCGATAAGTT
>CAZTAS010000407.1:0-3725 GCA_964611635.1 uncultured Thermodesulfobacteriota bacterium
GATTCAGAAAATCCAAAGTCCTCGACCTTCGATACGGCGCCGTGAAAAGAATCCATGGGGAAATGGGGACGCCTATGTTTTTATGCGTTTCGTTCCTTTTTTGTGCAATAGGGTGGTTAGTAGGGTTTGCGGGACGTTATGTTGCGAGTCTGATTATGTTGTGTGATTGGGGAGGTGTTTGTGGGCTTGGTACCCCGCGGGCCCCGCCTGACCCCGCCCAACGGGCAGATCCCTCATTCCAGCAAGATGCCAGTGTAATAAAGCATATGTAGCTTGCATATACGGATTGATGGTGATACATCCCTTGTGACTTCGTGGATTAGGGGACGTTGCTATTTAACTGCGTTTATAAGCTACATCTTCAGGAAAGGTTTCTTGGACTGTGGTGGATCATCTCGAGGTTGAGTTCCTTCAAGCTTCTTCCCCAAGGCTGGCTTCCAAAAAATCAGCAAATGCCTGAAGCTCTGCCCGAAGCCGGGCGAATAAGGGTCCAGCGCCTTTTGTCAATTTCTCTATTCTGGCAGAATCAAATTTATAGGTGTACACGTTTCGTACAACATGACGAAATCCACGATACTCATCGAGACCCAAGCGAACGGAATCAGAGATGACTGCAGGACGAACTTCGGTCATTTCCTCTACCATTTGCTTTAGTAGGATTTGGTGCCAGTTTTCTCCTTCTGGGACTATATCATCGATATTGCCAGCGATTAGCTCGAAAATGCGTTCAATTCCTGAATAGAAACTATGCAGATTCAGTGCAACCCCATCCAAGTAATAATCATCTCCAGTCTCTTTGGCGCGGTTCATCCCTTCTGTAGCTCGTTTGAGAGTATGCTCGATCTCAAGTAGTTCATTTCGTATGCGCATCGCCAGATGTCTTAGGCTCTCGCTCATATCTCTATCCCGTGCTTTTGGATCGAGTCCCTCATAGCCGCGCGGCAGGTATCCGGCTCCACCAAATCAATTTTGAAATCCGAACTCAAGCCGGTCACAGCAGCCACGGCCGAAAAAAATCTCTCTGGCGCTATGCCCCAGGCGGCAAGATCGATATCGGACCAGGCGCTAAAAGCATTTGTCGCTGTCAGCGATCCAAATACCACCACTCGTTTCGCCCCGTATCTTTGTCGCAACAAAAGAGAAGCTTTTTTGGCCACTTCAACCGCTTTTGCCCGGCGATCTTCTAAATGGTTACTGTCAACAACGCGAGTAGCGATTTTTTTTTCAGGTTTGAACTTTCGCCACTCTTCAGGTCTCATTTCTAGAGCCGTTGCCATTTTTTATTCTCTGCAAAAAGGGAAAAGGGGCACGCGGAGAGCAAAGGGGGACGCCTATGTTTTTATGCGTTTGTTTCCTTTTTTGTGAAATAGGGTGGTTGGTAGTGGCACCCCGGTTAAATAATCCAATGTGGGTATGCAGTTCGCTCCAGCAACCCCTATATGTTGCATGTCCCACATGGCTTTGTCAGCGGTATTCTGAAAATGCAATAAGTCTGGTCACTTGAATATGTTTGTTTCCTCTATTGGGTTTTCTTCCGTCTTCTTCTAATCCATTGCATATGTGAAGATGTTCTCTTCATTTCTTCTCTTGTTTTGCCCATCCATTTTTGAGGGATGTTCTTTACATTTGCACATTTTTTAAGATTCTTTTTACCTCTCGCCCGCCCTGATGAATGCTCGTTCGGAGCTTCGCAAAGCGAATTCAACCCCAGTACGATTTTCAAAACCTACCCGAGTTGAACACCCAGGGGGTGCCGGTTCAACGGGGCAAGCGGGGCAGGCTGGGTAAACTTCGCTAGCTTCCAGCCCGGAGGGAGTTCACAGAGTCACCCCAGTTAAATACGTGTCCATGGGAAAGTGGGAAAGGGGACGTTGTTTGCGAATGAACTTATTTCTGGTCTTTCGCATATTCTTATCGGGGTCGAAACTGACTAACTTATTGAATTGCCTACATTATTATGGCTGTAATGGGGGACGTTGCCACTATTCCACTATTCTCGTTAGTAATGAAGGACATCTCAACTTTTAAACTGGATCATTTTGTCGGTATGAGGCGGGTGCGATAGGTTGGTGAAAGCGGCCGCATACGGATACAGTCGTCCTCAACAACAGAAAAGTGCGCAGGCCAGTCAGAGCGACTCTCCAAGATATCAACAATCCTCATCGAACCTGTCCTTGCATTGGACATCTTCATCCTGAAAAGCACAACGCCGCACCGTGCAGCAAGGTCTCTACCGAAGGCTAATTCGCCAAAGTCTTTATCCAATGTGACAAGTAGCCTCTCCTCAGTCTGTGCCCACTCCAGGATGGCACGATCCCCGAGCCCAGGGTTTGCAGTGCGCACCCAGACCACATCGTGACCTCGCGTTCTCAATTCTTCCACAGCCATGCCCGGAAAGTTTTCGTCAGCAAGGATGCGCATCACGCACTCATTGCGTAAACTCTTTCTGTTTTCAGCACTTCTCCAGCATAACTCAGGCAAGAGGCAATATCTTCACGCGTCACACCCGGATAATTTTCCATAATATCGTTTTCAGTCCAGCCTTGAGCCAAGAGATCTATAATGAACTCTACGGCCAAGCGAGTGCCTTTGATAACCGGCTTTCCCACAAGGACATCCGGATTGACGATAATTCGGTTTCTCCAGTCCATTTTTCAGACTCCTAATTGGTTATGTGAATGGGGGACGTCAACACTATTCCACTATTCTCGATCTCTCTCACATATCTCCTCGGTTGTCAACCACTTCTTGTCCTTCCTGAGGCCCGAGTAGGATAGGGGACGTTCGTGCAGAACGTTCCCAACTCCCTTGGCCCATATCCGTGCATGGTAACATGCGTTGGAATGGGGGACGTTGGCAGTTTAGTTAGTTTTTTTCACCTTTCACAGCATTTTGTTATCGATGCCAAGCTGCTTTAGAACCGCTGCGATGGTCCCCGATTTTAAGTCCTTTTCACCCCAATCAGGAATCGTTGTTCCTTTACCTGTAGCTGGATTAAACCACTTTCGATGTGATCCGCCACCGCGACGCGCAATTTCATGACATCCAATGGCACGCAGCTTCTTGGTCAATGTTCTGTAATTCACGCTTCAGCCATCACCAAAGACTCAAATAGCACTGGGGTCTCCCCATGGCCGGCTATCAAGTTCTCTGGGAACTGCTTTCCCATATCTTCATAGAGTTCGACAACCGCAGCAAGCGCGTCATGAACAGATGTGCTCAGATCGTCGAGGCCATCGATTTCGGTCACCAGTTCAGGAACCAAAGGGCTGGTTATCGTCCAACCGCCTTCCTTCTGTGGTTCGAGAATTAGGGGAATTTTCATCATTGTTTTCATTAGCGACATCCTCCGCTGTTGTAGGATAGTGGATAGGGGACGTTGGTGCAGAAAGTGCACAGCAGTTGCCTATTCGTGCGTGGGGTACGTTGGCACTTTAGGCGATGTGTGTTTTAGGGGACGTTCTTTACATTTACACATTTTTTAACATTCTTTTTTACCTCTCGCCCGCCCTGATGAATGCTCGTTCGGAGCTTCGCAAAGCGAATTCAACTGGGTAAACTTCGCTAGCTTCCAGCCCCGGGTCCGCCCCGTAAGGCTTTCAGGCAGGCTTCCGGCTCGTAGAGCCTACAGCTCGGAGGGAGTTCACATGGCTAGGGGACGTTCTTTACGAAGTATACTTAATGATAGGGGAGACTATATGTGGGAAATCACTTCATCGATCACA
>CAZTAS010000408.1:0-3682 GCA_964611635.1 uncultured Thermodesulfobacteriota bacterium
GTACGATGCTATCAAGGCCAACAGCATGATTCTGTTCATCGTGGTGGCAGCCCAGATCATGGCCTATGCCCTGGTAACGGCGGGGATTCCCCGGGCACTGGTTGCGCTGATCACCGGCTTTCAGGTCAAGCCGGTGGTGATTCTCACCTTCATCGGCCTGATGTATCTTGTGCTTGGATGCTTCATGGACGCCATTTCCCTCATGATGTTGACGCTGCCCGTTGTCTTTCCGGTGATGATGGCCCTGGGATATGATCCCGTCTGGTTCGGCGTGGTGTTGGTGCTTTTCCTTGAGATCGGCCTGATCACCCCTCCAGTGGGAATGAACCTTTTCGTGATCCAGGGCCTTGCCAGACAGCCCCTGGGCATAGTGGCATGGGGTTCCTTTCCCTTTGTAATCCTTATGTTGATAATGGTGGTACTGCTAGTACTCTATCCTCAGCTTGCTCTGTGGCTGCCTGCGAAAATGATGTGAAGAATATTTAGGCTCAGCCATCTTTAAAAGTCAGGGAATATCGGTGCTGCAGACCGGAGGAGAATGAAACTATTCTTTGGAAGCATTTTTTTATTTTCGCCGGTCTGGTTTGCCATCACCAAGGCAATTGGTCTCTTTGTGCTTGGAAGATTATTTTTAGCTAAGCGCAATCGGAAAGAACCGATAATTAATGGAATTCAAAGATAAAAACTGCGACATACAATTTGTTCTTAATCTCGACTTATCAGTCACTTTTCGTGCCTTTTTTAATCCGGGCAATGAGTGATATAATGAAAGCACTGATTTTCAATACTCCAGGAGAACCGCTTTTCTGCGAAGACGTTCCAATTCCCACTATTGAGCCGGATCAATTGTTAGTGCGGGTTCGTTCAGCCGGCATTTGCGGCACAGATCTTCAATTTTATTGCCATCATGATTTGATAATAAAGAAAAAGTTGCGCTACCCTTTTATCTTAGGTCATGAGATGGCAGGGGAGGTAGTTGAAGTAGGGCAAAATGTTAGGAGATTTTTTGTAGGAGATCGCATAACCACCGAAACCCATGTGCCGTGCGGAAAATGCTTTTTCTGCCTGAATGATCAACAGCACGTATGTGAGCACCTGGAGCCTTTCGCGCAAAAGGTGGGAGGTGTTTTTGCTGAATATTGCCGGGTTCCTGAATATTGCGCAAGAAAACTTCCCGAAGGTGTTGGATACAGGATGGGAAGCCTATTCGAACCACTGGGTGTAGCAGTGCGAGCAGTGCTCGAAGCCGACTGTCAGGGCGACTCTCTACTGGTGACCGGTTGCGGCCCTATAGGCCTGATGGCTATAGGCGCAGCAAGGTCATTGGGAGCCGCCCAGGTCTTAGCCACCGATATCGTTCCCGAACGTTTGAAGATGGCCGTAAAAATGGGAGCGGATTATGCTCTGGATGGAAACGCTGGTGATACTGAGGAAAGAATCCTCAAAGCCACTGAAGGACTGGGGCCCGGAGGATATATCGAAGCCAGCGGCTCGCCTTCCGCTTTTTGCATGGGCATGAGAGTATTGCGAAAAGGAGGGAAAGCGGTCATCTTCGGCTTAAGCTCAAATCTTGTGGAAGTGGACGTCTCACAATGGATTGTTTCAAAAGAGGCGACCATTATTGGTATTCATGGTCGGAAAATGTTCGATACCTGGCATAAAATGGAGTCTCTGGTTGCTAATAACAAATTAAACCTTGAACCTGTGATGGGAGATTCCTTTCCTCTGGAGCGCTATAAAGAAGCTTTTTCCATGGCACTTTCGAGAAAAACGGGAAAAATCTTTTTTGAACCTTAAAAGCAAATACTAATATTGAAGGAGAAGGTCCATGCCCGAAATTATTGGAGGATCATTGCTAATCGAAGGTTTAAAACGCCTTGGCATACAATATGTTTTTGGAATGCCTGGGTTTCAACTCATGTCCGTTTACGATGCCATTTATAAATCCAGCGGTGAAATCAAACATATTCTTGTACATGATGAGAAATCCGGTGCTTTTATGGCCGATGGCTATGCCCGGATTAGTGGAAAGCCGGGAGTTTGCGATGCTACTGTTGGACCGGGAGCGACTAATCTTGTTTCGGGTGTGGCTGAAAGCTTCTACGCATCTACCCCATTGGTAGCCATTACCAGCGATGTCAGGATGGAGTTTGTCGGTAAAAGCCCCAATCAGGAATGCGATCAGGCATCCATTTTTCGACCCATAGTTAAGGGCAGCTACACGGTGCACCTGCCGGAGAGGATACTGGAAGCGACTCACCGAGCATTTCATCTTGCCGTATCGGGTCGGCCAGGACCTGTTCATTTGAACCTGCCCGAAAATATCAATTATTCAAAGATATCCTATGATTGGGAAAAGGAATTAGAGACTTTCCAGCCGGTTGCCTGCCCTTCAACAAGACCACAGCCAGATGCGGCATTGGTAGATAAAGCAATCTCCCTCCTGAGATCAGCCCAAAGGCCCGTGTGCATCGCGGGGGGCGGCGTCCATATCTCCCAGGCTTGCGACCATTTGCTTCAATTTGTCGAAAAAATGCGCATCCCGGTGGCCACTTCACTGACTGGCAAAGGAGCTATCCCCGAGAGCCACCCCCTGTCCATTTCGCTTTGCGGAAGATTTGATCGTTATGCAAACCGTTTCATCGCCGAATCCGACTTGATCCTGGTGATTGGCTGCAAGCTGGCAGAGTTGGTGACATCACGGTGGAGCATAATTCCCGAAGGAGTCGATATCATCCACATAGATGTTGATCCTTTTGAAATTCATCGCAATTATCATGCAACGATCGGAATCGTGGCAGATGCGGGCAGCACCCTTATTGCTTTGCTGGAAGCCCTGGGACCTTTTAACTCAGAGAAACTCTCAGAAAATTCCAGAGTTCAGGAAATCGCTGAAGCCCGGAAATCGTGGGAACATTCGGTCAGGAATCTCTCTGATGATGATCAGATGCCAACCAATCCCGCCAGGATCCTGAGGGAAATCAGATCCTTCCTGCCTGAAGATGGTTTGTTGGTCTTAGACGGAGGACTTTCTACTCATTGGGCTGGATTATTCTTTGATGTTCGAATGGCTGGTAGGGGATTCATGCCCAATCGGGGCCAGGCTGCTATGGGATATGGTTTCCCGGCTTCCCTGGGTGCCAAGCTTGCAGCACCGGATCGCGCAGTTGTGTCATTCATAGGAGACGGTGGTTTTTGCATGGGACTTGCAGAGTTAGAAACCGCAGCACGGGAAAATATTCCTGTCATTGTGGTGGTCAACAATAACAGCGCGCTTGGATATGTGAAAGCGCTCCAGCATGTGGTCTTTGATAAGAGATACCAATCAGCGGATTTCATTCCCATTCGTTTTGATCGGTTAGCTGAAAATTTCGGATGCAGAGGAGTGAGAATTGAGCATGTGGAGGAGATCGTCCCGGAACTGAAAAAGGCTTTGAATTCCGGGCGGCCTACAGTTATAGATATCCCTACCACAAAAGATCCAGGAGCCATGCTTCCCACTCCCGACGCTCGGGCACAACGTGAATAAGAAGAGGACTACCCGTTCTTTACTTGAAGCGGTAATGGGGAATGGAACGATTTGGAAAAACCTTTAGGACGAAAGCGCATTTATAAATTCGCACAATCAATTATAGAAAACGACATTAATTAGTTGACATACAGGTTATATTAATATATAATC
>CAZTAS010000409.1:0-3677 GCA_964611635.1 uncultured Thermodesulfobacteriota bacterium
TAAAAGCCATTCAATTCAGGTGGTTATAGAATCCAACCCTATTCTGACCCTGTAGCATAATAGATTTTGATGGCCTTAGCAGCTTGCTGTTGTTGGGCGGCAGTCTGCCTTTTTTCCTCTAATTTATTTATAAAAGGGGGAAGGCTTTGGCTGTCATATTCCTTAAGATGATATTTGTGGCAAAAATCCAAATAATATCTCAACCATTTTAGATAAAAGTACTGATCTCTTTGAGGTATCTTGTTTTTGATTAATAAGCCTTTAAATTTTGAACTTATGGCATCTGGAATCTGTCTCATTACTTTCACCGGACTTTTTGTGATATGATTATCCGTATACGTCTACCCATCATTTTTTGGATGTTAAACGGTTAGAGATCTAATATAATAGTATAGATTAAAACAAATACGCTTGAAATAACCCCTCATTTTTGGCCTATATGGGGCTTTTTGACAGGAAAAAACGCAGTATTGGGATTGAACCATGGCGAGAGCAAGAAGACATTACGGTGGTGGGTGCCTTGGCCCGACCCCCAACCAGTGATGATTTAACACCTGATGAAGTTACCCTTGTGAGGGATATCCCGGAATACGGAGAACTCCTTTGGGAAGAAATGCGTTTGGATGAAATAGGCATCATGATTGGACGGATGGCGGAATAGGGGACCTGAAAAGTCCGGTTGAGCATTTAGTGGCGTTTTCAAAATGAGCCGTGAACTCGCATGTTATGGGGGTATGTCGTCATGGAGAAGCAGTTCACAACAGATCAGGTAAGGCGAATCGCAGAAGAGAGCGGATTTCGTATTGTTACAGAGGAAATCACCCCAGGGAATAATGCAAGATTTGCCCCACCACCGTCACATCTGAACAAGAACTTATTGAAAGTATTGGGAGAACTCTATGGAAACGGCCTCTATCGCCATCAGGAGGAAGCTATAAGCACAGGACTCGAGGGTCATGATATTTGCATCTCTACATCCACTGCATCCGGCAAAAGCCTGGTGTTTATGAGCCTTGCGATAAACGCCATTCTCACGGATGGGACAGCACGAGTCTTGGTTTTCTATCCAGTCCGCGCACTTATTCAAGATCAAATGGATAAATGGGCATCCCTTCTGCAGCCTTTGAACATCAGCCTCGGCTATATTGATGGCGGGGTGCCAATGGATAAACGGCTGCAGATTCTTAGTGAAAGCAGTGTGTTGCTTATGACGCCCGACGTAGCCCACGCCTGGCTCCTAAGTAGCTTGGGAAAACAGGAAATCAAAGCCTTTTTGCAAAAACTCCAAATGATGGTTTTGGATGAGGCCCACATCTACGACGGGGTTTTTGGAACAAACATGGCGTATTTTCTTAGACGAATTCAGGCGGTTGCAAAGATACGTCAAATCGTAACAAGTACAGCCACATTGGATGATCCTGAAGGCTTTGTCTATCAGCTTACAGGCAGACATCCGAAGTCTTTTGGGCCGGATTCAGACAACTCTTCGATCCCGCCTAAAACCATTCTTCTTGCCGAAGAGGTGAATGAAAAGGGGTTTGAGAGTACAGTCGCCTTGCTCAAGCGATTAGCCAGAGCCGACACGGGCAGGTACATTGCCTTTGGCGACACGAGAAAAATGGTGGAATTACTTGTGATGGCCCTTAAACGACCTGAAGGTCAAGATGACAAGGATGATGATCAGTCATCTTCAATCATTACAGAAGAAGTGGCTTCTGAGGGATCGGGAAGATCGAGAACTGACAATTTGAAGGTCCTTCCTTATCGTGCTGGATACGAAACCGTAGACAGAAATGAGATTCAGAAAGCCCTTGCCCAAGGAGAATTGCGGGGCGTTGTATCTACAAGCGCACTTGAGTTGGGAATTGACATCGGAGAAATTGATTTAATTGTGCTGTTAAATCAGCCTCCAACCCTAAAAGCTTTTTGGCAGCGGGTTGGCAGGGGGGGAAGGAAGAGAGAAGGTATTTGTCTGTTTATCGACAACAGAGGCGCAATCGCAGATCGCTCTGCAGGTCTTCAGAACTATATCCTGAGTCCGGTTGAGCCGAATTGGCTGTACCTAGAGAATCGTTACATACAATATGCAAATGCGCTATGTGCAGCAGTAGAGTTCAGTGAAACAGATGCAAACCAATATCACAGAGGTCCATTTGATTCGGTCCCACCTTTGTTCAAAAAGCTTTTTGAAAATGAAATAAATCCATCAGAAATTATTCCGAATGATCTTTATCCTTTGAAACAGAGGGCTCAGGCCGGTCCGCATCGGGAATTTCCCATACGCACAAACATTGAAAAGAGCTTTCAGGTGAGGGACCAATATAACTCGCCGCTAGGAAGCTTGACTTTCTCGCAGGTGCTTAGAGAGGCATATCCAGGGGCGATCTACTACTACATGGGCCGACCTTACAGGGTCAACCGGTTCAAATACCGGCAGGGCGAGATATATGTCCACAGGGAAAAGCGATGGACAACAAAACCAAAATCCATGACAACGGTTTTCCCAAGCTTTGGGGGCGGTATTCTTCAGCTGTTTAGTTCTGATGCAGGATTTATAGCAGAGTCTGAGATGCAAGTCAGCGAGCGCGTCACCGGATTTACTGAACAACGCGGTTCAGCAAGAGAGGACCACGAATACAGCCCTTCTTCCTCTTTTTGGCAAAAACCCCTGAACCGGTTTTTTGCAACAACCGGGGTATGTTGGTGGTTTTCCGTTGGGCATGTGTTATCAGATATTACGGCCAAGAGGCTTATTGAGGCTTTCAGCTATAAATTTGGCGTTCAAACACGGGATCTGGGTGTCGGAATCTTCCATTCTAATTTCTCCCCCATCACTACAGAGAAATGCAAAGGCATCTGTATTTATGACTCCACGAATGGCAGTCTGAGACTTACGGAGAAGCTCGCTTCTCATTTCAAGGAGATTCTGGAAGAAGCCATCCATTTCGCATACGTCCAAAAGGATTCATTGGCTGTTCATGAATTGGAAGAATTCGCCTCTTTGGTGAGGAGGGTGAAACCCAGAGGCATGGAATTGGGGGAGGATACGGGGAAAGACAGTGATGAGAACTGGGTAACTGTTTTGGCGTCAGGAGAAAAGGGGATCTATAATAGTGGAACTGGCCCGACGGAAGTCGTTGTTCTAGATTACCGCTATACTCCGCAAGGACTCATGTATGAACTCCAGACGTCTGGGGAGAGAAAGAAATTTGATATCAATACATCGCTTTCAAAGAACGCGCAGCTTTCAAAAGAAATCGTTCCTGTTGGAGGTGTGAAGTGGCTCGTAGCGGCGAACACAGTACAACCAATTCCGGGCCAAACTAAATTGTTGCGGGTGAACTTGTTAACTGGAGAAACAGAGCCCTCCTGAGTCCTTTGAGGAAAGTGAAGCTTTTGTGAGAGGGAGATGGGGACATCCTATATTGCCCCTGTCAAGAAGAAAATTAGGTGGCGATAAAGGGGATATCCGGGACGTCCATAAAATCGTAAAATAGCATTCGTCCAAGAGCTGAAAGCTATTTTCATTGGCAATCGCTTGTCCTCGCTTTGCATATCCGGTAAGAGGCCGCCTCATGATCGTGGAAATAGAAACTAGCCCTGTTCGAAGCACGATGTGCGCATGATTTGGAAGTAATGACCATGCGTAGCACCCCGTCTTGGATTCAGACAATATA